>CAZWKD010000013.1:0-10140 GCA_964633985.1 uncultured Acidimicrobium sp. | reverse complement strand
CCGAACGAGCTCGTTGCACCGGGGTTGTGGCTCGCGCGCCTCGACGTGCAGTGACCTAAGAGGAATACAGGTAGTAAGCGGCAGCGAGTCCACTCGCCACACCCACGAGCACGAAACCCACTTGATCTGATGGCGTGATGATCACCGCCAAGAGTCCCGCAGCTACCCATGCCAACTGATTTCGTGTCTCGTAGCGGGTGAACGCTCTCGCCCTGTTTGCATCCGGAGCCTTTGCTTGCACGATGGACTCAAACGCCAGCTTGCCGATCGCAGCCATTGCATTGACCACTCCGATGATCACGATTCCCCATGTCACGCCGCCAAAGAAACCTGCAATCAATGCAGAAACTGAGAGCACGACGAGAGCGGCATCGAGGATGGTCCGTTCGCTCATCTTCCTGCGCAAAACCGGGCCAATCGAATTCGCAAGGAAGATCGACACGGAAAGCACCGCCACTCCCAAGCCGAACCAGGCGGTGCCCGCTTTCTGATCACGGAACCAGAAGGCGAGATGAAAGAACACGAACCCCACGGATGCTCGCAGCACGAGCATCGCGAATGCGGCCCAGCGCACCTCTGGCAAGTGCAACTCGCGCACTTCTGCGTTGCTGGCAGGTTGAACTGCAGCAGCCACCTTCTTCGGTAACGCCAGTGCGGAAGTCGCAGCGAGTGCAAAACACAATGCGGAGAATGCAAGCGACCATCGCGAGTCGATCAACTGCAGGAGCGCAGCCGGTGCTCCTGCCACGACACCCACCACGCCACCGAGGCGCCCGAGTTTGCCGTTTGCGGACACGAGCTCCTCATCGCCATTCACCACTGTCGGCACGATCGCTGACCGCGACACCACGTACACCTTGGCCAAGACGAGCGAGGCAAAGGCGAGTGGGAACAGCGCCAATGAGTCGAGGTACCGCATCATCCCGAGCAAAATCAGTGCCCGCAGGACACCGACTCCACTCACCGTGAGTCGGCGTCCGCCGGGAAGCCGATCAATGAACGGCCCGATCAACGGAGCCAAAACGGCGAATGGCGCAAGACTGATGGCCAGAAAGAGCAACACTTGCGAACGTGCAGCGTCGGGACTGATCGACAGGAACAACGAGTCAGCCAACGAAACGGCAAGGGCAGCCTCGCCCGCAACCATGAATCCATGGACGCGCGACAGCCGCGTGAGCGGCGAGACGGGTGGGAGTCCTGATCTACTACTGACTATCGCGTCAGTTTTTCATACTTGTAGCCAAGACCTCGGATGGTCACGATGTTCACCGGGTTGGCTGGGTCACTCTCCACTTTCGAGCGAAGACGCTTGATGTGCACGTCCAGCGTCTTCGTGTCGCCGAAGTAATCGGACCCCCACACGCGGTCGATGAGATTCTCCCTGGTCATCACCTTTCCGGCGTTCACCATGAGCACGTACAGCAGCTCGAACTCCTTGAGCGGCAGCTTCACTACCTCGTCGCGGATGGTTACGACGTGCCGCTCGGGATCAATCGTCACATCACCCACTCGAATGGCGCCGTACCCCACATCGTCTATCTCCGTTTGGGTGAGCGAACTGCGGCGCATGACGGCACGCATTCGAGCCACCAATTCACGGAGGCGATATGGCTTCACGATGTAGTCGTCTGCGCCTACCTCGAGTCCGACCACCGCGTCGACTTCCGATCCCTTCGCCGACACGATGATGATCGGCACCTGGCTCTTCTTGCGGATCTCACGGCAGACGTCGGTTCCCGACACTTTCGGCAACATCACGTCGAGCAGCATGATGTCGGGGTTCCACTCGTCGAACTTCGCCAACGCCTCGGCTCCATCGCGAGCGACGACGACTTCGAAACCTTCACGGGCAAGACCAACCTGCAAGGCCTCGATGAATGCCTCTTCATCTTCCACCAACATCACACGGGATGACAATCCGCTCAACGTGCACCTCCACGCGGAAGAGTGATGGTGAAAGTCGAACCCTGACCTTCAGTCGACCTCACCATGATCGATCCGCCGTTGTTTTCCACTGCGTGCTTGGCGATCGCCAAACCGAGCCCCGTTCCACCCGTTGCACGACTACGTGCCCGATCGACTCGATAGAAGCGTTCGAAAATCCGCTCGAGATCGGCTTGGGCGATTCCGATCCCCTCGTCAGCAACCTCGATCTTGACTGCGTCTCCATTGCTCAAGTAGATCTTCACCGAGTCACCACGTTCGCTGTACTTGATCGCGTTCTCCACCAAGTTCGAGATGGCCGACAACATCTGGGTTCGATCCACACGAATCGAATCGAGCCGTGGCGCATCTACTTCCAAACGGATTCCGGCAGCATCTGCATTGAGACGTTGCAGTGAGACGGCCTCATTGACGATCGCGGCGACATCCACTTCTTCGAATCGCACGTCCGCCCGAGACTCGATGCGGGACAAGTCCAGCAAATCATCGATCACCGTCGACATCCGTTGCGCCTCACTCGCCACACGTTCCGCAAGCCGTGCGATCACTGCAGGATCAGTCTCCCCAATCATCGAGTCACTCAAGGCGGCCATACCGCCCAAGGGTGTCTTCAGTTCGTGACTCAGATTCGCCACGAAGTCCCGACGCATCGACTCCATGCGCTCTCGTGTCGTCACATCATCGACGAACACCATTACTTCGCCCGACTCCATGCGTGAAGACGAAAGCGCATAGTTGCGCGAGGGTGGCCCGGTGACGGTCAATGTCGTCTCATTCGAGGTGCCGACGGACGTGGCAAGCGCCAAACGCTCCACTGCGTCATCGACCAATGCATCGATGTGTCGCACCCCAGACACCGACTGCGCCATGGAATTTCTCAACATGACCTCACCATCTTGACGAAAGAGCGTCACTCCCATCGGCAAGTGATCGATCAGGACCTGAAGTTGTGCCAGCGCGTCGTCAGATTCAATCTCGTTGCCAATTGGTTGCACCACTTCTCGATGCGAACTCCTGACGAATGTTCGTCCTGCGACAAATGAGATGGATCCCACCGCAACGAGAATCGCTATCCACGCGACGGTGTTCACAGGATGGATCGATCAGGTGTTGTCGTCGGAGTCCTGCTTGGCCTTGTACCGAGCGGCACCCTTGAGTTCTGGTACCCAACCAGTGAGCAAGAATCGCGTGCGGTCACCGACATTCACCGCGTGGTCCCCGATGCGCTCGTAGAAGCGCGCCACCACTGCAAGCTGCACAGCCACTTGCAGGTCGATCTTCTCGCGAGAGTGGCTCTCGAAGATTTCCTGCACGAACTGCCGTTGGAGTCCATCGAGATACGAGTCCATGTCATCGATCGCAGCAGCCTTCGCGGCATCGTTGGTTTCGAACGCTTCCATCGCCGCCACGTACAACTGCTGAGCCTGATCGCTCATCTTGCTGATCAGTCCGCGGAGAACCGGATCGATGTTGTGGCCGTAGATGCGGCGTGCGGCCTTACAGATGTTCACCGTGAGATCGGCTGAACGCTCCAACTCGCCGGTGATCTTGATGATTGCGACCAGCTGTCGCAAATCTCCCGCTACAGGAGCCTGCAGCGCGAGCATCTGGAAACAGCGGTCTTCCACGTCGACCGCCCGTGCGTCGATCTCGTCGTCGGCTTGGACCATGAGATCCGCCCCTTCCAAGTCGCCGGCCAAGAGCACTTGGGTGGCGCGCGGGATGGCCTCGATCACTTGGGCGCCCATGCGAACCACGTCGGTGCGCAACGCATCCAGTTCTTGATGGAACGTTCGTCGCAGTTCTTCCACTCTCAACACCCCTCTCGGCTGACAGTTACGCGAATTACGGTAGTTGCTCTCAGTGAGCAGAGCCCTAACGACAGGTAACGAGACAGTGAACGGGTGCCCACTCAGCGGATCTGGGTGGAATACACCCACCGGTGCAGGCGCTCTTGGGCATCCCCATACGTCGCGAAGTCACCTTCCCGAGTCCACAGATTGTCGGCATGGAGTTCGAACCGTGTGACGTCCTCAGCCAAGAGAAAGCCGAGAACCTTGTCCAACCACGCCCGATGCTTCGGATGCGTCAGCGGCACGAGTACCTCCACACGGCCATCCAGGTTGCGACCCATCATGTCGGCCGAACCCATGATGTAGAGCGGGTCGCCCGACTCTTGACCGTGCTCGAAACGATAGAGACGAGAGTGCTCCAGGTACCTGCCCAGGATCGAGCGCACCCGAATGTTCGATGACATGCCTTCCACTCCGGGTCTCAAACAACAGATGCCGCGGATGACGAGGTCGATCTGAACACCTGCCTCGCTCGCACGGTACAACGCCTCAATCACCTCGGGGTCCGAAATCGAGTTGAGTTTCATCACGATTCGTCCTTCAGCACCGAATGTCGCTTCACGATCGATCAGTTCGACGATCCGTGGGCGCAACTGATGAGGAGCCACGATCAACGTCCGATACTCGGGTTCACGGGCGTAACCAGTGAGGAAGTTGAACAAGTCGGTGGCATCAGCGCCGATCTCCTCCTCGCAGGTGAAGTAGCCAACGTCTTCGTATACACGTGCAGTGACCGAGTTGTAGTTACCTGTTCCAATGTGAACGTACCGACGTACCCGATCTTCGTCCTGACGAACCACGAGGATGCACTTGGCGTGTGTCTTCAGGCCAACCAGACCATAGGTGACATGTACTCCCGCGTACTCCAACTCCTTTGCCCAGGACACGTTTCGTGCCTCATCGAACCGTGCCTTCAGTTCCAACACCGCGGCAACCTGCTTGCCTGCCTCAGCAGCCTTGATCAAGTGGCGGGCAATCGATGAATCTCCCGACGTGCGATACAGCGTCATCTTGATCGACTGCACGTGGGGATCTTTCGCTGCTTCTTCGACGAATGCCTCCACGGATGAGGAGAACGACTCGTTCGGGTGGTGAACGAGCAACTGACGCTCACGAATCACATCGAAGAACGACTGTCCTTTGTCCTCTGCTACCGACAACCTTCCTGCGACGACCCTCTTCCACGGCACGAACTTCAACGCCGGGATGTCGAGCGCGCTCAACTGACTCAGGCATGTGGTGTCGATGAATGACTCATGCCTGTACACGTCGTCCTTGGTCAAGTCGAGCTCATCGAGCAGCAACTCGAGCATGGACGTCGGCATGTCACTGTGCACTTCGAGTCGAACGGCCTTGCCGAAGCGCCTCCGGCGGAGCTCCGACTCCACCGCGGCAAGCAGATCTTCCGCATCTTCATCGTCGACTGCAAGATCGGCATTGCGCGTCACTCGGAACAGGTGGATCTCTTCGATCTCCATGCCCGGAAAGAGTGTGTCGAGATGTGCCGAAATCAGATCTTCGAGCGACACGAATGTGTTCGAGTCGCCGACCCGCACGAAACGCGGCAGGTTTGGCGGCAACTTCACCCGTGCAAAGCGATGCTCACCGGATTCCGGATCACGAACCTGTAGGGCGAGGCTGAGCGCAAGATTCGAAATGTAAGGAAACGGGTGCGCAGGATCAACGGCCAACGGTGTAAGCACGGGGAAGATGCGCAAGTCGAAAAGTTGACGCAGCTCACTTCGCTGCTCCTCGACCAACTCGTCCAACTTCTTGATTGCAATGCCCTGTTCGTCGAGCATCGGTAGCAACTGTTGGACGAGGATCGCCTCCTTCTCCGAGATGAGCAATCGCACGTGCTCACCGATGTCCTTCAACTGTCGACGCGGTGACCTGCCGTCTGGCGTAGGGCTGGTGATCTCGCCTTCGACTTGATCCTTCAACGCCGCCACACGGATCTGGAAGAACTCATCCAGGTTGCTCGAGAAGATCGAGACGAATCGCACTCGCTCGAGCAGTGGAACACCTGGGTCTGTGGCAAGTGTCAAAACACGAGCGTTGAAGTCCAGCCAACTCAGTTCGCGATTGATGAATCGAGCGTCGATGTCCTGATGGTAAGGATCCGAGACGAACGACATCGTCTGCCGGAGCAAACGTCGCCAAACGCTCATCGAAAATTCACCTCTGCGTCACGTTGGACGCCGATCGCTCGCCTTAGTTCGCTTCGGCGGGGTACCCGAGGTCCCACTCGACGCTGATCAGTTCGCGCTCTGCGTCGCGGTTCACACGTTCCTGATTGCGACGGAACTGTGGGTCGTTGCGCGGCAGCAATACGAGTCGTGCAAGCACCCGAGCACGGAACTCCTCGAGCAAGTTCGGATCGCCGTAGTCGCTGTACACCTCCCAATGAGGGGCAACCGGGCCGAGGTAAACAATACGCGCGTGACCGCGCGGTGGTTCATTCATCAGGACTGCATCGGACACTCGGTCAGGCTATCGCCGAGGGCTTGGGATAAGGTGAGCCCAACGCCATGGATTCCTCCCCGAAATCCACTGAAAGTATGAACTCCACTGCATGGATGTCACGCGGCAACTGCCGCAACTTTCCGCCCGCCACGTTTTTCCCGAGTGACGGCGCTGGCGTCGAGCGGGCCCGTGCGATATGCGCCGACTGTCCCGTGATCAGTGAGTGCCTCGAATACGCGCTGACCGAACACATCGACCATGGCGTGTGGGGTGGATGCTCCGAGCGCGAACGTCGGCGCATCGCCAAGCGTCGTCGCATCGAGGTGCGCAGCGCAGCCCAGTAATCTCGCCTCGTGGCCACTGGCTCCGACAAGGTGATTGCCGCCCTCGACATCGGCACCAACTCGTTCCACATGGTCGTGGCCCGCGCTCTCGCTGAGGGTTTCGAGGTGATCACCCGAGAAAAAGAGACCGTTCGGCTCGGACGCGGAGCCGACGAGATGAAAATGCTCGCCCCTGAAGCGATCGAACGGGGTATCGCCTGTCTCTCCCGGATGCGCCAGGTAGCCGACTCCCACGACGCGGAGATTCGCGCCGTCGCCACGAGCGCGGTTCGCGAAGCCCGGAATCGGGACGAGTTCATCAAGCGTGCGCGACGCGAGGCAGGGATCGACGTTCGCGTGATCTCCGGCGTGGAAGAGGCGCGGCTCATCCACCTCGGCGCATTGCATGGCATCGGGATCGACGACCAAGCAATGTTCCTCTGTGACATCGGCGGCGGATCCACCGAGATCGTCGTCGGCAACGATGACGAAGAGCTCCTTGCCCGCAGCTTCAAGATCGGTGCGGTTCGCCTCACCGATCGCTTCTTCACGTCCGAAACCCTTCACCCAAGTGCCGTCAGCAGCTGTCGTACTTTCGTGCGCTCGGCTTTCATGAACATTCGCACCGAGGTGGCAGACCTCGGCTTTGAATTCGCCGTCGCTTCCTCCGGCACTGCCGAGACCGTCGCCCGAATGATCGCGGGCACTTCCCATTCTCCGAGGACGTTCAACAAGTACGAGATGCAGAGTACGGAGATCACTCGAGTGGTGAACGAACTTGCTGCGCTCTCGACTGTTGCCGAGCGGATCGACAAGTTTGGCTTGGAACGAAACCGCGCCGAGATCATCCTCGCCGGCGCGATCATCCTTGAGTCGATTGCTGACGTCTTCGGAATCGAGAAGTTCCTGTTCAGCGATTACGCCTTGCGTGAAGGCCTCTTGATCGACGAATTGCACAAATTGGGTCGTGGACCTGCGACGGACGGCGATGCGGCGATGCGCAGTGTGCGTCTCCTTGCCGAACGATGTGATGATCGCCCCGATCACTCCGAGCATGTCGCGCGCATCGCTCTCGCTCTGTTCGATCAACTCCAGACGGAATTGCGCCTCGATGCAGAGTCGCGCAGGTGGCTCGAAGCAGCAGCTCTCCTCGCCAATGTGGGAGTCGTGGTGTCGCATTCCAAACACCATCTGCACTCGTACTACGTGATCCGCAACTCGGAACTGGTCGGACTCACCGATCGTGAAATCGAGTTGATTGCCCAGATCGCGCGGTATCACCGCAAGGGACTACCGAAGCCGGAGCACGCCGAGTTTGCTGCGCTTTCCAGCGACGATCAGCACGTGGTGCGTTCGCTGGCAGGAATTCTGCGAGTGGCAATCGGACTTGATCGCACTCAAGATGGCCGTGTGAAGAAAGTGACAGCAGAGATGAGCGAGGATGCGCTCGAGATCAGCTTCACCACGGGAAAGTCGAAAGAAGGCGACCTGAATGCGTACGCCGCGACGGAACGTCGCGCGTTGCTGTCTGAGGTGCTCAATCGCCGCGTGAAGATCGTCGCGGCCTAGCCGCGGCTTTCGTTACTGCGCGGGCGGTGGCGTTGTTCCGCCACCCTGCTGGTCAGACGGCGGGGTGCTCTGTGAGCCCTGCGACTGACCCTTCTTGAACTCCTGCTGCGCCTGACCCAGATTGCGGGCGATCTTCGGCAAACGTGAGCCGAACAACGCGACTGCAATGACCAGGACAACTATCCATTCCCATCCGCTTGGCATGTCGTCAATCTAGCACCATGCTGGCGAAGACGGTCTCGGGTGCGATATACCGTTGCGGTGCTTGAGTGCGTAGTCAACATCAGCGAAGGTGCCGACAAGAACCGTCTCGCCCAACTGGCCGAGAGTGTGGGCACGGATCTTCTCGACCTGCATAGTGATGCCGATCACAATCGCAGCGTGTTCACCCTCGCAGGAGTAGAGGCACCACGCATCCTCGCGCGCACCGCCCTGGCGCAACTCGACATCTCGGCACACGAAGGCGTACATCCCCGAGTCGGAATAGTGGACGTTGTTCCGTTCGTGGCCATCGAACCCAGCACGTTCGACGATGCCCTCACCGCGAGAGATGACTTCGCCCGATTCGCCGCAGAAGAACTGGGCGTGCCGTGTTTCCTCTACGGACCTGAACGAACGCTTCCCTACATCCGTAAGCACGCGTTCGTCGACCTCGTGCCCGACTTTGGCCCGGCTACTCCTCACCCCAAGGCAGGAGCGATGTGTGTCGGTGCGAGGCCGATCTTGATCGCCTACAACCTGTGGTTGAAGGACTCGACTCTCGAGGTGGCAAAACAAATCTGCAAGGAGTTGCGCTCAGATTCGGTTCGAACCCTCGCTTTGCAGGTTGGTAGGCATGCTCAGGTGAGCATGAACCTGATCGCCCCCGAAGTGACGGGGCCAGATGCCGTCTACGACTTCGTCGCCGAACGAGCCGACATCGACTTTGCGGAACTCGTCGGTTTGGTACCAGCCCGGACCTTGGCACGAATCGAGCGATCACGTTGGGAGCAGCTCGACCTCGCTAGCGACAAGACGATCGAGGCGCGGCTCGCTCGTCGCAACCAGTCGCGCGGTTAGGCGCTCACCAGAACATTTCGCGGCGCTACGCGCTCGCGATGTTGCGGGTGCTCTGGGCGCGCTGACGGCGAAGCTTGCGGCGCTCTCGCTCGGAGAGACCACCCCAGATACCGAACTTCTCGCCATTGGCAAGCGCGTATTCGAGGCACTCATCGCGCACGACGCAGCCTCGGCACACTTCCTTGGCCTCTCTCGTGGAGGCTCCCCGTTCGGGGAAGAAGAGGTCGGGGTCGACACCCAGGCAGTTGGCTTGGTCTTGCCAAGCGCGATCAGCACTCAGCCCGAGTAGTTCTTCGTCCACCGATTTGTTCCCTCCCTGCCCCGCCGAGTCGCGCACGCGCGCCTACACCGAGGTAATTACAACGGTGTCATTGTGACAAATCCCCGCGGAAAATGCAAATAAGGGGTGTCCGGGGGTCAGTCGATCGTCGCGTGACGACCCCGACGACCTGAGCCGCGAGTCATCTGTCGCTTGTGCTCGAGGAAGTCCACGAGCACATAATCACCGAGGGTCTCGTGATTGGTGAAGAAGGCACGGCCACGGTTGATGCGCGTCATCTGTTCGACGAATCGACGCAGCCCATTGTCTGCATCCAACATGAATGTGTTGATTCTGATTCCAGCCTTGGTACACCGCATCACCTCGCGAAGGGTGAGTTCGACGGTCTCGTATACGGGTGGGTAGTTGAAGTAGACGTCCCCTCGCGGCGTGATGTGAGCCGTGGGTTCACCGTCTGTGATCATGATGATCTGTTTGGTACCCGACTCGTGAGCGAGCATCCTGCGAGCCAAGGTGAATGCGTGGTGCATGTTGGTGCCATAGGCGAAGTCCCACGATGCCTCGGGGAGGGCTTCCGGCTTGAGCTCGCGAGCCGTTTCGCCGAACCCCACCACGCCGAGGTAGTCCCGCGGGAACTGGCTCGTGA
>CAZWKD010000012.1:2732-29527 GCA_964633985.1 uncultured Acidimicrobium sp. | reverse complement strand
CGATCATCGAGAGCGGCATCGACATGCCCACGGTGAACACGCTCGTCGTCGAGCGAGCCGACTTGCTCGGACTCGGCCAGATGCACCAGTTGCGTGGACGCGTCGGTCGCAGCGGTTCACGCGCGTACGCGTATCTCTTCCATCCCCGCGGTCGTGCGCTCGGCGAAGAGGCATACGAACGTCTGAAGACGATCGGCGAAACCACCGATCTCGGCAGTGGCTTCAAGATCGCCATGCGCGACCTCGAGATCCGCGGCGCCGGCAACCTGCTCGGCGAATCACAGAGCGGACACATCGCCGCCGTTGGCTACGACCTGTACTGCCAACTCGTCACCGAAGCCGTCGCCGAGATGAAGGGCGAAGAACCGCAAGCACTGGTTCCCGAACTGCGGTTGGACGTGGCCACCACGGCCAACCTTCCACACGACTACGTGCCGAAGGAAGAGATGCGTCTCGATGCGTATCGCCGACTTGCCCAGGTGCGCACGATGGACGACGTCGAGGACATCCGCCAGGAATGGTTGGACCGTTACGGCCCGCTGCCTGCTCCTGCAGAAGAACTGATCGAAGTGGGACGCCTGCGCGCGGAGTGCCACCGAATCGGAATCAGCGAACTCTCGGTGCAGGACGCTCGTGCACGGATCTCCCCGATCACGTTGAAAGCGAGTGCGGCGATGCGATTGTCTCGCTTGGCCCCGAGCGCAAAGTACGACGAGAAGACGCACACCCTGCAGGTTCCGCTTCCTCGTTCGAAGGATTCACGCAAACCGGAACATGTGTCGTTCCTCGTCGGCTTTCTCGCCGAACTGATCGAGACCCCCAACTAGGCTGTTTCAGTGCCTCAACTGATTCGGAAATTCGGCATCGTTGCCGCTGCCACACTCGCCTTCACCACGCTCGCAGCATGCGGCGAAGTGATGCAGAACGATGCGATCGCCATCGGCGGATCGTCCGTTTCCGAGGACTACGTGAACTCGATCATCGAACAATTGGCCGAGGTCGATCAGGTACAGCTCGTCGATGGCACGATCGAGGGCGAGGCCTTGCGCTCCGTCGCCACGGCCATCTTGCGCAACGAAGCAGCCCGCGAATTTCTCGCGGCGAACGACCTTTCGGTGACCGATGAAGAGCGCCAAGAAGTTCTCTCCCAGTATCAAGAAGATCCACAGTTCGATCTCGTCGGTCCCGAATTGCAGGAACTGTTGATCTCCCTGAACGCACAGGACCTCGCGCTCACGCGCGTCAAGGTTCCACAACGTGACGCACTTGCCACGATGTACGACAAGGAACCCGCAACGCTCGGCGTGATGTGCGCTCGTCACTTGCTGGTCGACACCGAGTCCGCCGCACGCGACGCCATGCAACGCGTGCTCGACGGAGAGGACTTCGCCGAAGTGGCCGCTGACGTGTCCACCGAACCGAACGCCAACGAGACGGGCGGCGCGCTCGCCGGTGAAAGCAATGACTGCCTCGCACTCGGTGTGTACCAAGAGCAGTTCGACAACGCCTTCGTCGTCGGTGCGCTGAAGGCCCGTGCAGGCGTACCCTCCGATCCGGTCAAGTCGAGCTTCGGATACCACGTCATCTTCATTCGTCCGTTCGACGAAGTCGCCGACTCGATCGAAGCAACGATCAACGAACAGCCAGGGCAGTTCCTGCTCTCTGGCTATCTCGCCACCTCCAAGATCACCGTCGCGTCGCGCTTCGGAAAGTGGGATCCGAGCGTCGGCCAGATCGTCGCCAACTGAACTTGACCGGGCGAATCGTCGTCGTCGGGCTCGGCCCGGGCCCACTCGATTTGCTCACCGCGGCAACGCTCCGCGAAGTCGAACGAATCCCCCACCGTTTTCTGCGCACCTCGCGCCACGAGTCTGCGAGCGCGGTGCCACAGGCAACCACCTTCGATCATCTCTACGAATCGGGCGGGACGTTCGACGAGGTGTATCGACGCATCGTCGAGACGTTGGTCGAAGCGGCCAACCGCGATGGCGAAGTGCTGTACGCGGTGCCGGGCTCGCCGTTCGTCCTCGAGACCACGGTGCAACTGCTGCTCGCAGATGACCGCGTGCAGGTGACTGCACTGCCTGCCATGAGCTTCCTCGATCGCGCGTGGGCACTCCTCGGTATCGACCCCGTGAATGCGGGTGTGAAGTTGATCGATGGACACCGCTTCGTCGAACAGGCAGCTGGTGAATGTGGTCCGCTGCTCGTCGCTCAAGTGCACGACAAGTGGGTGATGTCTGACGTCAAGCTCGCCTACGAAGACGCCACGGGCGACGAAGAAGTGATGATCCTGCACCACCTCGGTCTCGCCGATGAACGCCTCATCAGCACCACCTGGCAGGAACTCGACCGCGTGCACGAACCCGACCATCTCACGTGCCTCTACATTCCGCGCCTAGCGAGCCCCATCGCGGGCGAGATGCAGCGCCTCCACCGACTCGCGCGAACGTTGCGTGAACGTTGCCCGTGGGATCAGGAGCAGACGCATGCTTCGCTGATCAAGCACTTGATCGAAGAGACGTACGAAGTGGTGGACGCGGTGAACGCACTCGACGCCACCGACCCGGCAACCGATCAGGAACTCATCGAGGAGTTGGGCGACTTGTTGTACCAAGTGGAGTTCCATGCCACGATCGCCGAGCAGGAGGGTCGTTTCACGCTGAGCGAAGTGGTCAACACGCTGCACGACAAACTCGTGCGGCGCCACCCACACGTATTCGGCGATGTCCAGGCAGACACCGCCGATGACGTGGTGGACACGTGGGATTCGGTCAAGCGCACCGAACGCGGTGAGTCGGCGTCCATCTTCGACGGCGTTGCCAAATCGTCGCCTTCGCTCTCCTACTCGCAAAAGGTGCAGAAGCGTGCAGCAGGTGTGGGGTTCGATTGGCCCGATCACCAAGGAGCGCTCGACAAGATCGTCGAGGAGTCGCAGGAACTGACCAAGGCGAGTGGAGCGGACGCGATCGAGATGGAGCTCGGCGACCTTCTGTTCAGCGTGGTCAACGTGGCTCGTCACCTTGGCGTGGACGCTGAATCGGCGCTGCGCAGGTCAACCGACAAGTTCCGTCGCCGATTCGAGGAAGTGGAGCGACTCGCGCAGTCTCGGTCGCTCGAATTGTCGTCGTTGTCGCTCGATGAACTCGATGGTTTGTGGAACGAGGCAAAGGTCAATCTCGGCCACTGAGTAAGTTGTGGCGATGAGCAAAATCGCCAGCGTCACCGCACTCGAGGTCCTCGACTCGCGAGGCAATCCCACTGTCGAAGTCACGGTGACCCTCGAGTCCGGTGCGACCGGAAGCGCGATGGTCCCCTCTGGAGCGTCCACGGGCGAACACGAAGCAGTCGAGTTGCGCGATGGCGGATCGCGTTACCTCGGCAAGGGCGTCACCAAGGCCGTTGGCAACGTCAATGGCGACATCGCCAAGGCGCTCGTCGGCATGGACGCGAATGATCAAGCGGCAGTAGATCGACGAATGATCGAGGTCGACGGAACGCCGAACAAGTCGAAGCTCGGGGCGAACGCGATCCTCGGAGCGAGTCTGGCCACGAGCAAGGCAGCGGCTGCGGATACGAAGACTGCGCTGTATCGCCACATCGGTTCTTCGCAAGCCTGCGTTCTTCCCGTGCCGATGATGAACGTGGTGAACGGTGGCGCACACGCCGACAACAACGTCGACCTGCAGGAGTTCATGGTGATGCCGATCGGTGCGCCGTCGTTCAGCGAAGCGCTGCGCTGGGGCGTCGAGACGTATCACACGTTGAAGAAGATCCTCGCCAAGCGTGGGCTTGCCACGGCAGTCGGCGACGAAGGTGGATTCGCCCCCAACCTCGAAGACAACGAATCTGCGATCAAGGTGCTCGTCGAGGCGATCGAGACGGCGGGGTTCACTCCCGGCACAGACATCGCCATCGCACTCGACCCGGCAATGAGCGAGTTGTATCGCGACGGCAAGTACCACCTCGAAGGTCGCGCGTTCTCTGCAACCGAACTCGTCGACTGGTGGACGAATCTCGTCGACCGCTACCCCATCGTCTCGATCGAAGACGCCATGGCCGAGGACGATTGGGAGGGTTGGAAGATGCTGAGCGACCGGCTGGCCAAGCGGATTCAACTCGTCGGCGACGACCTCTTCGTCACCAACACGAAGCGTCTGCAGATGGGCATCGATCGAGGTGTGGCCAACAGCGTGCTCGTCAAGGTGAACCAGATCGGTTCACTCACCGAGACGTTGGAGACGATCCACCTCGCCAACTCCAAGTCGTACTCGAGCGTGATGAGCCATCGCAGCGGAGAGACGGAAGATTCCACCATCGCGGATCTCGCCGTTGCCACCAACTGTGGCCAAATCAAGACCGGTGCACCCGCACGTAGCGATCGTGTGGCGAAGTACAACCGCCTGCTGCGGATCGAACACGAACTCGGCGCGAACGCGCGCTTCATCGGCAAGAAGGCGTTGGCCCCCCGCTCGGGCTGAATGCCACCACCGCCGTGCCGGTGACGGCCACAATTGTCGGGTGAGCGACACCGACCTCCACGTCCTGCCGAACCGTCGCCTACGCACCGCCGCGCGCCCCGTCGGCGTGGTGATGGTGTTCGCACTCGTCGTCATGCTGTTCGTCTTTCCCGTGCGCACCTGGTTGAACCAGCGCGACATGCTGGCCGAGCGCCGCGCCGAGTACGCCGCCTACGAGGACATCGTGGAGAACTTGCAGGATCAGATCACCTATCTCGAGTCCGAGCAGGGCTTGCGTGATGCAATCCGCACCCAACTCGGCTTCCTCGCACCGGACGAACGTCGTGTGCCATTGATGGCCGCCCCCGAGCTGTCCGCCACCTTCCCCGAGCGCTGGCCGTACACGATCGTCTCGTCGATGATGCTCGTGCGCACCTTGCAGGCCACCGAGCGCGCCATCCAGGGCGAGATCACGCTCACGCCACTCGCCCCTTAAGGGCCATCCTCAGTAGCGTCTAGTCGTCGAAAGGCGACTTGTGGCAGGCAGCATCCTCGGCAACCGCGTGTTGCGTAAAGAAGACCCGAAGTTCCTCACTACGGGCGGTCAGTACGTCGATGACTTGTTGGACGAACCCCTCCTCGCGGGAGCAGCACACGTCACCTACGTGCGCTCGACGGTGGCCCACGGACGAATCTTGTCGATCGACACGAGTGTCGCCGAAGGCATGGACGGCGTGATCGCCGTGTTCACTGCCGAGTCGCTGGCATTGCAACCCGAGAACGCGACCTACAACCCTGCCGCCAAGCGCACGCTGCTTGCCGGTGACAAGGTGCGCTTCGTCGGCGAGCCTGTCGCCGCCATCATCACTGAACGCCCTGAGCAAGGCGAAGATGCCGCGGAGCAAGTGATCGTCGATTACGACGTGCTCGAAGCGATCATCGACATCGAGGCGGCGATGGAAACAGACACGCTGATCTTCGACGACATCCCCAACAACGTCGTGTTCGATACCGCGGCGATCGGCATGCCCGACATCTCCGGCGACTCCTTCTTCGATGGCTGCGACGTGATCGTCGACGGTCGTTTCATCAATCAACGTGTCGCCCCCTGCCCGCTCGAGGTGCGCGGCTGCGCCGCCACGTGGCACGACGGACGACTCGTGCAGTGGACCTCCACCCAGCACGCTCAAGGTGCACGCAAGAGCATCGCCAAGGCCAACGGCATCGAAGAATCGCTCGTCCGAGTGATCACGCCCGATGTCGGCGGTGGTTTCGGCGCGAAGATCGGCACGTATCCGGAAGAAGTGTTGCTCGGTGTGCTCGCCAAGCGCATCGGTCGACCAGTGCGCTGGCGCGAGACCCGCAGTGAGTCGATGGTCGCCCTCGGCCACGGCCGTGCACAGGTGCAATACGTGCGTATCGGGGGTTCGCGCGACGGCAAGGTGCACGCCGTGTCGACGAAGATCCTCCAGGACTCAGGTGCGTGGGTCGATGTTGGCGCGGTACTCGCGCCTTTCATGACCCGGCCGATGCTCTCTGGCGTCTATGCGATCGACCGAATCGAGTGCCGCACGATCTCGATCGCCACCAACACCACCCCCACCGTGGCCTACCGCGGCGCGGGGCGCCCCGAAGCCACCGCGTTGATCGAGCGGGCGATGGATCTCTTCGCCCACGAACTCGGACTCGACCCAGTGGACGTGCGACGGAAGAACCTCATCGCTCCATTCAGCGAGCCACACACCACCGCGATCGGCCAGCAGTACGACGTGGGTAACTACGAAAAGGCACTCGATCTCGTGCTCGAACGTGCCGACTACGCAAGTCTGCGCGCGGAACAACGCGCGCGACGCGAACGCGGCGACTCCAAGTTGCTCGGTATCGGTGTGAGCGCCTACGTGGAAATCACGGGTGGCAACAGCGCTGGTGAAACCGCGCGAGTCGAGGTGCTGCCCACTGGTCGCGCCATCGTCTACACGGGCACGTCGCCACACGGCCAAGGCCACGTCACGTCGTGGTCGATGATTCTCAATGCTGAAACCGGAATCCCGCTCGAGAACATCGACGTGGTGTGGGGCGACACTGACCTCGTTCCCGTCGGTGGCGGCACCATGGGTTCACGTTCGCTGCAGCAAGGTGGTGCGGCCGTGCATCAGGCAGCAGTCGAACTGATCGAGAAGGCCAAAGAGACGGCATCCCAGTTGCTCGAAGCAAGCGCTGCCGACATCGTCTTCGACGTCGATGGTGCCGCGTTCCATGTGGCAGGAACGCCTGCGCGCTCGGTGGGCTGGAGCGATGTGGCCACCGCTGCGTCGCCGACTGACGGCATCGCGCATGCCACCGACTTCGTCGCCGGCGGACCGACGTTCCCCTTCGGCGCGCACCTCGCGGTCGTCGAAGTGGATCGCGAAACGGGCAAGACCGTGCTCATCAAGCACGTTGCTTGCGACGACGCCGGCAAGGTGCTGAACCCACTCATCCTCGATGGACAGATTCATGGCGGTATCGCCCAAGGTGCGGCACAAGCACTGCTCGAAGAAGTGCGCTATGACGATGACGGCAACCCGATTACGTCGAACCTCGCGGACTATGCATTCATCTCTGCAGCCGAATTGCCCACCTTCGAGGTGGTGCACATGGAGACGCCCACTCCGCGTAACCCACTCGGTGCAAAAGGAATCGGTGAATCAGGGACGATCGGCTCGACACCGGCCATTCAGTCCGCTGTCATCGATGCCGTCGCCCACTTGGGCATCCGTCACATCGACATGCCCGCCACTTCGGAGCGGGTCTGGCGCGCGATCACTAGCGTTGTCGCGTGACGAACTCCCCTTCCAACTCCCCGATCCTCGCCGAAAACCTGACCCGCCACTTCGGCGAGGTGCGCGCGGTGGATGGAATCGACATGCAGGTCAACGCCGGCGAGATCTTCGGCTTCCTCGGCCCGAACGGTGCCGGCAAGTCCACCGCAGTGCGCATGCTGACCACGCTGTTGCGGCCGACTTCGGGTCGCGCAGTGGTCGCAGGCTTCGACGTCGCCACTCATCCGGATGAAGTGCGTCGGCGCATCGGCGTCGCACTACAGGATGCGGCAATCGACCCGTTGATGACGGGCACCGAACTACTGCACTTACAAGCCGTGCTGTACGGCATTCCCGGATCGCAAACGAAGTCGCGTGCTGCCGAATTGTTGGAGCGCGTCGGGCTCACTGCAGCGAGCGACCGCAGGGTCGGCACCTACTCGGGTGGCATGCGGCGACGACTCGACCTCGCGCTTTCGCTCATCCACCAACCCACCGTGCTCTTCCTCGACGAGCCGACCACCGGTCTCGACCCGATGAGTCGTCTCACCTTGTGGGAGGAAGTGCGCAGGCTGAACCGTGAAGGCACCACCGTGTTGCTCACCACGCAGTACTTGGAAGAGGCCGACCAGCTCGCCGATCGCATCGCGATCATCGACAAGGGCAAGATCGTGCGTGAAGGAAAGCCGCAAGACCTCAAGGCGGGAGTCGGGTTCCCCACGCTGATCGTCAACGTGAAGAAGGACCAGCAAGACACCGCGCGCCAAGTGCTGCTGCAGTTCGGCGAATTGCGCCCCACCGCCGAAGGAACACTCGGTGTCGGCCTACGCGACGGAGCACAAGTGGTGACTGACGTCGTGCGTCGCCTCGACGAAGCGCAGGTGCACCTCATCCATCTGGAGGTCAACGAGCCGAGCCTCGATGACGTGTTTGCAGAAGCCACGGGACACCGTCTCGAGGGCGCTCAGGCGTGAGCACCGCTTTCGTCACTCCTACCGCGGGGCGA
Organism: uncultured Acidimicrobium sp.; assembly: GCA_964633985.1. Taxonomy (GTDB): domain Bacteria; phylum Actinomycetota; class Acidimicrobiia; order Acidimicrobiales; family Ilumatobacteraceae; genus UBA3006. The sequence continues at coordinate 21,260 of CAZWKD010000012.1, read as the reverse complement.
AGCATTGCGCTCGCGCTGCGCCAGACGCGAGCGATGGCGTGGCGCTCCACCAAGGAGACCTTTCGTCAGCCTGCACTCGTTGCACCGAGCATGGTCTTTCCATTGTTCTTTGCCGCGCTTGGCGCGTCGTCGTTCAGTCGAGCAACGAGCCTGCCCGGCTTCCCACAGGTGGAGTCGTTCCTGCAGTTCTCGCTCGCGGCAACGGTCGTGCAAGGCGTGTTGTTCGGTTCGGTGACGGGCGCCGCCGCACTCGCCACGGACATCCAGAACGGTTTCTTCGATCGATTGCTGCTCTCTCCCACCACGCGTACCGGCATCTTGATCGGCAGGCTTGCGGGCAGCGCAATCTTCGGAGCGGTGCAAGCCGCGGTGTTCATCGCAGTGCTGTGGCCGTTCGGCGCACAGATCGAGTCGGGCCTACCCGGTGCACTGGTGATGGTGTTGAGCGGCGGCATCGTTGCCCTCGCCATTGGTGCACTGATGTCGGCAGTGGCGATCAAGACGGCCTCGGCAGAAGCAGTCCAGGGCACGTTCCCGCTGTTGTTCATCCTGCTGTTCTTCTCGAGCGCGTTCTTTCCCCGCGAGACGATGACTGGCCTCTATCGCAACATCGCCGACGTCAACCCCATCTCATTCCTCGTCGAAGGCCTACGCGAACTCGTGCTCGTCGGCTTCAACGGCACGGCGATGGCCCAAGCGATCTTCATCCCCCTCGCAATCTGCGTCGTGTCCACACTGATTGCATTGCGTCAACTACGAGTCAGGCTGGCGGCGCGATGAGCACGACACAAGTCGACCAGCTGTCGATCGACACACTGCGAAGCGCGAGACAAATCTCGATGCGCAGCCTGCGCATGATTCGCCGTCTGCCGTCGGCGTTCTTCCCTGCACTGATGATGCCGATCTTCACGATGATCGCCTTCTCCGGCACCTTCTACGCCGTCACCAAGATTCCCGGTTTCCCCACCGATCGCTCGATCAACTGGTACATGCCGTTGGGCGTACTGTTCGGCTCCTCGTTCAGTGGCATCGGGCTCGGCTTTTCCACCATTCGCGACATCGAGACGGGCTTCTACGACCGCTTGCGCATGTCACCCACGCCGCGACGCGCATTGTTGATCGGCCCGCTGTTCACCGCGTGGATGCGCACCGTGATCCTCAACGCCATCGTGGTGCCGATCGGTCTCGCTCTCGGCGTTCGCTTCGAGGGCGGGATCCTCTCGTTCCTCAGTTTGTTCGTCGCCGCACTCGGCATGTCCACGATCTCGCTTGGCTGGGGGCTCGGGCTGGCTTACCGCTTCCGCGACATGCGTGCAGCAGCGATCATGCAGTTGTCGATCTTCATCGGTCTCTACCTGACGAGCGCACAGATGCCCCTCGAGTTGATCGATGGCTGGCTCCACCACGTCGCCACGTACAACCCGGTCACCTACATCCTCTACCTCGCGCGACAGGGCCTCGTCCTCGACGGCACCTCGCACGACATGTCGTGGCACTCCACCTGGCCGGGCCTCCTCGCCATCGTGGTGCTCTCCAGCCTGACTTTGCTGTTTGCCCGCCGCGGTCTTGACAAACTGGACAAGTGAAGGACGACCACTCGTGAAAATCTCGATCAAAGTCAACGGCGTAGACCACACGTCGGAAGTCGAGCCGCGTACATTGCTCGCGCACTACATCCGTGAGCACCTCAAGCTCACCGGAACGAACCTCGGATGCGACACATCGAGTTGTGGCGCGTGCACCGTGCATCTCGACGGCGAAGCCGTGAAGAGCTGCACGATCCTCGCAGTACAAGCCGATGGCTGCGCAGTGACGACCATCGAAGGTCTCGCCAAGAACGGTGAAATGCATCCGATGCAACGAGCGTTCATGGAGAACCACGGACTGCAATGTGGGTTCTGCACGCCTGGCATGGTGATGGCAGCGATCAGTCTGCTGAAAGAGAACCCGAACCCGAGCGAAGACGACGTGCGAATCGGACTAGAGGGCAACTTGTGCCGCTGCACGGGTTACCACAACATCGTGAAGTCGGTGTTGGACGCAGCCACCAAGGGTGGCGCTCGATGATCCCCGCGGCTTTCGACTACCAGCGCGCTTCGTCTGCCGATGAAGCGATCGCCCTGATCAGTCAGCATGGCGACGAGGCGAAGTTTCTCGCGGGCGGACACAGCCTCATCCCGTTGATGAAGCTGCGCCTGGCCCAGCCCACCGTGCTCGTCGACATCGGCAGGGTGAAGGACCTCTCCTACATCAAGGACGCCGGCGATCACATCGCAATCGGCGCGCTCACCCGTCACATGGACGTGGAGAACTCGGATCTACTGAAGCAACACGTTCCCCTGCTTGCACATGCGGCGAGCCACGTCGGCGATTCACAAGTTCGCCATCGCGGCACCATCGGTGGCTCCATCGCCCACGCCGATCCTGCGAGCGACTTGCCCGCCACCACACTCGCGCTCAACGCCACCTACGTGGCCCGCGGGCCGAAAGGTGAACGCACGATCGCCGCGCGCGACTTCTACCAAGGCTTCCTCGAGAGCGTGCTCGCACCCGATGAAATGATCACCGAGATCCGCGTGCCGAAGATCACGGGCGCGAAGTGGGGCTTCCAGAAGTTCAACCGCCGCGCCCAGGACTGGGCAATCGTCGGTGTCGCCGCGTGGCAACTGAACGGTTCATCTGGCGTCGGCTTGGTGAACATGGGCTCTACCCCGGTCTTGGCCACGAGTGCGATGGACGCACTGAACAGCGGCGCATCACTCGAAGACGCAGCCGCACTTGCCGATGCCGACAGCGAACCACAGGACGACCTCAACGCTTCTGCCGAGTATCGCCGGCACCTCGCCCGTGTGCTCGTGCGCCGCGCGTTGAGCTGACTAGATCAAGCCGCCGTAGACACCACCGTCCACTTGGAGGTTGGTGCCCGTGACGAACTTCGCCGACTCGCTGCAGAGGAACGCGACTACCTTGCCGAAGTCGGCTGGGTCACCAATCGTTCCGGTCGGAATGCCGAGGTCCTTGCCGCTCGGAATCGAACCGTAGAGCTGCGTGATGCGATCGGTCGCATGCGTTCCAGGTTGCACGGTGTTCACGGTGATGCCGTCTGCGGCCACCTCGCGTGACATCGTCTTGAGGAACGACGTCACACCTGAGCGGGCGGCATTCGACAAGATCAGATTCTCGATCGGTTGGCGCACGGAGGTGGAAGTGATCGCCACGATGCGGCCCCAACCTCGCTCTTGCATGCCAGGCACCACCTCCTTGCACATTGCCACCACCGACAACATGCTGCGCTCGACGGCCGGCGCATAACTCTCGAGCGGCGTGGAGGCGAAGTTGCCAGGCGGTGGACCTCCACCGTTGGCCACCAGAATGTCGATACCCCCGAGCAACGCAGTCGCCTGACGAACGAAGTCGATCGATCCGTCGATCGTCGAGACGTCTGCGATGACACCCCGACATCCGAGCGACTTTGTCGCCGCATCCAACCGAGTTCGATCACGTCCACAGACGACCACGTCCACACCCTCGGCAACGAGAGCCGCGGCGGCGCCATAACCGAGTCCGGCAGTACCTGCGGCGACGGCCGCGCGTTTGCCCGCAATTCCTAGGTCCACGACGAGAAACGCTAGTTGGGGCATTGCTAGCCTGAAGTTTCGTTAGGCGGTGAGAAAACCCATGGATGGGTTCAAAAAAGACGCGCGGTTCCTCGATGCGATCGCCGATGCCGATTCGTTTCCGTACTGGTTCGACGATGTCGACGAGCCCGAGTCGAACCCGATGCTCGTCCACGACGAGCGCTGCGACCTGTGCATCGTGGGCGGCGGCTACACGGGATTGTGGACCGCCATCGTGGCCAAAGAGCGCGACCCATCCCGCGACGTCGTACTGATCGAAGCCCACGAAATTGCCTCGGCAGCGAGTGGGCGCAACGGCGGGTTCATGGACTCGAGCCTCACCCACGGCATCGCCAACGGACAGCGGCACTTTCCCGACGAGGTGGACATACTCGAGCGCCTCGGCGTCGAAAACTTGGACGAGATCGAGCGGGCCATCCGCCGCTACTCGATCGACTGCGACTTCGAGCGCCCGGGTGCCATCGACATCGCCAACACTCGTCACTCCCCGAGTTACCTCGATGAACTGCGCGAGGACTACGAGCATCTTGTCGAGATGGGACAAGCCGTCACATGGCTCGATGCCGACGCGGTGAAGCGCGAAGTGAACTCGCCGATCTTCACGGGTGGTATGTGGCGACGCACCAACTCCGCGCTCGTCGATCCGGCGCGTCTCGCTTGGGGCCTCAAGCGCGCCGCCATGTCGCTCGGCGTACGCATCTACGAAGACACGCGAGCGACCGCGATCGACGAAGAAGTGGACCGTGTGATCGTCAGTACTCCGCTGGCCAAGATCAATGCGCGACGCGTGGCTCTCGCCACCAACGCGTTCAAGCCACTGCTGCGCCGTATGCGCAATTACATCGTCCCCGTCTACGACTACTGCCTCACTACCGAGCCGCTCTCGCCGAGCCAACTCGATTCACTCGGCTGGAAGAACCGCCAGGGACTCTCCGACATCTCGAATCAGTTCCACTACTACCGACTCACCGCCGACAACCGCGTGCTGTGGGGTGGCTACGACGCGATGTACCACTTCGGCGGCAAGATGTCGCACGAACTCGAGTCGCGACCGGAGACATGGGCCAAGCTGTCCCAACACTTCTTCGAAACCTTCCCCCAACTTGAGGGCATCCGCTTCAGCCACGCGTGGGGCGGAGCGATCGACACGTGCAGTCGCGTCTCGGTGTTCTGGGGCAGTGCATACGACGGCAAGGTGGCGTACGCCATCGGCTACACGGGGCTCGGTGTGGCGAGTTCGCGCTTCGGTGGCGTGGTGTTGCTCGACATGTTGGATGACGTGAAGTCGCCCGCACGTGAGACCGACTTCGTTTCCTCCAAGCCGATCCCATTCCCGCCCGAGCCGTTCCGCTTCCTCGGCATTCAACTCACCCGCTGGTCGTTGCACCGCGAGGACCGCACGGGCAAGCGCAACCTCTGGCTCAGGTTGCTCGACCGCGTGGGACTGGGCTTCGATACCTGATCCCCACTCACCTAGCCTTGCCAACGTGACTGAGTTGTCGAGCGTCGAATCGGTATCTGCGGCGCTCGCCCAGCGCAACTACTTGGCAGACGAAGGGCTCGCCACTGCCGTCTATCTTTCGTCCGCGCTGCGGCGTCCGCTGTTGCTCGAGGGCGAGGCTGGCGTAGGCAAGACGGAGTTGGCCAAGGTGTTGGCGTCGATCACGGCCGGCGAACTGATTCGTCTGCAGTGTTACGAGGGAATCGACGTCGCCCAAGCCGTCTACGACTGGGACTACTCGCGGCAATTGTTGCACCTGCGTGCTGCCGAGGCCTCTGGCGAGGCACGCACCCGCGGCGCAGACGCACTCGAGTCCGATCTCTACGGCGAGCGTTTCCTTGTCAAGCGTGCGGTGCTGCGTGCACTTGAACCGGCCGCCCGTCAACCAGTGCTACTCATCGACGAGATCGATCGTGCGGATGACGAGTTCGAGGCGTATCTGCTCGAGGTGCTCTCCGACTTTCAGGTGACGGTTCCCGAAGTGGGCACATTCAAGGCCGCCACTCCACCACTCGTCGTGCTCACCTCCAACCGCACGCGTGACGTGCACGACGCGCTCAAGCGCCGTTGCATCTACCACTGGGTGGAGCATCCCGCGTTCGAGCGCGAGGTGCGCATCGTGCGCAGCAGGGTGCCCAACATCGCCGCGGCGCTGGCCGCTCAAGTGGCGGCCGCCGTCGAGTCGATGCGCGCGATGCACCTGTACAAGCCACCAGGCGTCGCCGAGACGATCGACTGGGCGACTGCACTCGCCACACTCGGTCTCACCGAGCTGAACGAGTCGGCAGTTGCCTCCACGCTCGGCACGGTGCTCAAGTACCGCGAGGATCAGGAGAAGGTGCGCGACCACGGCGTCGCTGGCCTCGTGCGCGAAGCAGTCGACCGCGGCCTCTCGCTCAGTCACTGACGTCGCCTGCCATGTCGGCAACCCTGAGCCATCCCACCGATCCGGAAACGATTGCCGTGTCGTTCTCCCGCGTGTTGCGCGGCGCAGGGTTGGATGTGCCCGTTGACTCAGTGGTGCTGTTCGTGCGCGCGCTCGGCGAACTCTCGCTGACCGCGCGCAACCAGGTGTATTGGGCGGGCCGAGCCACGCTCGTTCGTCGTCATGAAGACATCACCGTCTACGACCGAGCCTTTGCCGTGTTCTGGGAGCAACACTTCGCCAACCAGCCGCCCGACGAAGTCGTGGAACGATCACTCACACTGATCGCCGACTCGGACGAAGCGACGGACGGTGGCGACGTCCCGTCGGGTGATGACGAACACGTTCAGTTGCGGTTTTCGCGTCTCGAAGTACTACGCGACAAGGACTTCAGAGAGTGCACACCAGACGAGCTCGCCGAACTCGACCACCTGATCGCAGCACTTCGCCTCGCCGGTGCACGCAAGCCGTCGCTGCGGCTGGAAACCACCAAGCATCGCGGGGTGACTCTCGACATGCGCCGCACCGTTCGCACCGCGCTCGCCCGATACGGAGAGCCGATCACCCTGCATCGCCGCGATCACTCGCTTCAGCACCGCCGTCTCGTCGTGTTGCTCGACATCTCCGGCTCGATGGAGCCGTATGCGCGCGCACTGGTGCGGTTCATGCACGGCGCCGTCGTAGGACGTCGACGGGTCGAAGCCTTCGTGATTGGTACGCGTCTCACTCGCATCACCCGCGAGTTGAGCAATCGCGATCCCGACGTCGCACTGAAGCGTGCCAGTCGCAGTGCGACGGACTGGAGCGGAGGCACCCGACTCGGTGAATGTTTCGCCGAGTTCAACGATCGCTGGGGTACGCGTGGCATGGCTCGTGGAGCCGACGTGGTGGTGCTCTCGGACGGCTGGGATCGCGGCGACCCCGAGTTGCTCGGTGAGCAGATGCAACGACTGGGCCGAGTCGCCCACCGCATCATCTGGGTGAACCCGCTCAAGGTGACACCCGGTTACGCCCCCCTTGCTCGGGGTATGGCGGCTGCCTTACCGCACGTCGATCTCTTCCTCGAGGGCCACTCGCTCGGCTCACTGGAGCAACTGGCGAAGGCCCTTTCGCACGGTTGACTGGAAGCCCATGAAAGACCTGCTCGGGGACATCGATCGCTGGCAACGCGACGCGAAGAGGATCGTGTTGGCGCGCGTGGTCGACATCGCCGGCTCTGGGCCGCGTGATCCCGGCGCCGCAATGGCCGTCAATGAGGACGGCGAGGTGGTCGGCTCCGTGAGCGGCGGTTGCGTGGAGGGCGCCGTGGTGACCGAAGCGTTGGCGCTGTTGGCTGGTGACCGTGAGCCGGGTGTCGTCTCCTTCGGGTACTCGGACGACGAGGCATTCGCAGTCGGCCTCACGTGTGGCGGCACGATCCACGTGTTCCTCCAGCCGCTCGACTGGTGACTTCGGTGTCGCTGTACGAGACGTTCTCCGCTCGCTTGCGTGAGCGCACACCGGTGGCGTTGATCACCGTCATCGATGGCCCACACGTGGGGGCGAACCTACTCGTCTCCCCCGCACTCGAACCGCTGGGCACTCTCGGCAATGCCGAACTCGACCGCATCGTGGCGCGCGATGCACTCGGCGAGATCGAGGCCGGTCGTACCGGCGTTCGCCACTACGGGCCACAGGGGCAAACCACGCCCGAGGATCTCGAGGATTCGCCCACCGTCAAGGTGTTCATCAACTCGTTCGCCCCGCCACCGAGCATGTGGATCTTCGGTGCGGTGGACTTCACCTCTGCACTCGCGAATGCCGCCAAGTTGCTCGGTTACCACGTGGTGGTATGCGACGCCCGCGAAGTCTTCGCCACGCGTCGTCGCTTCCCGATGGCCGACGAAGTGTTGGTGTCGTGGCCCGGCCCGCTGTTCGAGCAGCGCGGCGCCTCGCTCACCTCTCGCGATGCCGTGTGCATCCTGACCCACGACCCCAAGTTCGACGTTCCCGCAGTGGAAGGTGCATTGCGCACACGCGTCGGCTACATCGGCGTGATGGGCAGCCGCAAGACGCATGCCAAGCGGTTGGAGCGACTCGCCGAAGTGGGCATCACCAACCCGGATGATCTCGCTCGACTGATGTCACCGATCGGTCTCGACATCGGGGCACGCACTCCCGAGGAGACTGCCGTGTCGATCTGCGGCGAGATCATCGCTCGTCGCACGGGACGAAATGCTCCGTCGCTACGCGACTCGAGCGGACCGATCCACCGCTGACGTCAGGCGAGCGGGTTCGAGTAACGCACCCACGACTGAATGCGTGAGTTCATCATGTGCAGCTCGACCTGTCGACCGCCGTATGGCGTGTGCAGGATCGCTCCCTTGACACCGAGGTAAAGCGCCACGTGGCCAGGTCGCCACACCAAGTCGCCGGGTTGTGCTTCATCGCGCATCACGCGATCACCCGACGCATATTGTGAAGTGGAACCGCGCGGGAGATCGATGCCGACTTGCTGCCACGCGTACTGCACGAACCCCGAACAGTCGAAAGCCACACCCGGCTCGGCCGCATTGTCGCGATACGGGGTGCCCAACTCGACCATTCCCGACATCAACACCTTCAGCCGTTCGATCGAGGTCATGCCCCACACGCTGCGCAGCGCCCGCTCATCCACGCCGACGAAGTTGGCGACGTTGCTCGCCAGATTGTCGAGCGGCTCACGGTACGACTGGTCGATGAAGCCGCCCGGGCGCTCTGCGCCCTCGAGAATCTCGAGCACCTCGGCAGCCGATCGGGAGAACCGGCGCTCGGCATGGCGGTCCATGGGGATGGCCTGAGCGGCATCCACCACGAAGAGGGAGGCCAGCAAGGTGGCCAGCAGGACGAACGTCCTGATCGCGGCACGCGAGGAGAGAAAGTGGGAGGTGTGTCTCATGATTTGGTGGCTCGACCGGGGGGTGGTCGAGCCCTTATTTCAGATTGGTTACATTCTATGACATACATTTGTAACATTTGGTGATCGGGCGAAACCCTTATAGAACATGGCGGTGAGCACGATTCGACCCCTCGTCGTGGTGCTGGCGGCAGGGTCGGGCTCCCGGTTCCACGGCCCCAGCCACAAGCTGACGAGCCCGCTTGGCGACGCTCGCGTGATCGACCATTCGCTGCGCTCGGCCCTCGCGGCCGACGTCGGGCCGATCGTCGTGGTGACAGGTGCGACCGACCTCGACCTGCCCCACGGGGTCACCAGCCTCTCCAACCCCGACTGGGAGAGCGGCCTCGCCAGTTCGCTGCAGGTGGCCATCCGCCACGCTCGTCAGACAGGCCACGATTCGATCGTCGTCGGCCTCGGCGACCAGCCGCTGGTTACGCCCGAAGCCTGGCGAGCAGTCGCTGAAGCCGACTCCCCGATTGCCGTCGCTTCCTATGAGGGCGTGCGCGGAAACCCCGTGAAGCTCGAGGCAAGCACATGGGACGAACTCCCCACCACGGGCGACGAAGGTGCTCGACCACTCATGCGCACACGCCCCGAGTGGGTGCGGGAAGTTCCCTGCGTGGGATCCGCTTTTGACGTCGACACCACGCAAGACTTGGACGACCTCGCGAAGAGAATGGATGACTGATGGATCTGCGACACGAATTCGAAGTGGGAGTACCTATAGCCGAGGCGTGGAACATCCTCACCGACCTCGAGCGAATCGCCCCGTGTCTACCCGGTGCGCAACTCACCGAGGTGGAAGGTGACGTCTATCGCGGCCAAGTGAAGGTCAAGGTCGGACCGATCCTTGCCCAGTTCAAGGGGCAAGCATCGTTCGTTTCGCGCGACGACGCTTCCTACACCGCCACGCTGAAAGGCGAAGGTCGCGACACGGGCGGCAAGGGCAACGCCTCCGCGTTGATCACCGCCAACCTGCAATCAGTCGACGCAACGCGCACGAAGTGTGTCGTCACCACCGATCTCACCATTTCGGGCAAGGTTGCACAGTTCGGTCGTGGCGCACTGGCTGACGTGAGCGACAAACTGCTCGCCCAGTTCACCGACAACTTGAACACCTTGATCACCTCCGCACCTGCCGAATCTGCACCTGCTCCTGCTAATGAGCCACAGCCGAGTGGCGTGCGACAGATCGAGTCTGCCGACGTTGCTCCCCTCGACTTACTCGACGCAGCAGGATCGACCATCGCCAAGCGACTCGTGCCGCTCGTCGTCGTACTCGCCGTCGTTGCCGTCGTCGTCGGTGTCGTCGTCTTCTGACTCGGGCGATCTCGCCGAGATCCGCCGTCTGCTTGGTCGCGAGCCACAGGGCGAGTGGCAGGTGGCGGTGCGCACCAAGGCAGGGGCTCCCGTGGTGTTGCGCAATGCGCCGCTCCTCCACGACGGCACGCCCATGCCCACGCGCTACTGGCTGATCGGCGAACACGAGAACGTCATCGTCGGGCGACTCGAGTCCGACGGCGGGGTCAACCGCGCCGAGGCCGAGGTCGATCCAGACGCCCTACGCGCCACGCACGATCGCTATGCAGTCGAACGCGACGCCCTCATTCCTGCCGGCCATACAGGCCCGGCACCCACGGGCGGCGTTGGCGGCACACGCGTTGGGGTGAAGTGCCTACACGCTCATTACGCCAACTGGTTGGCCGGCAACGACGACGTGATCGGCGACTGGGTAGCGCAGCATCTCGGCTCCAGCCGTGACGACTATGTAATCGCCACTTCGCGAAATTCGTCACCAATTGCCGTGATCGATGTGGGCACCAACTCCACCAACCTGCTCGTCGTCGACGCATCAGGACAGCAACTCGACCGACGAGTCACCGTCACTCGTCTCGGTCGCGGTCTCGTCGGTTCGGGCACGTTGAGTCGAGAAGGCATCGACGCCACGGTGAAGGTGATCGAAGAGTACGTAGCGTCGCTCGCACCAAGCACTCGGGTGCGCATCGTGTCCACCGAAGCCTGCCGCAGAGCCAGCAACGCGAGCGAGTTCCTCGACGCGGTACACACCGCAACGGGTCACCATGTCGAGATCGTGAGCGGCGAACAGGAAGGCCGCCTCGCCTACGCGGGTGCGTTGAGCGCCATTGACTCCGAAGCCAAGCCGACACTCGTGATCGACATCGGCGGTGGCAGCACCGAAGTGATGTACGGCAACGGTGAACTTCGTTGGGCATTCAGCATTCCGTGCGGTGCAGTGACCCAGAGCGAGCACCATCTCGATCACGACCCGCCGCGCCCCGAGGAGTTGACGAATGCGATCGGCGAAGTGTCCGACCATGTCGATGACATCGTGCGTCTGCACCCCGAAGTGACGGATGTGACGAGCGTGGTGGGCGTAGCCGGAACCATCGTCACGGTGGCGGCAGTCGAGCTCGGGCTCGCCGAGTTCGACGCCGATCGACTGAACGGGTTCGTGCTCACCCGCGACGCCGCAGAGGACGTCTTTCGCACGCTCGCCACCGAGTCGCTCGCTGACCGCGTGCACAACCCCGGCCTCCCTCGCGAGCGTGCCGACATCATCGTGGGAGGATGTTGTGTGCTCGTAGCAGTCATGCGACGCCTGAAGATCGACTCGCTCGTCGTCTCGACGCGCAGCCTGCTCGACGGTGTGGCGCTTGAGGAGCTGGCGCGGTGACCAACGCGCGTCGCTTCGCCGGACACCCCACGGGTGCCGTCGTGTCCTCGCCGTTGAGGCTGTATGGCCGCCGACTGATGCTGCGCCCTCTCGTGGCGGGCGACTTCGAAGCGTGGAGTGAAGTGCGCGTGCGCAACGACGAGTGGCTGACCAAGTGGGAGCCGCTCCGTCACCCGAAGGCGCCGGACCCAGCCGTCAACCGTGACGCGTTTGCCAGTCGGTGTGCCGCACGAGATCGCGAACGTCAGAGCGGCGTGGGTTATGCCTTCGGCATCTTCGTCGACAACGCCTTCGCTGGCGAGATCAACCTGAACAACGTGCTGCGCGGAGCGATGCAGAGTGTGACGATCGGCTACTGGATCGACGAAGCGCGAGCAGGCAAGAGCTACATGTCAGAGGCCGTGTTGGTGGCCACCCGGTTCGCTCTCGAAGACCTGCAGTTGCACCGCGTCGAGATCTGCATCATCCCGCGCAACCACAACAGTCGCCGCGTGATGGAGAAACTCGGCTACCGCGAGGAAGGTATTGCCGAACGCTTCCTCGAGATCAACGGCACGTGGGAGGACCACGTGCGTTACGGCTTCACCATCGAAGAGTGGCGAGAGCGCCGCGAGGAGCTCGTGGCGCAGTGGTTGTAGTCCTCGCCTAGGCGAGGCGTTGCTGCCGACTAATCTCCTGAGCCCGCTCCCGGCGCGTCGACTTACGACGCTTCCAGTCACGCGTCTTCCAATGGCGTAGCGACGACCGCTTGGCCTTCTTCCGACCGATCACCGCATCGTGGTGGTGCACCGGCTTGAAGTTGGGCAAAGGTTCGACCACGTCAAGCGGTTCGACACCCGACTCCAATTGGTTGGTCGCCTCATGGAGTATCGAGTGCACTCGGTGCCGCTCGTTGTGGGCGTGAGCCCTCGTTTCCTCACGAGGCGGAAGCACCCGCTCCCGCTGATTGTGTCGCCTGCTCATTTCCAACTCCCATCTGCACCCTGCGGTGCATCGAGTGAATGTGCCTGCTCCCCCTGAATCGTCACCATACACCCGCTCGGGGCGACGAAATTCGTGATTACTTCTTCGAGATCTTCGTCTGCAACGCGGCCAGACGCTCGGCGAACCAGGGCTGACGGGTACTCCATACCTGCGGTACCAGCTCGCGCTCGACGGCCTCGTCGTGGGTGGCGATGCTCGGCATCGTCTGGATCGTACGTTTGGTTTCGATCAGCAATGCCCGCGGAGCGGCGGCGGCCCGTGCAGCCAAGGCGCGTGCTTCCGCCATCAACTCGGCATCTTCTACGCACTTCCACACGAGTCCGTGGCGCTCCGCATCTTTCCCACTCAACACTTCACCGAACACGACGGTCGCCATCGACGCTTGCGTACCGAGCGCACGCGACATCATCCACGTGTGTCCCCCACCGGGATGAATGCCGATCTGCGTGAACCTCGTGTCGAACTTCGCGCTCGTACCTGCCAATCGCACGTCACAACACAACGCAAGGTTCATCCCCGCACCCACCGCCGCGCCGTTCACCGCGGCGATGGTGGGAAGCGGGCTGCGCGCCACACGTAGGAAACCTTCGTAAATCGCTTTCAGCGATTCACCCGTGGCTTCGGCAAGGTTGCCGAGGTTTGCGCCCGCACAAAATGCCGGTGCTGCCCCCGTCACGATGATCGCGTGCACCGACTCATCGGCTTCGAATCGATCCATTGCAGAACCGATTTCGGCCACCATGGCGCCGGTCAGGGTGTTGCGCTCGGCCGGATTGTTCAGCGTGATGATCGCTACTCCCGCTTCAACTTGCGTTAGTACGAGCGACATGCGATCACTGTACCGTGGAGCCCGATGCTCGATCATGTGTTCCTCGATGCGATCAGTGCCGTGCGCGATGCATTCGGCAACGCATTCCTCGAGCGCCAGGCATTCGAAGAGCGGTTCCAATCCGACATGTTGCTCGGCGACCTCGTGTGGGAGACGAGTTATGGACTCCCCGGAGAAGGAAGCCCACCCCGTGCACTCGCCCACATCACCTTCGACTGGCCGAGTTGGAGCCAGGCGCTCTACCGACACTGGTACGTGGAAGGCGAGTTCGATCAATCACCGGTGATCGATGTCGAGATCGTCTTCCGCCTGCAACGGCTCCTCGATCAACCCGATCCACACATCGTCAGCGGTGTCGCCACGCCTGAAAGCCCCAACATCGGTGCCAACGCCTTTCGTCGCAACGACGTCACGGTGGAAATCTGCCATGTGCCCGACATGCCGGTGGAGTACGCCCTCGAGGTCACCTATGAAGGCTCGTACGAGTTGGCCGAAGAGACCTTGCAAGATGGCGCCAGCAAGGTGCTCGACGAGCACTTTGGCGTGCTCGGGGCGTGGGTGGCCAGCACCTTGGTGCGCCTCGGCGACTTGGGACTTCAGTTCCGAGAGCCAGACACCCAGTAATCCAGCACCAACTTCCGAATCAGGTATGTTTGTACCGTTCGTAAGCGTGCTTATGAGCGTTGGATTTCCAATAAGGTGAGGTCGATGAAAAAGGCTCCAGAGAAGAAGATGCAGCAAGTAGTCGACAAGACTCAGCAGGCACTCGCACAGAAGTTGTACGAGCTTCGCGTCGATCGCGAATTTACGCAGACCGAGCTCTCCGAGTTGGCTGGTGTCGATCGCAAGACGATCAACCGCATCGAGAACGGACACTTCGCTCCTTCGATCGACACGCTGGTGCGTCTGTCGATCGTGTTGCGAGTTCCCGTTACCTCGCTGCTCTCCTAGCCCTCACTTCGCCCGAAGTCACGGGCGAAGACCGTGGCAAACTGCAGGCACAGTTCGGCAATTCGCATGGAGTCCACGGTGTTGCCGAACTCACGAGTCACACAGTCTTGGCAGGCGTGATCGAGCGGACACACGAATCGCTCGATGCCCACGTCGGCTGACGAATTGGCCATCGACAACTCCGACAAACACACCACCGGAACGTTGAGTTTCAGCACCGTGTCGCGCATGACATCGCCAACTCCGGACAGCGTGACCACCGCGGAAGGTTTCGGTGCGAATGGGCGACGCGAGTAGGCGGAAGCGGCAAACCGCTCACCTTGCAGCGGCGCCATCAACGGACTGGCGATGACATAGTCACCGATGATTTCCACGCTCGCCGAATGCGTTCGCTGATCGAGCAGTGCAGGCGTGCGGAAGGCGACACCAAGTAGGTGACCAATTGCGCCATTCACGGCAGCGTCCTGATCACAGGCGAGAATGCGAATACGGCGACTCACTGGTGATTTCGCCCACTTCCCCAGCACACGACTCGTCGCATCAGGTGATCATTGCTAGGGGGTGTGGCAAAAATCACGATTCCATACCTTATATGGTATGAATCACACCCCTGAAATTAGTTTTGGGGCTTGTACCCCTAGCGCCGCATGCCCTCCGGGATGAGGCTGGCCAACTGCACCAAGGGGCGCGGCCCTACGTGGGTGATCACTTCCGAGGCCGAAAGCGAACCCAAGTGACCACACTCCTCGATCGACATGCCCCGGGTGAACCCATAGAGGAACCCGGCCGCGTACATGTCGCCCGCACCCGTGGCGTCCACCACGTGGTCGACAGGCACCGCTTCGATCACCACCAGGTCGCTGCCGTTGATCACCACGCTGCCCCGCTTGTCGCGGGTAACGGCCCCGAACTCGCAATCGCTGCGTAGTTGTGCGAGCGCCTCGTCGAACGATTCGGTTTGGTACAGCGAGGCCAGCTCGAATTCGTTGCAGAACAGGATGTCGATGTCGTTGAGGATCAGGTCCATGAAGTCCTCACGGTGGCGATCCACGCAGAACGAATCCGACAGCGTGAGGGAAACCTTGCGTCCCGATTCGTGCGCGTACTTGGCGGCCACGCGGAAGGCGTCCTTGGCGGCGTCGCGGTCGAACAGGTAACCCTCGAGGAACAGCACGGAGCCGTTCGCCACTACCTCGCGCGAGATGTCACTCGGCTCAAGCAGCGAAGCCGCGCCGAGGAACGTGCTCATGGAGCGCTGGCCATCGGGCGTGACGGCGATGATGCATGCACCTGTCGGCTCGGAGTCACTGATGGCGCCTGGGTGGAAGCCCACGCCCACTTTGTTCATGTCGTATCCGAATGCTCGGCCGAAGGCGTCGTCGGCGATCTTGCCGATGAAGCCGGCCTTGCCGCCCAGACTCGCGAGCCCGTATGCAGTGTTGGCAGCAGAACCGCCACTCGTCTGCACCGTTTCGGGAAGTTGCGAGAACAGGTGCGCCGAGCGCTGCGCGTCGACGAGCGTCATCGAACCACGAACCACTTGTTCGCGTGTGAGGAACTCCTCGGACACCGAGCCGATCACATCGACGAGCGCATTGCCGATGGCAACGACGTCGTAAATGGACGATGAACTCAGGTTTACGTCCCCAGTCGGCACGTGCGGAAACTCTAGCCCAGATGGGACTAGCGGCTGGTGGGCACGAGGGTGCCCTTGACGACCTGCTGCTGCAGTTCGCGCTTGAGGAACTTGCCGGCCGCGTTACGTGGCAACGGCTCGTTGATCACGATGACCTGCGAAGGGATCTTGAAGTTGGCGATCTTGCCATCCAAGAACTTCCATAGATCATCCGGTGTCACCCGCACCCCATCCTTCGGATAGATCGCGACGGCCACCTCCTCGCCGAGTCGCTCGTGCGGCACGCCGAAGACGGCTGCCTCGTACACACCAGGATGCTCGTAGATCGCGTTTTCCACCTCGGCGCAGTAGACGTTCTCGCCCGCGCGCAAGATCATGTCCTTCACGCGGTCTTCGACATACACGAAACCGTCCTCGTCGAGGTGACCGAGGTCGCCCGAACGCAACCAGCCATCCACGATCGTCTCGGCTGTGGCCTCTGGTCGGTTCCAGTAACCACGAATCAACATCGGTCCGAAGAACCAGATCTCACCAGACTCGCCGGCGGGCAGTGGTTGGCGATTCTCGTCGCGCACTTCCACACGCATCGGCAGCAACGCACGACCGGTCGACGTTGGCCGCTCCAGGTAGTCCTTGCCGATGATGCCGGGACCGAACGCGTTCGTCTCCGTCATGCCGTAACCGAGCTGCGGACTGCCCTTCTTCACCGAGTTGGCCACCTTGTTCACGAGGCTCGCTGGTGCAGGTGCACCTCCGCCACCCACCGCGCGCAGGCTGGACGTGTCGTATTTGTCGTAGTTGGGCGAGTTGACGAGATCCCACGCCTGCGTGGGCACACCCACGAAGTTGGTGATTTGCTCGCGCTCGATGATCTCGAGAGCCTTCTCGGCATCCCACTTGTACATCACGACGAGCTTGGCTCCGGAAATGAGTGCGCCGAGCATCACCGGCACGCAACCAGTGACGTGGAACAGCGGCACGATCAAGATGAATGACGTGGGGATGTCGCCACCGGGAGCTGGGCGACCATATGCGGTGAGCACGTGGTTGCGGGCCGAGAACGCCATGATCGACGACAACACCGCACGATGCGTGGACACGGCTCCCTTGGGTCGACCCGTCGTACCCGAGGTATAGAGGATCGTCGCGTCATCGTCGGGCTGCACGTCGCCGCCGGGGTGAGGCGTGCCTGGCACGACCTTGTCTTCCCAGCGATCGACCGTTGCAGGGATCGTTGCGTCTGCGCGCACGGCGAGAACGCCGATGTTGTGCTTGGCGCAGAACTTGGCACCCACCTCGTAGCGCTGCTGGTCGCAGATGTACACCTTGGTGCCCGAGTCCTCGAGCGCGAACTCCATCTCGTCCTCGGTCCACCACGAGTTCATCGACACCGAAATGGCACCAATCGAGGTGATCGCAGCGAACGACATCACCCACTCGGGGTAGTTGCGCATGGCGATCGCCACACGGTCGCCCTTCTTGATGCCGTAGTGGTTGACGAGCAGGTTGGCCAGCGCATCTGCGCGATCAGCCACGTCGGCAAAGCTGATCCGCTCGTCTTCGTAGACGAGGAAGGTCTTGTCACCATGGCCACGCGCCATCGCCAGGACGAACCCCAGGTTCGGCGGGCAGTTCTTGAACACCTTCATGTTCACGCCACGCACATCGGCGTCGACCAACTCGAACATCTGTCCTGGGCCGGTTACTGCCGCAACTGCCTCATCCCATGTCATCGACACTCGAACGCTCCCCCCACTCGTTTCGACTGCGTGGAGCTGAGGGGAATTGAACCCCTGGCCTGTACATTGCGAACGTACCGCTCTACCAACTGAGCTACAGCCCCGCTTTTCGTCCCAAACCCTAGCGGGAAGCCCGCCCGCGCAAGAAGGGCGACTAGTAGCGGCGACGCGAGCGACTGAGGAAGCGCTCGTTTTCGCGCTTGATGCGCAACTGCACCAGCACGTAGCAATACACCGCCAGCGAGATCAGGCTGACGGCGAACACGGTGAAGAAGATCTGCGAACCAGTGGTGAGCGCCAAGAACAGCGACAGCACGACGGTGATGCCCATACCGACGACCAAGTTCTGACGACGCTGGCGGATGTACTCGCTCTGCGAAATGACGTTGGCGGGACGATGGTTGCGAGTGCCTGCCGGGCGGACGAGCGCGCCGGTCATATTGGAGATGGCGCCGTGCTGACGAGCCGGGCGGGCCGACGGGGCCAGCGGGCGAGCCATGCCCCGCAGTTGACCCTGCGAGCGGCCGCCGGCTGACTCGAGGGAGTCGAGCTGACGACGGAAGTTCATCACTGAGTTGCTCGGGGAGCCATTGATGCGGGAGCGCACGAGGGGCGGCACCAGTACTGCCAGCCACGCTGCGCCAACCACCAGCAAGATCAGGGTGCTCATGACGGACAAAGTGTATTACGAAATGACTACAAAAACGACGACT
>CAZWKD010000012.1:0-2632 GCA_964633985.1 uncultured Acidimicrobium sp. | reverse complement strand
TCGGCGCTCTTGCACATGTCGTAGATCGTCAGTGCCGCCACTGCACATGCGTGCAGCGCCTCCATCTCCACCCCGGTGCGATCGGTCGTCTCGACATGCGCTTCCACCGTCAGTCCACCTTCGGTGGCGGCAAAGTCGATGCGTGCCGACGACAGCGGCAGCGGATGACACATCGGGATCGCATCGCTCGTGCGCTTGGCGGCCTGAATCCCTGCCACTCGCGCCACAGCCAATACGTCACCCTTCGGCATCGAGCCAGCGGTGATCGCCTGCAGCGTTTCTGAGTTCATCTTCACGGTGCAACGTGCAGTGGCGGTGCGGTGCGTGACGTCCTTGCCACCGACGTCCACCATTCGTGCCTTGCCTTGTTCATCGAGGTGTGAAAACTGCGGCTCGGCCATCGTCAGCCGCCGATCTGACTCATCGAGCGGCGCGGTCGAACGAAGGTGACGTTGCCGATGTTGTGGCCAGCCCACTTGGTGCCCACTGCACGACGAATCTCGTCGGCGATCTGGGCATCGGTGGCGTTGCCGCGCAGCATCGCGCGCAGGTCGAACTCGTCGGTGGCAAACAAGCAGGTGCGGAACTGGCCATCGGCAGTCAGGCGAACGCGGTCGCAATCACCGCAGAAGGGCTTGGTCACCGTCGGGATCACGCCGATCGTGCCCTTGCCATCCAAGTAACGCCAACGATCCGCAGGTGCGGCGCCGCGCGCGGGCATCTGCTCGAGCGGATACACCGCGTTGATTGCCGCCACGATCTCGTCCTGACTGAACACGCCAGACTCCTGCCACGAGCCCTGTGCATCGAGCGGCATGAACTCGATGAAGCGCACTTCGACACCCTTGTCGCGCCCGAAGGCGGCGAGGTCGACGATCTCGTCGTCATTCACTCCGCGCTGCACCACCGCGTTGATCTTCACGGGGTCGAAGCCAGCTTCGAGCGCCGCATCGATGCCGTCGAGCACGTGCTGCAATTCGTCGCGGCGGGTCATTTCCTTGAACCGTTCGGCCTGCAAGGTGTCGAGGCTGATGTTGATGCGCTGCAGACCGGCTCGACGCAACTCGGGGGCGATCAGGCGCAAGGTGGCACCGTTCGTGGTGATCGCCAGGTCGATCGGCTTACCTGCGCGCGGCGACGAGGAGTTGGCCGGTACGACCAGCGTGGACAGGCTCTCGATCAGCGATGCCAGGTTGGCACGCATGGTCGGCTCACCACCGGTGAGGCGAATGCCGTCCACCTCGAAGGTCTCCACGCAGATCCGCGCCAGACGGTGCAATTCCTCGTATGTCAGCACCTCTTCCCGCGGCAGCCACTTGAGGCCCTCGGCTGGCATGCAGTAGGTACAACGGAAGTTGCAGCGGTCGGTGACCGAAATGCGCAGATCGCGCACCGTGCGGCCGTACGGATCGATCAACTCCACGGGCCAAGCCTATGGTCGCCACCCCATGGGGCGTTAGTCGAGGAGAAACACCTCGACATCGGCTCCTGCAGGCAATCCATCGCCGTCAGGCACACGGGCTACACCGTTGGCAAGTGCCGTAGCCGCGAGTTGATGACTCCCCTGTGGCCCGGAGTCGCGCACGTGCAATCGGCCGTCATTACCGAAGTGACCCACCACGCGCATGAAGTGTTCCTTGCCGTCGCGCTTGCGCTTGAGTGGCACATCGGTGATCGCACGAATCGTCTTGCGCTCGGGCTCTGCGTGTCCCATCATCATGCGCAACGCAGGTCGCGCGAGTAGTTCGTAACTGATCATGCTCGAAACTGGATTGCCGGGCAGGCCAAACACGGGAACACCACGTCCGTCCTTCGCGCGCAACATGCCGAACGCGAATGGCTTGGCCGGCTTGATCGCCATCTGCATCCAGTTCATCTCGGCGATCTTGCCGAGTACGGCTTTCACCACGTCGTAATCGCCCATGCTCACGCCGCCACTCGTGACGAAGGCATCCACGTCACCCGCTGTCTCGATGAACACCCGCTCGAGTTCGGATTCGTCATCCGAGACGATGCCGAGGTTCACCACTACGCACCCCGTCGCACGAATGATCGCGTCCAACATCGTCAAATTGCTCTCACGAATCTGTCCGGGCGCAAGTGCGGAGCCGTCGGTCACCAATTCATCACCGGTGGAAAGCAGCGCCACTCGCGCACGGCGATACACCTTCACATGCTGCGCATTGATGCTGGCAAGCACGCCGATCGATGCCGCATTCAACACCGATCCGGCACGAAACACGGTGTCGCCAGTCTTCACGTCACTTCCCGCTTCGCGAATCGCCGCACCAGGCTGCGCAGTCGCCGTCAGGCGCACACGGTCGTCGCCAACTTTCTCGGAGTCCTCCACCATCACCACAGCGGTGGCGCCCGAGGGAATTGGCGCGCCCGTCATGATGCGCATCGACTCGCCGACACCAATCGTCTTGTCGGAGGCCTGGCCAGCCGCCACCGTGTCGATCACGTGCAACTCGATCGGGGCACTCGTCACATCCTGTGCGCGCACGGCATAGCCATCCACCGCCGAGTTGTCGAAGGGTGGCACGTCTTCGCTCGCCACCACGTCTTCGGCAAGCACCAGTCCAACTGCCTCGCGGTGGTCGACCGACACCACGTCGAGTCGCCGCATCGC
>CAZWKD010000011.1:22932-29842 GCA_964633985.1 uncultured Acidimicrobium sp. | reverse complement strand
TCGAGCACGAGCACTGCACCTGCCGCACGAGCACGCTCTTCGATCAACTCGCGAGATGCATACGAGCCAATCTCTTCATCAGCGGTGATCAACACTTCTACGTGGGAAATATCTTCGAGTGCACTCAATGCGTAGATCACCTGAATGATCCCGCCCTTCATGTCGAACACGCCGGGCCCACACGCCTTGTCCCCATCGACCGTGAAGGGGCGCGCAGCCACCGTGCCGAGCGGGAAGACCGTGTCGTGGTGTCCCACGATCAACACCTTCGGAGCACCACTGCCCGACCAATGCACGTGCGGACCTTTTTCGCTCGGCACGATACGCGGAGCGGTTCCCAACAGATCGACCATCAAGTCATGGAGGAACTGCGCACTGCGCTCAAGGCACTCCACCTCGTTGGACGGCGACTCAGTGTTCACGAACTCGCCAAGGTGTTGCACCATTTCTGGTGTCCGGGTATCGAGTCGTTCACGAAGATTGCTGCCCAACATCACCTCAAGTCTGCCTGAATTTTGCCCGATGTGCCCTGTTGTCGATACCCGCGGGAAGCCCGACGCCCATTGGATGCGAACTCGCCATACGCTCTCTCAGCCGTTGGGTACCGCACGATGAACCAGTCCGATCAACTCCGCCTCGTCTTTCTCGCCGACTACCCATTCAGCGAACGGGATTTCGAGCGATTCGGCATCGCCGTGTTACGGCAGTACTTCGATGTCGCGATCTATGACATCGCCAACATCGTCAACCCGAAATCGCTGGCAATTCGTGCTCTACCGCGTACCGCCGACACACGTCTGATGACCTTTGCGGCACTCGAGGACGTGCTCGAAGAACTACGAACTTTCAGCCCTCATGCGGTGATTAGCAACATCGGGCTGACCGACGTTCGTCAGACGATCTACGAATTCCTCGAGTCGATCGACTCGGACATCTGCGACCTACGTGTCTGCCTCACTCCCGGCGACTCAATCACCCAAGACCCCTCCTGGAAGCGAATCGTCAATCGCGTCAAGCAAACCACGGGACCAATGGGTGTGCTCCAGCTGATTCTCAGGAAGATGGTTTCTCCTCGCATTCGACATTCAGCACCACACGTGCTCGTCACTGGAGGCCTCGAATCCAGAAACAACGTTCACCCATCGACTCATGTGATCAAGGCCCACAGCCTCGACTTTGACCGGCACTTGCAGGCAGTCAGGACGCCGCTGAAGCCCGCCTTGGATCACCCTTACGCCGTGTATCTCGACCAAGTGATGGGCTTCCACGTCGACTACGAATTCAGCGGACTTCGAGTGCCCATCGAACCTCAGTCGTTCTACGAGGAACTCCACGCGTACTTCGAGAGATTCTCAAATCACACGGGACTTGCAGTGGTCGCCTGCCCACATCCACGCGGAAACACTGCATTCGTCAGGACGAGATTACGTGGCATCCAGGTAACCGACATGCCCACAGTCGATGCAATCTCGAATGCATCATGTGTGTTGGGCCACAATTCGACTGCATTGTCGTTTGCCGTGTTGTGGGACAAACCGGCAATCTTGATGGCCAATCGCGATCTCATGAAGTCCTGGGAAGGTCCGTTCGTGAGGAAGTTCGCCGAACGTCTGGGGACGCGTATCGACATGATCGATGATCATGAAACAACCAAGTATCCGCAGGTTGAACCCGTTTCTAGGGCGCACTACGACGCGTACATTCGAGACTTCTTGAGTGAGGTACCGAACGATCCTCGCTCGACGTGGTCGATCGTCGGCGAAGAACTGCGGACGCGCCAAACCAAGTAAAGCGTGCCCGGAACAGGACTTGAACCTGTACGGCCATTTCTGGCCAGGGGGGTTTAAGCCCCCCGCGTCTACCATTCCGCCACCCGGGCCGTGGATCAGGCTACGCGTGGTACTTCGAGGTCGGTGTCGTCGACTACTTGAGCAGACGCCACGACACCCATGATGTCGAGCATGGCCCACAACGCAGTGCGCACCTGATCGGCTTCGGGTGAAGCCAGTCGATTGACCACCACGACTCCTTCGATCATGTCGGCAAGTACGGCGACGAACGGCCGCTCCCGCACTGACACCGCCACCACACCTCCACGCTCGCGGCGCCGGATCGTGCGGTCGACGCCGAGCACGCCGGGCGGGCTCCGAAAACTCGGGGCATCCAGCCCGTAACGCCGAGTTTCCTTGGAGATCAGTCGGGCTGCTGCCACGAATTGCATTGCCGACGTCCGCTCCATGTGGCGATGCTGGCATACCCGTGTGACAAAGTGACCGGGATGTCGGATACCGAAGGCGACCTCACGCCGGTGCAAAAATCGGTGCTCGACGCCCTCGCCAAGGAGCCTGGCTTCGTCGCGTTACCCGCAGACGTGATCGAGTCAGCGCGCAGTCAGCTACATGGGCTCGTCGCCGACATTGCCGAACAACTAGAGCCCGACAAAGCGCTCTGGGTGAGCAAGAACAAGGTGACCACCGTGCACGGCTGCGAGGGGCACTATCTCGCCAACCTCGGCAATTTCGAATGGACGGTGGCCAACGTGCGCGGCACCGTGGTGCACAAGGCGATCGAACTCGCCACCAACTGGAAGGGTGACTTCACGCCGAGCGACGTCGTGGATGAGGCTCTCGATCGGGTTGCTGCGGACGAGCGGATCAGCGCTGCCAATTTCGTCGACTCGCTCAGCGACTCTGATCGTGCCGAACTGCGTAGTGGCGCGATCGATCTGTACACCAAGTTCGAGGAGTGCTTTCCACCGCTCAAAGCGGCGTGGCGACCGGTCTTGGAGAGCGGCGCGCGCTACGAGATGTTCGACAAGCGGATCATCATGTCCACAAAAACGGACCTCACCCTCGGAGCATCCGGCAACAAGGTGATCATCGACGTGAAGACAGGGTCATTGCACCCCCACCACCGCGAAGAGTTGCGCTTCTATGCACTGGTCGAGGCGCTCCGCACCGGACTTGCCCCCAGGAAGCTGGCCACGCTTTCACTACTCACGGCGCGAATCGACGTCGAGGACGTCACCGAAGGAGTCCTGCAGGCAGCCACGCGCAAGACCGCAGACGCAATTCGCAAGATGTACGAGTTGGAGCGCGAAAAGCGGGAGCCCAAGCTCGTCCCCTCGGCAACATGTCGCTGGTGTCCACTCGCCGAGACGTGCTCGACGGGTCGCGACTATCTCGAACGCGAGGCAGAAGCCGACGACTACTGAGTCATGGGCGCTGATCCGGTGTCATCAGCGCAAGATTCACTCCCAGACCTACCTCGCGGCGGATCGTGGCAATGAGTCGACCGGGCTGCTTCGCCTCACGAGGCTGGCCAATCACCGCAGGACCCAATCCCTCGGCAAAGTTCACGAGGTCGGGCACGACGAGCACGAAGCCCCACAGCGATGTCTCTCTCGTTGACGGGGTCTGCACCACTTCCAGCACTACTTCACCACTGCGATGAAATGCTTGACGGACTCCACCATCTGCCTCGCGAACACGACGCAACTCCGAGCCCGTGTGCCGGGTGATCTCTCGCGAGGTTCGTTCGAGCGAATCCGTCATCACCACCACATGGTCGACGCTCGCAAAGTGCCCCGAGTCGACCCGACTCGCAGGATCGAGACCCAAAGTTTCGATTCCATCGATCGACCCGACGACGGGGTCAAACGCCCAACCCAGAAAACCTGAATCGCGAGATGTGTCGATCCGCAAGGACACCTGCCCAATGCGACATCCGCCGAGTTCGTCGAATTCGAATCCCAGACTTCGCCAGGGTTCGCGGTATCCCCCGACGGTCAACTGCACGAGGCGCGCCTGCGCCTCACTCATGTGCGCTCAGCCACGCCCCATGTTGGGACGCTTACCGTGGTTGGCCTTTGAGCGGCGGAGTTTCGCCTTGCGCTTCTTGGTCTTCTTCGACATAGGTCTGACAGGCTAACGCTCAGGAGGTCCTTCTCCATCGTGCGCGGCCATCGCTATACGCCCTTCCTTCGAGGCTCGTGGTCGAACACACGTATTGCACACCCTTGGCCGAGACACCCAATGCGCCTTCGGGCTTGCACCATGCACCAGGGAAAACGGTTCCTGCTGAGACAGTGGGTACGACAGTCGAGCCACTCGACGATCCAGTACTTGTCGGCGTAGTGGAGGGAGTGATGACCGGTGCGGTGTTGGGAGTCGTGACCCCCGACGAGGGCAAACCTGACACTGATCGCCACGATGCAATTTGCAGGCCGACGCACCGCGACGTCAGCACATTACGAATTCGCCCGTGCTCGCTGCGATCCATGGACAGTCCCCACCTTGCCTTCACGGCAACCCAGTTTCCGAGGTACGCGCACACGTAGGAGGAGCGAGTCGGCAACCAGTTGCTCGGGTCCTTGTCACTCTTCGAGCGATTGGACGATGCACTCGCTGCGACGAGTGAGCGTCGATCAGACGTGTCGTTGGCGAACGCAATGCGTTGGGCGGCACTCCACGCCCACGCCCCAGAGTCCCACGCTTCCTTCAATGCCACTACATGGTCGATATCCACCTGGGTGCGATCCCGCACCGTTCGCCCGTCGTATGGAGACACCCAGTCTCCCGCCACCACGTAACAATTGATGGGGTCGACCTGCGGCAACGTCACGCTGTCGCGCTTCAAGACTTGCTCACGTGCGTTGCAGCCGTCACCGTCGATGTCGAGCCAATGTGGAAAGAGGTCCCGGGAGTATCCGAACGGGTACTCACTTTGGACAGGAATCGTGGAAAGCACTTGCAACGCGTCGAGTGACCCAGTTTGTGCCTGAGCAGTGGGGACCGCTGAGATACCGATGACCATCACCACGCCGGCGATCGTCGTTCTCCACGTCATCACCGGATTCTATGACGTTTGTGGTACCGAATCTCCGTCGAGTACCGACGACCACGACTCACCTTCATCGAGTTCGATGAAGATGCACTCGCCGGGACAAACTTCTGCAGCTTGCACCACGGACTGCACGTGTCGGTTCTCCACTCGCGCCAAGCTGCCCGAACCACCTGGGTCGTTCAAGACCTCGCCCGACTGAGTGACGTAGGCGATTCCGTCCTCCAACTGGACGAATACGTCATGGCAATGGTCGACACACAAGCCATCACCCGTACACAGGTCTTGGTCGATCCACACTCGCACCTCCGTGACGCTAGGTGTTGATCTAGTCAGTCGACGAGCAGAGCCAGCAAAAGCAGTCCGACAAACACGACATTGCGGACGACGAACAGCCAGGAAATGGGCCGCGCAGAACGCACCCCAAAGCACGCGCACGCAGGACGATTATCGCGTAGGAGATTCATCGCGATCAGGCCAGTGAACGAGATGAGCATCGCCACTCCTGCCACGAGGGTGACCTGTGGCCACCAACCCAAGATGAGCATCGCGCCGACCACCAACTCCATGAATGGGACGATCTCAATGGACCAGCGGGGCGCACCCATGTCACGTGCCTGAGCCGCCCACGCTGAGCGTGCCTGCAACTTCGTCGCACCTGCCCAGACGAACACGGCGCCCACGATTGCCGCACACACCCATGCAACGTCGTTCAACGGGCGGTGCCTCCAATTGCCCCCCGGTAGAACGTCATTGCTCCCGCACTCGTCTCTGCGGCTTCGAGGGTCGTCACCTTGCCGAGGACGAAGTCATGGTCGCCGGCATGTGTCACCTGTTCGACGTCACACTCGATCCACGCGACCGAGCCGGTGATTCGTGGCGCACCATTGATGCCAAGGGAGTGCGGGACACCTTCGAATCGGGACTCGTTCTCCCGAGCAAAGCGCCAACACCACTCTTCTTGATCCACACCCAACACGCTCGCGCAGAAGCGACCGGTTTCCGCGATCTTTTTCCATGACGGAGATCCCGATGCAATGAAGAACCCCGCCAGAGGTGGTTCGAGCGAGACCGAGACGAACGATCCGATCGTCACACCAGCAAGTTCTCCAGATGAGGAACGTCCCGCGACGACCACCACTCCGGTGGGAAGGTGACCCATCACCGTCCGAAAGTGGCGCGGATCGGTCTCGTTGCTGCTCGACACTGCACGAATGCTACTCGGGTACTGTTTCTGCGTGTCCGTTCACATCGAGCAGAGGATGGTGACGACCGATCGTCTGGAGTTCGCGACACTGCAATGTGGAGAAGGTCCACTCGCACTCTGTCTGCACGGTTTCCCCGACTCTGCGCACTCGTGGCGTCACCTACTGCCACGACTTGCAGAGGCGGGCTTCCACGCAGTTGCACCGTTCATGCGCGGCTACGCGCCATCGGCGATTCCTGCGGATGGCGCATATCAGACCTGCGAACTGGGCTTGGATGCCAATGCGCTGCACGAAGCACTCGGCGGCGACGATCAGGCGGTCATCATCGGTCACGACTGGGGCGCGACTGGTGCCTATGCGGCTGCGATTATCGATCCTTCACGTTGGTCGAAGGTGGTCGGCATGTCGGTGCCGCCTTGGGGATCAATGGCACGCGCATTCATCGGCAACCTGGAACAGATTCGACGAAGTTGGTACATGTTCTACTTCCAGCATCCGCTCGCCGATCTCGTCGTACCCACCAACGATCTCGCGTTCATCGACATGATCTGGAAGTCATGGTCGCCTGGATTCGAATCATCGCTCGATGTGCGCAACGCGAAGAATTGTCTGGTCGATCCGGCCAACCTGCAGGCCGCACTGGGGTACTACCGCGCCATGCTTGGCAATGGATACCGCAACCCCGACCATCAGGATCTCCAACAGCTAGTGGGAAGTGACACACCTCCACAACCAGTGCTCTACCTCCATGGTTCGAACGACGGTTGCATCGGTATCGAGGTGGCCCGCGACGCGGCTGCACATGCACCTAGCTCTGCACGGGTGCAGGAAGTCCCCAATGCAGGTCACTTCATCCAGCT
>CAZWKD010000011.1:2622-22832 GCA_964633985.1 uncultured Acidimicrobium sp. | reverse complement strand
CGTGAGGTAACCGTTGGCCACAGTAACGAGACCCTCGGTTATCAAGTCATTCACCAGTTTCTCGGCGCGCACAGGCTGACCATCTAGACCCATCACCGCTGCTGCATCGCCTCGCCGGACACCAGACTCGATGAGCGCCTTCATGAGTCGTCCGCGTGCTTGCCGATCCGACCCCTCAAATCGTGCTTGGGGTTTGCTCGTCATCGCTGATGCGGGAGCCGGGTCATCACCACCTTGAGCGTTCCACCTGCAGACCCGTGAGATCGGACACTCGACACACTTCGGCGCACGGGCCGTGCACACCGTTGCGCCCAAGTCCATCAGGACTTGGTTCCATTCCCATGCGGACCCTCGAGGCACCAAGTCATCCGCGAGATTTTGGACTCGCGCTTTGCCCAATGGTTCATTGACCATTCGACTCAACACGCGCGCGATGTTCGTATCCACCACTGCGACGTCACGGGAGTCAGCGAATGCCAACACTGCCCGCGCCGTGTACCCGCCGACGCCGGGCAGTTCGAGAAGCACATCCAGTTCGCCAGGAACTTCGCCGCCATGTTCGTGCACTATCACCTTGGCCGCCTCGTGCAAGTTACGACACCGACGGGGATAGCCGAGTCCCTGCCACAGCAAAAGGAGATCGCCAAGAGGTGCCTCAGCACATGCGCGAGGAGTGGGAAACGACTCGATGAATCTTTCGAACTTCGGCAGCACCCGATGCACCTGCGTCTGCTGCAACATCACCTCGCTGACCAACACGTGCCAACGGTCACGAGTTCTGCGCCAGGGCAGATCGCGAAGACGTTGTGCGCCCCATTCCAGAACGGGGTCGACGATTCCTTCTAGCTGCCCCAGACGTCTTGACCGTCGTACGGACGCTCACGCGTCGGCAGAGCATCCCGCTTCCAAACCATGACCCTGCGACGGAAGTAACACACTTCCTTTCCGTCCTGGTTGAAACCCTTCGTCTCCACCGTCACCACACCGCGGTCCGGTTTCGACTTCGACTCCTGCACGTCGAGCACACGCGTCTCTGCATGGATGGTGTCGCCATGGAAAGTCGGGTGCTTGTGCTGCAGAGTCTCCACTTCGAGGTTGGCTATCGCCGCGCCGCTCACGTCGGGAACGCTCATGCCGAGCACCAGCGAGTACACCAGGTTGCCCACCACGACGTTGCGTCCCTGCACACTCTTCGAGGCGAACCAGTCATTCGTGTGCAACGGGTGGTGATTCATGGTGATCATGCAGAACAGATGATCGTCGGCTTCGGTGATCGTCTTGCCTGGCCAATGTCGGTAGACGTCGCCGACGACGAAGTCTTCGAGGCACCTACCAAAGGGGCGTTCGTGCACGGTCATCGGTCAGAACGCTAGTCGCTGCCCTGTTGCGAACGCTTCGTCGAGTCGTCCGGCTCGTCATCGACCGCCTGGTCGAGCGAGTAGACACCGCGGAAGTCCGGCATCGGGAACTGACCCGTGCGGTCACGTGGTGCATAGTGCTCGAGGAAGTCGATCCTGCTGGTCGGATGTTCGGCAGCGTCCAACGCAACTCTTCGCCATGGCTGCAAATTGGCGCGCCGTTCAATCGCGAAAGGTCCGACGCGCAATGACAGGTATGCAATGGCGCCGATCAAGATCGGAATCCAGAACTGCGAAATGCGATACGACAACACGCCGAGCGTCGCCTCGCCACGAGTTGCGCCGAATCCGACCAATGTGGGGATGTACACGGACTCCACGATGCCGAGACCACCAGGGGTGATCGGCACGACGGCCATGATGTTGGCCAGTCCGAATGCAACGATCAACGCGTCTGGCGCCATCGAAGCGCCGAATGCACGAAGGAACACCCACAATGAGGCTGCGTCGAGCAACCAGTTGACCGCAGCCCATACGAGTACGCGCACGAGTAGGCGTGGTTCCGTGGCGAGTCCCTGCAATCGAGTTCCCAAGTGTGTCAACACCGATGCCGCACGATCCTCGTTGAAGCGCAAACGTGAGGCGATCCATCGCAGCGCACGCTCGGCACGACCCTGTCCGTCGATGATGCCGAAAATCAACGCTGCGGCAATCACCATCACGATCACGCCGATGATCGCAGCGGTTCCATACGCGGCATTCACACCTCGCCCAGGAATGGACGCGATGAGACCGACCCACAGGATCAGATTGAGCACCACCGCCGAACCCAATCCGGCGGTTGCAAGAGCGAACCCAGCGTCGGGACCCTGCACGCCCGAAAGACGCAGCAAGCGGTAACCAAGTGCGCTCGAGGCGGCACTGCCACCCGGCAGGATGTTGCCGACCGACTTGGTGCTCAACTGAATGCGGAACAGCCGCCAGATCGAAATGTGCTGCTCACCCAGTGCAGCGTGGGTGAGCAGCGAGTAGCTGAACAAAGCGAGCATCTGGAGACCGAGCCCAATCGTGAGGAGGACTGGGTCGACGAGCGACAGCTCGGTGATGGCCCGCCGGAAACCGGGAACCAGCGGAATCACGAAGAAGTAGACGACCAGCCCGAAAATCAACCACTTCAGAGTGGTCAGCGCCGACCGCAAGCCGCTCGTTCCCGCCACCGTTTCATCGTAGGTCGCCAATCCCAACGTGGATAGGGCATCGCAAACCCTTGATCACTAGCGTTTACTCCATGTCGCCCACGCCAGATCTCACCGCAGCAGCGGGAGTCATCGAAGTCGTTTCCAACGTCGTCGGCAAGGCGACACGTAACCTCGCCGCGCTCGGCGGTCCGGACACACAACAAGTGCTCGCCTATGACATCGCTCACGCATCCGCAGCACTCCATACCGCTCGCTCGATGCTCGACTACGGCGCAAAGGGCAATGATGAAGCTCGATTGACGAGCGCTTTCGTTGCCGACATGGCGCATGAAGTAGCCACTCGCCTGTTGGGTCGTGAGTCGATGTGGGGCGTGGATTCCACTGCGCTCTCGGCGAACACTTCGTTCATCGCCCAGTGGCGTGACCCCGAAGTGCTGGCCGGTCTGGCTGAAGTTCCTGGGCCGCGTCACCTCGACGACGAGTACGAGATGGTGCAAGACACGTTCCGCAGTTTCGCTACCAAAGAAATCGCTCCGCGCGCCGAGCATGTGCACCGCCACAACGCCGATGTTCCAGAGGAGATCATCTCGGGTCTTGCCGAGATTGGAGCGTTCGGTTTGTCCGTACCAAGCGAGTACGGCGGATTCAGCGAAGGTGGCGACGGTGAATACATGGCCAGTTGCATCGCCACGGAGGAACTCTCTCGAGCATCGCTCGGCATCGGTGGGTCGCTGATCACCCGGCCAGAGATCCTCACCCGCGCTCTCGTGCGCGGCGGCACGGAGGCGCAGAAGCACCATTGGTTGCCAAAACTCGCCACGACGGAAGTGATGGCGGCAGTCGCCGTTACCGAGCCCGACTACGGCAGTGACGTGGCCAGCCTCAAGACCACCGCCACTCGTGGCACGTCGCCTGAGGGTGCTGACGGCTGGGTGATCAATGGAGTGAAGACATGGTGCACGTTCGGCGCCCGCGCCAACGTGTTGATGTTGCTCGCCCGCACCGACCCAGACCGCTCGAAGGCACACAAAGGTCTCAGCGTCTTCATCGTTCCCAAGCCACTTGGGGATGCCCACGGGTTCGTCTTCACGCAACCAGGTGGCGGACGTATGGAGGGTCGTCCGATCGACACCATCGGATACCGCGGGATGCATTCCTACGAGATCGCGATCGAGAACTGGTGGGTTCCTGCCGACCACCTGATCGGCGAAGAATCGGGCCTCGGCAAGGGCTTCTACTTCCAGATGGAGGGCTTCGAAAACGGTCGACTCCAAACCGCTGCTCGAGCGGTCGGCGTGATGCAGGCAGCATACGAAGCCGCACTCGAGTATGCGAAGAACCGCAACGTGTTCGGACACGACATCGTCGACTATCAACTCACTCGCGCCAAGCTCGGGCGAATGGCCGCGATCGTTCAAGCATCACGTCAGTTCAGTTATGCCGTCGCAAAGTTGATGGGCAAAGGCGAAGGCGCGATGGAAGCGAGCATGGTCAAGGCCTACGTGTGCAAAGCAGCCGAATGGGTTACTCGCGAGGCGATGCAGATTCACGGTGGCTACGGCTATGCCGAGGAGTACTCGGTGAGTCGGTTGTTCGTCGACGCGCGTGTGTTGTCGATTTTTGAAGGCGCCGATGAAACACTGTGCCTGAAGGTGATCGCCCGTCGGCTGGTTGAAGACTCGCGCGCCTAGACCATCTCGATCAGTTCGTGTAGCGAACGAATTCGCACACAGTCGAAATTGATCCGATCGTCATACGGGTCGAGCAAGATTCCACCCAGACCGGCGTTGCGTGCCGCACCCACGTCGTTCACGTAGGAGTCACCCACGTAACCAATGCGAGAACGCTCGATCCCCTGCGACTCAAGAAGTGCGATCGAGTCGTCGAAGATCCGCGCATCAGGCTTCGAATACCCCACCACATGTGAGTCGGTGACGATCAAGACGGGAACACCCGCCCCTGGCCCGACCTGCAGGATGCACTGATTGGCGAGCGTGGCCTCGATCTGACCGCTGGCATTGGACACCACGCCAACGGGCACTCCCTTGAGGTGCAGTCGCCACAGTGCCGCCGTCGATTCGAGGATCGGCCAACGCCACAGCATCGGCGAGTACATCTCACGCAGCTTGATCACGGCGTCATCGCCCCGTTCAGCGGGGATTCCCGACACCATCGCAACGGCACGACGATACGTGTCCCAACTCACCGAGTCGATCGAACCACTCTCACGTTCGAGAGCGAGATGGTCGAGTGCGGCCATTCCTGCATAGTGCGCACGCACCATCGAAGCGACGTCGCCTTGCCCGCCGAACTGCTCCACCACCATGCCGATCGTCGTCGGATCCGGCACCACGAAGATGCCACCGGCATCGAAGAGCAGTGCGTCGAATTGTTTGGTCACGAATTCAGTTCTTTGGCGTGCGGGTGCGACCGGCGCGCTCGCCACGCGAGATGAACTTGAGCGCCATCTTGCGACTGGCCTCATCGATCATCTCGTTACCGAACATCACGGCACCCTTGCCTTCGACTTCCGTGGCGGCCTTGTAGGCATCGATGATCTCCCACGCCTTGTCGAACTGTTCCTGCGTTGGCGAGAACACCTCGTTCAACACGGTCACTTGGTCGGGGTGCAGGGCCCACTTGCCGTCGAAGCCGAGAGTACGAGCGCGCATCGAGTAGTTGCGCAAGCCCTCCGAGTCGCGCACATGGAGGAACGGACCGTCGATCACCTGCAGCGAGTTGGCACGTCCTGCCATCAGGATCTTGTTGAACACGTAGTGAAAGTGGTCACCGGGATACTCATCGATCGGCACACCGCCCGTCAGCACCGGCATCTCCATGCTGGCAGCAAAGTCTGCAGGTCCGAAGATGATCGTCTCGATGCGTGGGCTTGCGGCGCAGATCTCTTCCACGTTGATGAGTCCACGTGCCGTCTCGATCTGGGCCTCGATACCGATGTGTCCGATCGGAAGACCGCTGGCGATCTCCACTTGCCGCAACAACATGTCGGTGGCGACGATCTGCGCAGCCGACTCCACCTTCGGCAGCATGATCTCGTCCAACCGTGAGCCGGCATTGCCCACCACTTCGATGATGTCGAACGCAGTCCACTTGGTGCTCCAGTCGTTGACACGAACGCACAGCACCTTGTCGCCCCACTCTTGGTCACGAATAGCTGCTGCGACCTTCGCTCGAGAGGCTTCCTTCTCCTTGGGAGCAACAGCGTCTTCGAGATCGAGGAACACCATGTCGGCTGGAATGCCAGGACCTTTGGCGAGCATCTTCTCCGACGAACCAGGGATCGACAGACAAGAACGGCGGGGAAGGTTTCGCGAGCGTGCAGACATGCGGTCAGGCTACAAGCCGCCCCCGACGAGCAGTTCAGGGCATGGTGCGCACTCGGCGCTGAATACGAGGTTGCTGCCTGCTTGGATTCCGTCAGGGTCTACCACCAAGTCGAACTCGGCGACCCGAATGACACGAACGTCCGACGTCCACGGATTGTCCGAGGAAGTAGCACGACGCTTCATCTCGCGCCACATCTCGGGTGGCAATTTCGTTCCTCGGCGCGCAACGACGATCGACGTGCGACCAGTTTCGCGTGCCCATTCGAGATCCTCGACGTCATACGCGCCGACCAAGACTTCGATCTGATCGTCGTTACCCATCGCCAGCGCCTCCACCACGAGGGCATCATCGTGGTTCGCATCCATCAAGTTCGACGCGGTCGGATCCGACTCGAACTCGTCGGCCAACTCGCGCAGTCGGGATGGTGGATCCAACGCTGACAGTGCTCCTGCGCAAAGCCACCACAAGGGCGCGCAGGTGGGATGTTTGTCCACTATTCGTCGCGTGGCAAGCACGAAACCTGGTTGATCGAGGCGCATCGCACGCAGAGCCGCGGCCGTTTCGGAAACGAGCATCGACGGGTCCGCACCGCTCGCCCGCGCCACGTGGCGCAGGTATTCGATGGGGTGCATGATGAAAACGCTAGTAGGGACTTGCTACGGTCTTTCTCCGTGGCAGCAGCACTGGATACCTCCCTCACCACCCTCGACGGCGAGTCGCGTCCGCTGAAGGAGTGGACGACCACTTTTCATCTCGCCTCGATCGTCATCGATCCGTACACCAACGAGAGTGCGTGGATTTTGCAGACGGCAGCACGCATCTTGCGTCACTTTGGCGGCGCCGCCACACGCGTCAACTTCATCGTGACGGCTGGCCCGGCCGAAGCAAAGCAGTTCCTCGGACCGCTGGCCAAGGAATTCCTCACCTACGTGGATCCCGATCGGGTGATGGTCAAACAGTTGGGTCTCAAGACTCTTCCCGCCTTCGTCTTCATCCAGGGAGACGGCAGCGTGCCTGCCTCAGCGGAAGGCTGGAACCCACAGGAATGGCGAGCCGTCGCCACGCACATCGCCGAGACCGTGCAGTGGTCCGCCCCACACATCCCCTCTGCCGGCGACCCCGGCTCCTTCGCCGGTAGCCCGGCGCTCGGCTGACGCCGACTCGACCAACCGTCGTAACCTGAAGTCATGGCCGACTCCCGGCAAGAAGCGTTTTCGTACACCGAATTGCTCCCGACAGGCCCGGATCACACCGAATACCGATTGATCTCCACTGAGGGCGTCGACACATTCGAGACGAGTGAGGGCACGTTCCTCCGTGTCTCCCCCACAGCCATCACGCAGCTCACCGAAGTGGCGATGCGCGACATCGCTCACTTGTTGCGACCTGGACATCTCCAGCAGTTGGCGGACATCTTGAAGGACCCTGAAGCGAGTGCCAACGATCGCTTCGTTGCTCTCGACCTGCTGAAGAACGCGAGCATCTCCGCCGGTGG
Organism: uncultured Acidimicrobium sp.; assembly: GCA_964633985.1. Lineage (GTDB taxonomy): Bacteria > Actinomycetota > Acidimicrobiia > Acidimicrobiales > Ilumatobacteraceae > UBA3006. The sequence continues at coordinate 15,432 of CAZWKD010000011.1, read as the reverse complement.
TGTGTTGCCAATGTGTCAGGACACCGGAACTGCGATCATCAAGGCGAAGAAGGGTCAGTTCGTCTTCACCGGTGGCGGCGACGAAGAGGCGATTTCGCGCGGTGTTTACAACACCTATCAAACGAGCAACCTTCGGTACAGCCAGTTGGCGCCGCTCACCATGTACGACGAGGTGAACACCAACACCAATCTTCCCGCCGAGGTCAAGATCCAGGCCGTGGACGGTGACGAGTACAAGTTCTTGTTCATCGCCAAGGGTGGTGGATCAGCCAACAAGAGCTACCTGTTCCAAGAGACCAAGGCGCTGCTCAATGAAAAGACCTTGTTGCCTTGGTTGTTCGAGAAGATGAAGACACTGGGAACAGCCGCTTGCCCCCCGTACCACTTGGCCGTGGTGATCGGAGGCACGTCAGCCGAACACGCGGTGGAGACCGCCAAATTGGCGAGCACCCGCTACCTCGACTCATTGCCCACGAGCGGCTCGACGTCGGGTCATGCATTCCGCGACGTCGACTTGGAGCAGAAAGTGCTCAAGTTGTCGCAACAAACGGGAATCGGTGCGCAGTTCGGCGGCAAGTACTTCTGCCACGACGTTCGTGTGATTCGTCTGCCGCGTCACGGCGCAAGTTGTCCCGTGGCGATGGCCGTGTCATGTAGCGCCGATCGTCAGGCTCTCGGCAAGATCACGAAGAGCGGCATCTACCTCGAGAAGTTGGAGACTGATCCAGCCCGATTCCTCCCCGAAGTCACCGACGACGACTTGAGCGATGAGGTGGTGGCGATCGACCTTTCGCGTCCCATGGACGAGATCCGCGCCACGTTGTCGAAGTATCCGGTGAAGACGCGCGTGATGTTGAGCGGCGACATGGTGGTGGCACGTGACATTGCACACGCCAAGATTCGCGAGCGACTCGATCGTGGCGAGGGGCTACCGCAGTACATGAAGGATTACTGCGTCTACTACGCCGGCCCAGCGAAGACCCCCGAGGGCTACGCGAGCGGATCGTTCGGACCGACTACGGCGGGGCGCATGGACGCCTACGTTGCCGACTTCCAGGCAGCAGGTGGCAGCTTCGTGATGCTGGCCAAAGGGAACCGGTCACGCCAAGTCACGGAAGCATGCAAGAACTATGGCGGCTTCTACCTCGGATCGATTGGCGGACCAGCCGCGCGTCTCGCGCTCGACTGCATCAAGAAAGTCGAAGTGCTCGAGTATCCCGAGCTCGGGATGGAAGCGGTCTGGAAGATCCGTGTGGAGAACTTCCCTGCATTCATCGTCGTCGACGACAAAGGCAACGACTTCTTCGACATGGTCAACACCCAACCGGGTGTGTCGATCAACGTGCGCTGAGACAGGCCTTCACGGCGGCACGAGTGGCCGTCACTTCATCGGGATTGGCACCGAACTCCACGGCGGCGAAGTCGGTGACACCGATGCCAGCGAGCGCGGCGATCTTCTCCGAGACCTCGGCCGACGATCCCACGATCGCAATGTCCGCCGGGCCGCCCACACCCTCGTGATCGAGCATCGCGCGATAACTCGGTAGCTGGCCGTACACGGCAAAGACCTCTGCGGCGCGCGCACGCGCACCTGCCACGTCCGTCGTCACACACACAGGCAGGGCTGCGATCACACGAGGCTTCTGCCTACCGAGTTCGTCGGCTGCCGCGTTGATTGTCGGAACGATGTGTGATTGCAACGTCTGTGGACCGGTACACCACGTGAGGGTTCCGTCGGTCTTCGCTGCTGCAAGCTTGAGCATCTGTGCACCGAGCGCCGCGACCACGACACCACATTTCTCTGCCCCTCCCACCTGAATGGTGGCGTGGGCAGTCAGCGTCTCGCCGGCAAATGAAACCTGACGCGACTCGATCAACGGCATCAAGATCGAGAGGTACTCACGCATGTGGCGAACCGGTTTGTCGAACGACATGCCGAGCATCCCCTCGATCACCACTTGATGGCTCAGCCCGATACCGAGGCACAGCCTTCCGCCTGATGCCGCATTGGTGGTGAGCGCCTGTTGGGCGAGCATCATCGGGTGCCGTGGATAGGTGGGCACCACGCTCGTGCCCAACTCGATTCGCGGTACTTCCCTGCCGACAACCGCAAGTGCTGTCAGTGCATCTGCACCGAAGATTTGCGGCATCCAATACGAATGAAACCCGTCGCGTTCAGCCTGACGGGCCTCAGTGACGAAACCATCCATGGTGATGTCCTGGGTGGATGAGAAGATTCCGATGTTCATGGGCATTTCGCCACCGTAGTAGCCAGCACCGCTTAGGGCTGGGTTGTGGTGGTGGTCGTCGTGGTCGCGCGGATGGTCGACGTCGTGGTCGAAGTTGATGAACTGCTCGAGGTAGCCGACGTCGTTGAGCTAGTTGAAACGGTGGTCGTCGTGGACGTACCTACCCGAGTAGTCGTGCTGGAAGGAATCGTCGTCGTGGTCGTCGATGTGGTGGACGTAGTCGACGTCGTCGAAGTAGTGGTTGAAGTCGTCGAGGTCGACGTCGAAGTCGAAGTCGAAGTCGTTTCACCCGACTCGTCGGCAGGTGCACTCCTCACCGGTTCAACTGGCACCATCTCGTTCTTGGCTACCTCCGAGTCGTCACGGAACTGCGAGTCCAAACAACTTCCTTCTTCGTTCCCGGGAGCAAAATTCAACGCGCGGGCAACGGCAGCAGCGAGTACTGCCCGACCGTCTTGGGTGAGGTGCACCCGATCGCCACCAATCACCCCGGGAGTCGCAGCGATCGAGCCCCAATCGAGCACCGTGATGTTGTCGTAGTCCTGACGCATTTTCTTCACGACCTCGTTCACTTCAGCCTGCGTTTCGCGGAACATCGCCGTCGTCAACAACACCATCTTCGTTGGCCACACCGTCTCGATGATCTCGCGCAGTCTCGTCTCGTAGTTCTCCTCGTTACCGTCGTAGTTCGTTCCCAAGAAGACGACGACTGCGTCCCAACCTTCGTCGAACCTGGAACGCAGGACCTTCTGCCCGAAGTCCACGAACCGACCCGCCTCCGCCTCCATCGCCATCTGCCAGCCGAGCTGCGTCAACGCCTTGCACATTTCATTGCCATATCTGCTGGACGTACTGGCAAAAATCGAGTCTCCGATCATCAGCAGTCGCGGGCCATCCACCAAGGAGCCCAGAGGCTTACCGTCTAGTTCAGGGAAGTCGACCTCCACGCCTGCAGGAACGGTGATCAGACTTCCCACGTCCCCGCCAGGAATCCTTCCGACACCATCCACGTAGCCGTCGTCGCCGAAGGCGTCGAACAATCCGCAAGAAGTGACAAGCAACGACAGGGACGCGACGAGCGTGAGACGGCGCATGGGGCTACTGGCGGTTCTGACGCAATTCGTCACGGATCGACGCGAGCAACTCATTGGTCGTTTCTACTGGTTGACTCTTGCGGAAACGCGAGTAGGCCTTGACCACGAAGAACAGCACCAAGCCGACCAACATGAAATTCAGGGCCGCCGTAAGGAATGCCCCGATCGGGATGAAGCTCCCGTTCAGCGTGACGCCTACTTCATTGAAGTTCGGCTGAGAACCTCCGAATATCGCGCCCAGGATCCCGCCGAGGATTCCAGAGTTGTCCTTGCCGTCACCGGCAAAGGCGTCGATCATCGTCTTGAACGCAGCTCCCATGACGAAGGCAACCGATACATCGACCACGCTTCCGCGGTTGATGAAAGTCTTGAACTCCTGGACGATCTTGCGCTTGTCTTGCGGCATTTCCACCACGTCGAACCTACTTCACTTCATATGGATCAACGCGGCGGGTTCTCCGGCGCTTCGAGGTCACTGAAGCGATCGATCTTGCGTAGTGACGGGAAGAGTTTCCACCACAGACCCACCACACCCAGGGTCGCCACTCCGCCGCCCACCACCGTGGCTGGGACGCCGACGAGTTGTGACGCGACACCCGACTCGAAGGCGCCGAGCTCGTTCGTCGCTCCGATGAATACGTTCTCCACCGCCGATACTCGTCCGCGTTTGGAGTCGGGCGTGACGAGTGGAACGATCGAGGCACGCACGAACACACTCACCATGTCTGCTCCACTGAGGATGAGAACGGCGATGAAAGCGATCCAGTAAGTGCGTGTCGTGCCCAGCACGATCGTGCCAACGCCAAAGATGGCGACCGCCACGAGGAGTGATCGACCGACATGACGACGCAACGGTCGAACGGCGAGGAACATCGCCATCAATGCCGCGCCAATTCCGCCAGCGGCTCGCAACCACCCATAGGCGACATCTCCGACACCAAGTCGCTCCTCCGCGATCACCGGAAGCAACGCGACCGCCCCCCCGAACAACACTGCGAAGAGATCGAGTGAAATCGCAGCGAGCAAGATCGGTGTTCGTCGGATGAAGTACAAACCCTCCATTGCCGAGCGCAACGACACCTTTTCATCAGGATCTCGAGGTGTGGACGGATGTAAGAAACGTACGCGCAACAAGGAAAGGATTCCGATCGTGACCATCGTTGCGGTTGCGCCGTACGACATCGATGGATGAATGGTGTAGAGGAAACCCGACACGGCAGGACCGATGATCATCGCGGTCGTCCAGACTCCGGAAGACATCGCAATCAAGGAGGGCAACCCACCTTCGGGTGCCACCATTGGATACATCGGACGTATTGCCGGTGAAAGAAACGCCCTACTCGTGCCGAAGAAGAACCCGATCACGAAGAATGGCCACACTGCAGTTGGATCGGTGAGCGAATACAACATCAACGTGATCGCACAGACCAGCTCGCCGATGAGTGCGATGGTGGCCACGACACGGCGGTTGAATCGGTCAGCGACGCTTCCCGTCACGAGAACGAATGCGGCGATCGGGAGGAATTCAGCGAGTCCCAGCAGACCAATGTCGATCTCTCTTCCCGTGATGTCGTAGATGTGCTTGCCGAGCGTTGCCGCCTGCAGCATCACTCCGATGTAGAAGAGCAGACTGCTCGTGAGTAGGCGACGCGCCGGTGTCGTGCGCAGAACTTCGCGAGCGGTAAGTTGGCGTCCCGTCTGGTCCTCGCTCACAGGTGACCGACACTACCGAGCGGGAACATGGCGCAAGGGGGAACCATGGGGTCGTTGGCCGACGAAACGAGGTGGCTGGATGCCACCGATCAAGCCGCTCTCGTCCGCAATGGCGATGTCACTCCTCTCGAGTTACTCGATGCCGCCATCGAACGTGCCGAGAGAATCAACCCGCTGATCAATGCGCTTACCTGGACATGGTTCGATCGGGCGCGCGACGAAGCACGATCGCTGCCTGAGTCGAACCAGACTCTGCGTGGTGTGCCGTTCATCTTGAAGGACCTCCATGCAGCCCTCGTCGGCACTCGACTGTCGAATGGCAATCCGGCACTCAAGGCGGCCGAGTACACCTGCGACCACACCACCACACTCGTGCAGCGTTACGTCGACGCCGGTCTCGTCGTCTTCGGCCGCGGTAACAGCCCCGAGTTTGGTGCCACTCCGACAACTGAACCGGAAGCATGGGGGCCGACCCGCAACCCGTGGGATCTCACTCGTACTGCGGGCGGGTCGAGTGGAGGTAGCGCGGCAGCAGTGGCTTCTGGAATCGTGCCTGCAGCGCATGCGAGCGACGGAGGCGGCTCCATCCGTGTTCCTGCTGCTTGCTGCGGTCTCGTCGGTCTGAAGGTGAGTCAGGGGCGAATCACTGCTGCACCAAACCGAGACGAAACGAATCTTGGTGTCGAACACGTCGTCACTCGTTCCGTGCGCGACTGCGCCGTGCTCCTCGACGTAACAAACGGCCCAGGGGTTGGCGATCGTGTCATTGCGCCCGCGCCTGAGCGTCCGTACGTCGACGAAATCGATCGACCATGCCCAACACTGCGAATCGGCTTCGTCTCCTCGCGTGCAGACGGACTCCCCGTGGAGAACGACTGTGTCACCGCAGTACACAACACGATTGCCACGCTGCAATCCCTCGGCCACCACGTCGAAGAGTCATTGCCGAGCGCCCTGAACGACACAAAGGCGGGTAACCGATTCCTCGCACTATGGAGCACGAACATGTCGCTCGCACGCAACGGCGTAGAGAAGATGCTCGGTCGCACCGTCGCCCAGGATGACTTCGAGCTCATGAACTGGACGATGGCCGAGTACGCCAAGGCGATGAGTGCAACGGACTACGCGCAAGCCGTTCAAGACGCTGCTCTGTACCGACGAGCCATCGCCAGTTGGTGGGAAGACGGCTTCGACATTCTCGTGACACCCACCACGTCACTCGTCGCCCTCCCACTTGGCGAGATCGTCAACAATGCGCAAAGCCCGATGGACCCAATGCGGCGATCTGCCGAATTCCTCGGGTTCACCCAGCCGTTCAATGTCAGCGGTCAGCCCGCAATTTCGCTACCGCTACACAGAACCTCGAGCGGCGTTCCTGTGGGTGTGCAGTTGGTTGCCGCCTATGGACGCGAAGACCTTCTACTGCGGCTCTCCGCTCAACTCGAGCAGGCAATGCCTTGGACTCAACATCGCCCAAACATCTGACAACTGGCACTCCCAACGGGATTTGAACCCGTGCCGCCACCTTGAGAGGGTGGTGTCCTAGGCCACTAGACGATGGGAGCAAGTAGCCCCATGAATCTACCGCCGCTGCGGGACGATTGACCGTAGAGCGCTCCTGACACGTCTGGACCGCGAGGTGAATCGGGTCGGAAGTTCATCCCGTCTGACACCTCATGAGCTCACGCCGACTGGTGCGAGCCAGAGCATGTCGCCATGGTTCGCATCACACGTCTTGCCATCCCCTTCTTGCTCGTCTCACTCGCGCTCGGATCGGGCTTCGTCCGTGCCGCAGAATCGGAGCAACAAGTCGAAGAAACCATCAACTGGCGCGGGGTGAAAGTCATCTACAACGTCCCCAATCGCGACCGAGCCGTATTCATCACCATCGACGACGGGGGTGCAGCACCACCGTCGTTCGGTCGATGGTTGGACGAGAACAAGATCCCCATCACCAACTTCGTGATGCCGGAAATGCTCCACCTCAATCGTGGGTGGTATCGCGAACGCGAGTTCATGACCTTCGAGAATCACACCAATACACACGCGCACATGACGCTCAGCACGCTTCGCGAGCAGACCGAGGAGATCTGTCGAGCCAACCGCCTGATCGAGGGAATCGTGAAGGCGAAGCCCGTGTTGTATCGACCACCGCGCGGCTCCTTCAACGCGAACTCCAGACGCGCAGCCGCAGCGTGCGGAATCAAATACATCGTCATGTGGAGCGCCATGGCCGACGGCGGAGTGATCCGCACGGCGGGTAATCGACCACTCAAGGCCGGTGACATCATCATCCTCCACTACAACGGTGGATTGCCTGGGTCAATGGCCCATCTGATGGCGACGATCAAGAAGAACGGTCTGAAACCAGCGTTCCTCCGCGACTACTTGCAGTGAGTCGGAAGAATTGGTTGGGGAGCAAGGAATCGAACCCTGAATAACAGAACCAGAATCTGCTGTGTTGCCAGTTACACCACTCCCCAGAGTGATGCATTGAGGATACCAATCCCCTTTGCAGGGTGACACGCCTAGCTGGTGAGTCGCTCCAGCGCGTCGAAACCGATGAAGTTGGCGAGCGCGACACCGAGCCCTTCCTCGACGTGTCGACGCAAGTTCTCTGCGCCGGTCACCACTGAGGTTGGCGTCGACGAAACGTGAGCAACCAGACCCAAATCACGGGCGACCATTTGCGATCGAGCGGCATGGTACGGATCGGTCACGATCAACACATCGGCGATGTCTTGTTCAGCGAGAATGTCGTGTACTCGTTGCAACGAATCCAACGTGGACGTTCCACGATCCTCGAGCAAGATGGCCGACTCAGGAACTCCCGCCTCGACGAGATACCGACGTGAGGCCTCCGCTTCGGTGAATCGATCCCCTGGCTGATTTCCACCAGTGGTAACCACGAGTGGTGCCAATCCCGCGTTCCACAACGTGATCACGTGGTCGAGTCGCGCCTGCAATTGCGGCGAAGGTCGGCCGTCGTACTGCGCCACGCCCATGACGACGATCGCCTCTACTGGCTGTGCCTGATCGTCCGCGCCTACCCACCACACTTGGAAGAGACATGATCCGAGATACGCGGCGAGCAAGGCTGCGAGCGTGACGAGTACGCGAAGCGGCGCGCGTGAAGTCACGATGCGCGAGTGATCGCGGATTGGATTCGGCGCAACGCCTCTTGCCTACCCAGCAACTCGATCGGTTCGAACAGGGGCGGACCAACCTGGCGGCCCGTGATCGCGACACGCAGTGGCGCCTGCAACTTGCCGAGCTTCACCTGATGCTTCTCGCCTACACGCTCAGTCGCCGCCTTCAATGACTCGGCGCTGAAGTCACAGGTCTCGAACTCGTTGGCGATGTCACGGAGTGCCGGCACTGCCCACTCTGATCCGAACGCCTTGGAGAAGGCATCATCGTCGATTGGTGGCTCGGGCAAGAACAAGAAGTCGACCATCGGAATCGCCTCCGGAATGAGCGCCACCCGCGTTTGCACGAGGGGTGCCATCGCGCGAAACATCGCGGGCTGATAGCGCTCACGCGGCCACGGTGCCGAACGCGAGAACATCTCTTCGGCAGCAACAACGAACTCGTCGAGTTCCATCATTCGGATGTACTCGCCATTGAAAGCCAGGAGTTTCTTCACGTCGAAGAAGGCCGGCGAGTGGTTGACGTCCTCGAGTCGGAACTGATCGACGATCGTCTGCCATGGAACGATCTCCGTGTCACCCGTCGGCGCCCAGCCGAGTGTCATCAGGTAGTTGACCATTGCCGCAGCGAGGATTCCTTCTTCGCGGTATTGCTCGACTGCAACTTTGTCCCGCCGCTTGGAAAGCTTCTTGCGCTGCTCGTTGACGAGCACTGGGACGTGCGCCCAAATGGGAACCTGCTCGCCGAGCGCTTCGAACAACATTTGTTGCTTCGGCGCATTGGGTAGATGCTCCTCGGCTCGAATCACGTTGGTGATCTTCATCAAGACGTCGTCCACCACGTTGGCGATCAGGAAAACTGGAGTGCCATTGCCTCGTAGGAGTACGAAGTCCTCGATCGTCGCGTTGTCGAACTCCACTTCGCCACGCACCAGGTCGCGCACCACTGTCTTGCCCTCCGGCACACGGAAACGCAATACGCGTCCTTCGCCCGGCCCCAGTCCGCGATCTCGTGAATGCCCGTCGTAGCCGGTGATCCCCTTCTCCTTGGCGCGAGCTTGGATCTGCTCGGTGGTCTGGTCGCAGAAATATGCCTTGCCCTGTTCAAACAACCGCATGGCCGCGGCCACATGCTCGGCCGCGTTTGCTGACTGGAAGAACGGGCCCTCGAACCGGGAGTCGTCCTGGTGGATGCCGAGCCACTCGAGGGCGTCGATGATTCCTTGCGTCCACTGGGGCTGGTTGCGCGATTCGTCCGTGTCCTCGATACGCAATACGAACGTGCCACCATTTTTCACCGTCAGCAACCAGTTGTAGAGCGCCGTGCGCGCCCCACCTACGTGGAAGTACCCGGTGGGAGACGGCGCAAACCGATAACGAGGCGCTGACATTTCACTTCAGGCTATCTCGCTCGGAGATTTCATCTCATCAACGGCTACCTTCACTGTCGTGGCAAAACAGGTGAACGTGTATGGCGAGCCGCTGGATGAGTGTTGCTCGTCACCGATGACGGGCTTTTACCGCAACGGTTGTTGTGAGACGGGTGGTGACGACCACGGTGTACACACGGTGTGTGCGGTGATGACTGCCGAGTTCCTCGAGTTCTCCAAGCGCATGGGCAACGATCTGTCCACGCCGATGCCGCACTACAACTTTCCCGGACTGAAGCCGGGCGACCGCTGGTGCTTGTGCGCTGGTCGGTGGCAGGAGGCGTTCGAGGCCGGCAAGGCACCGCAGGTGAACCTGCGCTCGACGCACGTTCGCACACTCGAGTTCGTCGAACTTGCAGACTTGGAGAAGTTCGCGATCTAAGCGCCGGTGAGCGCGCGCCAGCTACCTGGCATGGCCGCCTTTACTTGCTCGGGAGTGAGCAAGTAGGTGGCTTCAGGAACCATGTCCACCAAATCGCGCGCTTCGGCGTAGTGGTGCAACACGTTGCCAAGACCAGCGAACAGCTTCCGTCGCCGCGCCACGAGATCTGCCGGCGGCTGATCGAGGAACCAACCCCACATGGTGAACGCGAAACGAAGATCGTGAATCACCGGCGCGCGACCGAAGCGAGAGGCACGGCGAAGCGCAATCCCGAGGCAACCGCGAATCGCATCATCCAGTCGCTCTCCTTCTTGCAGACGAATCTCACCGGAGAGCAAGTTGGCAAGCGTGAGCGCGTAACCCTGATCGGGGCCCTGCGCACCGAGTCGATCACCCACTGGTTGACGGCCGGCGATCTCGGCAGGACGACCGAGTCGCCATGTGTCGGGAACGTGTCGGGGCGACTCGTACGAGCGCGGATCGTGTGTCGGGTCGACGGGGGTGTACTTCGGCGCTGCCATCTCGTTGGCGAGCCTACTTCTCGCGACCTACTCGGCGTGAAGTAGTCCGTACACGAGCGACTCTTCGAGTGCCCGCCACGACGCCTCGATGATGTTCGACGACACACCGATCGTCGTCCACGACCGACCGCCATTCGACGCATCCAGAAGCACTCGCGTCACCGCACCAGTCGCCGACGACGAGTCGAGGATGCGCACCTTGTAGTCCGTGAGGTGCACCTTCTCGAGCGCCGGGAGGTGCGACACGAGGGCCGCTCGCAGCGCTTTGTCGATGGCGTTCACGGGGCCATTGCCCTCTGCCGTGCTCACTTCGCGCTTGTCACCCACCCACACCTTCACGGTGGCTTCCGTGGTGAACTCACCCGAGGCGTGCTCATCGGTGATCACGCGCATCGACTCCACCTCGAAGAACGACTGGTTCCACCCGGTCGCCCGACGCATCAGCAACTCGAGCGACGCATCGGCAGCTTCGAAGTGGTAGCCCTCGTGCTCCAGACGCTTCAGGTCGTCGATCACTTGGTTGACCGCGGGTCCGTCCATCGCCAGGCCCAACTCCTTGGCCTTCATCGTGATCGTTGCCTTACCCGCCATCTCCGAAACGAGGAAGCGTGTGCCGTTGCCGACCAAGTCGGGCGAGACGTGCTCGTAGGCATCCTTCGCTCGAGCGATCGCCGAGACATGGAGTCCCGCCTTGTGTGCAAACGCAGATGCGCCAACGTAGGGCGCCTGCGGGTTGAGCGGGCGATTCAACACTTCAGCTACGTGGTTGCTCACCGCGGTCAGACGCTCGAGACGACCGTCCGGCAAACAGCGATAGCCCATCTTCAATTGCAAGTTCGGGATCACCGTCGTCAAGTTGGTGTTGCCAGTGCGCTCACCGAGACCGTTCAACGTGCCCTGCACGTGGCGAGCGCCGCTCTCCACCGCAGCGAGCGAGTTGGCCACCGCACAACCCGTGTCGTCGTGACAATGAATGCCGATGATCGCGTCATTACCCACGTGTTTGTGCACGTCGGCGACGATCGACAGCACGTCGCTCGGCAACGACCCGCCATTCGTGTCACAGAGCACCAGGTGAGTTGCGCCATTGATCACCGCAGCTTCGATCACGCGCAGCGCGAATTCGGGGTTGTTCTTGTAGCCGTCGAAGAAGTGTTCGAGATCCACGAGTACTCGTCGATCGTGCGCACCGAGGTATTTGACCGAATCCGCCACCATCGCCACGCCTTCATCGAGCGTCGTCTGCAGTGCCTGCTCCACGTGGTAGTCCCACGACTTCGCGACGATGCACACCGCTGAGGTCTCGGCCTCGATCAAGTTGCGCAGGGTCACGTCCTCGTCCACCTTGCCGGCAGGCCTGCGCGTGGAGCCGAAAGCGACGAGCGTTGACGCCGTCAGCTGCAGTTCGCGCTTGGCACGAGCGAAGAACTCCACGTCTTTCGGGTTTGCTCCCGGCCAACCGCCCTCGATGAAGTGCACGCCGAGATAGTCGAGTTGCTCCGCAATTCGTAGCTTGTCCTCCACCGTTGCCGACACGCCTTCCACCTGCATGCCGTCGCGCAACGTGGTGTCGAACACCTCCACCAGTGGGGTTGCTTCTTGTGCTGCCATTGCTGGTCCTTTTCTCGGGGAACAAAAAAGCCGCCCGGCTGGGCGGCTTCGGCGTACGTCCATGCGGACGCACGCCTACGAAATAATGATGATCTCAGTTGCGGTGAGAGCCTTCCCAAACATCACCCCAAGTCTTGCGGGACGGCAAGCCTCCCGACAACCCCGAGACCGGCAAACTGTGGACAACCGGTGGAAAACCCCTGGGGATAACCGGCCCGCCTGTGTGGACAGGCTCTAGACCCTGTCCCCCTTGGGTTTGCTCAACAGGGCGAAGAACCTGCCCTGTGCGTTTTGGCGCTAAATCAAGGGGTCAGCCGTTGGCCAATTCGCACCACTCGGCGTAACGCGGGTCCTGCCCACGAACGGCCTTGGCGTAGGTAGAGGCAATGGCACGGGTCATCGGGCCGGGGCACGGCACCTTGCGCTCGTCCACCGAGCTCACCGAACCCACCTCGGCAGCGGTGCCGCAGACGAAGATTTCTTCGGCCACGTACAGGTCGCTGCGGGCGATGTTGTCGACGCGGATGTCATAGCCAAGGTCGCGGGCGATGCGCATCACGCTGTTCTGCGTGATGCCTTCGAGCGCTCCAGCAGACAACGGCGGGGTGAGGATGATCCCGTTGCGCACGCAGAAGATGTTCTCTCCGGTGCACTCAGCGAC
>CAZWKD010000011.1:0-2522 GCA_964633985.1 uncultured Acidimicrobium sp. | reverse complement strand
GCACGAATGCCTTCGAACACGCCCGTGCCGTAATGGAGGGTGTGGGTGAGCACGTGTACCTGGGCCTTGTCCCAGTCGACGAGCTTTCCGTTCATCCAGATTTTCGGCGTGGTGGTGATTGGCATCGCTACTCCCCTGTTTCGTTACAAACTATCGCCTGCTACTTGGCCACTCGCTGGGCGATCGTGTCGCCAACTTGAGTGGTCGTGCCGCTGACGGGCTCGTCACACGCGGCACGCAGGCGAGACGCAGCTTTCGATTCACCAAGGAACTCGAGCATGTGGGCGGCCGACAAGATCGCGGCAACAGGGTTGGCCTTGCCCGTGCCGACGATGTCGGGTGCCGAGCCATGAACGGGTTCGAACATCGATGGGCCAGTGCGCGCCGGGTTGAGGTTCGCCGATGATGCGACTCCGATGCCACCCGACACGGCTCCACCAAGGTCGGTGAGGATGTCGCCGAACAGATTGTCGGTGACGATCACGTCGTAGCGATGCGGGTCCTGAACGAAATAGATACACGCAGCATCCACATGGTTGTACGCGGTGCCCACCTGCGGAAAGTCCTTGGCGACCGAGTTGAAGGTGCGCTGCCACAGATCGCCGGCGAAGGTGAGCACGTTCGTCTTGTGCACGAGCGTGAGGTGCTTGCGTTCGCGCGAGGCAGCAAGCTCGAAGGCGTACCGCACACAGCGCTCCACACCCTTGGCGGTATTCACGCTGCCTTGTGTGGCCACTTCATGTGGCGTGCCCTTCCGCAACACTCCGCCCTCGCCCACATATGGACCCTCGGTGTTTTCCCGCACCACGACGAAATCGTGCGGTGCAGAATGCCCGGGGGCAGTGCCCTTGAACGGACGCTGGTTGATGTACAGGTCGAGCTCGAAGCGCATCTTCAAGAGGAGGCCGCGCTCGATCACTCCAGGTGGGACATCTGGGGTACCCACTGCTCCGAGGAGGATCGCGTCGTGCTGGCGCAACTCTGCGAGCGTGGCGTCCGAGAGGATCTCACCATCTCGCAGATAGCGCGCGCCGCCGAGATCGAAGTTGGTGATGTCAAGGGATACACCTGCAGCTGCGATTACCTTGAGCGCCTCAGCAGTGACCTCGGGGCCGATGCCGTCTCCACCGATCACTGCAACGCGATGCGCATTCTTTGACATGGCTCTTCATCGTACGGAGAAAACCCCTCAGATAGCCTTTGGCACATGGCCAAACACCTCCTCTCCCAGGCGGCACACGATCGGCTCGCAGCCGAGTTGCACGACCTCACCACGCGGGGGCGAATCGAGGTGGCCGACAAGATCGAGAAGGCCCGTGCACTGGGTGACCTCAAGGAAAACGGCGACTATCACGCGGCCAAGGACGAGCAGGGTCACATGGAGGGTCGCATCCGCCAGATCGAGTCGATCCTCGACGACGTTGAAATCGTGCCGCCCACCGCCGACGGCACCGTCGGGCTGGGCTCGATCGTCACCATCCTCTACGACGGCGACAGCGATGACATGGCCGAGCAGTACCTGATCGGTCACGTGGAGGAGAAGCCCTCATCTGACTCCGTGAGCGTGATGAGCCCGTCCTCGCCACTCGGTGCCGCTCTCATGGGAGCCAAGGCCGGCGACACCATTACGTACGAGACACCAACCAAGGCCAAGCTCAAGGTGCGCGTACTCAAAGCGGTGGCACACCTCTAGACGATGCAGTTACCTCCCGGCCGCCTGATCGACATTCCCGGTCGCGGACAAACTTTCATCCGCGAAGTGAGTGGTCCCGCCAACGCGCCGACACTGATGCTGTTGCACGGCTGGACGGCAACTGCCGACCTGAACTGGTTCACCGCCTTCGAAGCACTGGGCAAACACTTCCGCGTGGTCGCACCGGATCATCGCGGTCATGGACGAGGCATCCGCTCCAAGAACTCGTTCCGTCTTGAAGATTGCGCCGATGACGTCGCCGCACTCGCCGACGTGCTCGGCATCAACAACTTCATTCCCGTCGGCTACTCCATGGGCGGCACCATCGCTCAATTGGTGTGGAAACGACATGAGACACGCGTGCGTGGGCTCGTGCTCTGCTCCACTGCGGCGCACTTCACTTCATCGCGCGAGGAGCGACTCGGCTTCCTCGGCCTCACCGGACTCGCTGCACTCGTGCGTCTCACCCCTGCTCAAACGCGGGATTGGCTCACCGAACAGTTGTATCTGCAACGCCGCGGCGAAGAACTCGAGCAATGGGCGATCGCCCAGATGTCGTCGCACGATTGGCGACACATCATCGAGGCCGTCAGCACGCTCGGCAGTTTCAATTCACTCGACTGGCTCGGCGCTCTCGACGTACCCACCTCGATCATCCTCACGTTGCAGGACACCGTGGTGCCGGTCGAGCGTCAGCAACGGTTGGTCGAAGCGATCAAACACGCGAGCGTGCACCATGTCGACGCGGGGCACAACGCAATTTACGCAGTGCACGAAACGTACGTCCCCGTTCTCGTGAACGCGTGCCTCGAGGTGCACCAACGTTCGC
>CAZWKD010000010.1:0-31943 GCA_964633985.1 uncultured Acidimicrobium sp. | reverse complement strand
CTTCTTGAACTTCACGAGGCCGAGGTCGGGCTCGATGCCGGTGGTGTCGCAGTCCATCATCAAACCGATGGTTCCCGTCGGAGCGAGCACGGTGGCTTGGCTGTTGCGCACGCCATACTCCTCGCCGTCGAGCACCGCGCGCTCCCACGACTCGGTGGCGGCAGCAACGAGGTCCGACTGCACGACGTTGGTGTCGACGATATTGGCGTTGGCTTCACGGTGCATTCGCAGCACGTTGAGCATGTAGCGCTCGTTGGCGGCGAAACCAGCGAATGGTCCCATGCGGCTGGCGATACGTGCGCTCGTGGCGTACGCATGGCCGGTCATCATCGATGTCAGCGCGGCTGCCCACGCACGACCACCGGTCGAGTCATACGGCATGCCGAGGGCCATCAACAATGCGCCGATGTTGGCGTAACCAAGACCGAGCTGACGGAACGCACGGCTGTTCTCGCCGATCTTCTCCGTCGGATAGTCGGCGTTGCCCACGAGGATCTCCTGCGCGGTGAACATGACTTCGATGGTGTGACGGTATGCGTCAACGTCGAAGGTGTCGTCCTCATTGAGGAACTTGAGCAGGTTGATCGAGGCGAGGTTGCACGCCGAGTTGTCGATGTGCATGTATTCGCTGCAGGGGTTCGAACCGTTGATGCGGCCGGCTGCATGAGCGGTGTGCCACTTGTTGATGGTGGTGTCGAACTGCAGACCCGGATCGGCGCACTCCCACGAAGCAGTGGCGATCTGGCGCCACAGGTCACGGGCGCGCACCGTGCGCACAGCGCTGCCGTCCTTGACCGCGCGGAGCGTCCAGTCACGATCTTCCTTGACGGCGTTCATGAACTCATCGGTGACGCGCACCGAGTTGTTGGCGTTCTGGTACTGCACCGAGAACGAGTCCTTGCCGTCGAGGTCCATGTCGAAGCCGGCGTCGCGCAACGCGCGGGCCTTCTGCTCTTCGCGCGACTTGCACCACACGAATTCCTCCACGTCCGGGTGATCGACGTTGAGAATGACCATCTTCGCGGCGCGGCGAGTCTTGCCACCCGACTTGATCGTTCCTGCTGAAGCGTCGGCACCGCGCATGAAGCTCACCGGGCCAGAGGCCGTGCCGCCACCCTTCAGGTGCTCTGCACTGGAGCGAATGTTGGACAGGTTGATGCCCGCACCCGAACCGCCCTTGAAGATGATTCCTTCTTCGCGGTACCAGTTGAGGATGCCATCCATCGTGTCGTCGGTGGCGAGGATGAAGCATGCGCTCGCCTGCTGTGGCACACCCTTCACTCCGATGTTGAACCACACGGGCGAGTTGAACGCTGCGCGCTGCGTGACGAGGATGAACTTCAACTCGTCGCGGAACGCCTCGGCCTCATCGGCGTCAGCGAAGTAACCCCCTTCGATGCCCCAGTTGGCGATCGTGTCGGAGACGCGATCGATCACCTGACGCAACGAGTGCTCACGCTCTGGCGTACCAGGAGTGCCACGGAAGTACTTCTGGGCGACGATGTTGGTGGCGTTCAACGACCAGGTGACAGGGAACTCGACGCCGAGCTGCTCGAACGCAACGGTGCCGTCCTTCCAGTTGTTGATACGTGCATCGCGCTTCTCCCACGCGACGAGGTCGTAGGGATGCACGGAGCCGTTGGTGAACTTGCGACGGATCCCGATGGTGAGACGCTCTGGCGCGAGAGACATGTTGGGTGTTTCTTTCTCTTCGATGTGGTTGCTACTAGAACTCAATTACTTGCGATCTGCGACTTGCTGACTTGCCTTGCCTCCACGGTCCTGGACGAACGTCCAAGGGGGTTGGGCCGTCACCACATCGTGGCCCCCTCGCGGAGACCACAACATGTTGTGGTGAACCCATCCCCATTGCAGGTTCGCCCACAACTGGTAGGGGACGATTACAGCATTGTAATTCGCCCCTGTCAATCATTTCCGAGCCCCATCGGGCGGGCTCGGGCCTGATTTCGACCAGGTGTGCAACCGGCACCTCCCGCCTTTCCCCCCAACACAGGTTCAGGACCGCCCAGTCCCACATCTGCCGTGTGGCGTATGTGCAAAAAGGCGCCGGTTGCGAGCCGCAATCTACGGCCGTACCCCTGTGAGAAGGAAGTGGACAACCGTGTGAATTTAAGAATGTTTCTGGGGAAAGCCTTGTGGAACGTGGGGTTCAGGCTGGGGACAAGCTGTTCATAACCGGTGGATGGTCACTGGGATGGCGTTCAAGGCCGCATTTCCCGACAGCGGGTCGAGTACGTCGTGATCAGTGAGGACATTCGAGTTGACGCCCGCGTGCTCGCTCGCGACGCGCATCCTCGTTCCCTCTTTGTCATGCCCCCAACCGTGCGGGAGGCTCACCACCGAGGGACGAATGTCGTCGGTCACTTCTGCTGGCGCCACGACCGACCCCACCCGACTCTCGATACGCACACTCGCTCCGTCTTCGATTCCCAATCGCGCGGCATCACTCGGATTGATCTGCAACGTGCAGCGCGGTTTGCCCTTCACGAGCACATTGACGTTGTGCATCCACGAGTTGTTCGAGCGCAAGTGTCGCCTACCGATCAACAACATCGAGTCGACGTTCACATTGCGTGATGCGCGCAACCGCTCCAGGTCGGCGATCAACGTTTCATGCGCGAGTTCGATCTTTCCGCTCGGGGTGCGCAGGATCTCTGGCATCCGCGGCTCGAGCGGACCAAGGTCCACCCCGTGCGGATTCGCGCGAAGTTCCTGCAATGACAATCCCCCAGGCCGCGCGCCGAACCCATCTCCGTAGGGACCCGTGCGCAACAACAAGTCGAGCATTCTGTCGACACCCACGTTGCTGTCCAGTTCGCTCAGCAATTCGTCACGACTGCGCCCGTGCACGACACTCGACGGATCAGCGATCGCCGAGTCGACCATCTGTCCGATCACCATGTCGTCGATCAACTTCGGCTCGGCTCCTGCACCGAGCCCCTGGGCAACGAGTGCCAACTTCGCGAGGATCTCCCACTCGTCTGGTTGGCCAGGTTCCCGTTCGAAGACCGGCTCGCTGAAATTGGCCATGTTGCGCACCGAGAACATGGTGAACGAGAGATCGAAGTGGCTGCGCTCCAAATGCGACGGCGCAGGAAGGATGACGTCGGCATGACGCGTCGTCTCGTTCAAATAGATGTCGATCGACACCATGAACTCGAGGTCCGCAAGCGCTCGCTCAAGTTGTTCGGAGTTGGGAGTCGACAGCACCGGGTTGCCCGCAAAGGTGACGAGCGCCCGCACCTGCCCCGCACCTGGGGTGAGGATCTCCTCGGCAAGCAAAGCCGACGGCAACTCGCCCAGCGCTTCTGGAAAGCCCCGCACCCGCGTCCGACCACGACCAGTCTGGAACCCCTTGCCCTTTCCAGGAGACCCCTTGGTGTTTGGCGATCCAGCAGCAGGTAGCGGAAACATCGCTCCCCCCGCACGATCAAGATTGCCCGTGATCACGTTCACAACGTCGACCAACCACGAGGTGACGGTGCCGAACTCAACTGTCGTGGTGCCGATCCGACCGTAGACACATCCCGCGTCGGCATCGGCGAGTTCCCGTGCAAGGCGACGAATTACTGCTGCCGACACGCCCGTGGCGTGTTCCACCGACTCGGGCGTGAAGTCAGCAAGGTTTTCTCGCACGGCGTCGAGACCATTTACGTACGGGCGAAGAGCATCGCCGACATCGGCCCTGCCAGTGGCGAACAACTCGTTAGCGATCGCTGCGAGCAGCAAGCCGTCGGTACCGGGTCGAATCGCCACCCACTCGTCGGCGGCGCGAGCGGTCTTGGTCATCTTCGGGTCGACCACCACCACCTTCCCGCCACGCTCTCGTATGCGTTCCATCCGGCCAGGAAAGTCAGGTGCCGTGCACAGACTGCCGTTCGATTCGTACGGATTCGCTCCCAGAATCAACAAGTACGACGTGCGGTCGAGATCGGGAACGGCGACGGTGAGTGGCGTTCCGAAGAGGAACCCTGATGAGACTTGCTTGGGAATCTGATCCACCGTCGATGCGCTGTAAATCTGTCGCGTTCCGAGAGCACGCAACCACACGCGGTTGTACAGCAGCCCGGCAAGGTTGTGGGCATTCGGGTTGCCGAGATAGGTGGCGATCGATTCGCGTCCGTGCCGCTCGATGACGCCCGTCACTCCTCGTTGCACCTCTGCCCACGCTTCTTCCCACGAGACCTCCACGTGTTTGCCATCACGCTTGATGAGCGGCTTGCGTAACCGATCGGGGTCTTCGTGCAGTTGCTTCAACGTGCTGCCCTTCGGACAGATGAAACCCTTGCTGAACGCATCCTCACGATCGCCGCGAATGCGCTTGATCTCGACACCCTGCACCTCGATCTCAAGGCCACACGTCGCCTCACACAATGGGCAGGTGCGATACGCAACTCGGGCGTTCGACATGGGCTCATCCTGCCATAGGCTCGCCGTGCATGCGTCGGCTGTTTCCCGCACCACATGACACCGTCTCGGTGGCCGACGCCTACGGCGTACCGCGCACTCGCAGAGCCACCAAGCACTCCACGCGCCCGACGGTCGGCATGTGCATGGTGCAAAGCATCGATGGTTCCACCATCGTCGCGGGCACCTCGCTTGCCTTGTCTGGCCCTGCCGATCGAGATGTCTTGATCGGCTTGCGCGCCATTGCCGATTGCGTGCTCGTAGGGGCCGGCACCGTGCGCCAGGAGGGTTATGGACCGCCGAGCAACCCGCGCCTCACGGTCGGTGTCGTCACGAGCTCAGGCAACCTTGATCTCGCCACACCTCTCTTTACGAGTGGGGCGGGTTTCGTCGTCACCACCTTGGATGCCGATCTCGACGGAGGCGCGGTTCGGACGATCCGCGCCGGGCATGGCCAGGTCGACTTGGAAGCGGCGCTCGAACAGATCGAGGGCAACTTCATCCAGCTCGAGGGTGGCGCCGCGCTCAATGCAGCGATGGCTGAGGCCGATCTCGTGGATGAAATCAACCTCACGATCAGCCCGTTGATCGTGGGCGGTGCAGGTAAGCGACTCACGAGCGGCGCGCCCGACTTGTTGCGGAGATTCACGCTCGAGCACGTACTCGAGGACGACGGATTTCTGTTCTTGCGCTACGTGCGCTGAGCGCGCTCGCTGTTGGCGTGCTTCTCGAGCAACGCCAACTCGCGGCGGAAATCCGCGGCATCATCGAAGTTCTTGTACACGCTCGCAAAACGCATGTACGCAACTTCGTCGAGCACGCGTAGTTCGTCGAGCACGGCAAGACCAACGTCGTTACTCGTGACTTCGGTGCCACGCTGACGGAACGAGTCCTCGATGCGCTCGGCAATCAACTCGATTTGGGCTTCGTCCACGGAGCGACCCTTCACTGCAGCCAACATGCCGGCCATCATCTTTTGTCGATTGAACGGCTGGCGATCACCGCCACGCTTGACGACGATCAGTGGCAACTCTTCGAGGCGCTCGTACGTGGTGAAGCGATACTCACAGCGCAGGCAACTCCTGCGCCGGCGGACCGCGGTGCCCTCTTCGGACACTCGCGAATCGATCACCTTGGTGTCGTCGAATGAACAACTGGGGCAATGCACCGAGTAGTCACCGTACACCGCCTGAACCCGCCGATTCGGTCAATCCAATTCAGGGAATCAACACCACTTGACCGACACGCAGTGACGTGCCGTTGAGTGCTGCCAACTGATCGACGATCTCAGGGATGTTGCCGGTGGGCGCAATGCGTTCCGCAATTGCCCACAAGTTGTCACCGTCCTGCGCGATCACATAGCGCTGTTCGACCGGCGTCGAGACCTCGCCATTGGCTTGAGCGCGGGTGGCGACGAAACCGCCGCCCACGAGGGCGACGAGCATGAGCCCGACAGCAAGACGACGTCGGAAGTAGGTTGCAGCGCTTCGGCGAGACGGCTGACTGACCGCTCGATTAGCCCGAACCGGGGCCTGCTCAGTGGGTACCACCAGCCGCAAATGACCGGCCCGGCGGACGGTACGGAGGTGGGTGGGGCGGTCCTGGAGTGCGAGTGCCATGTTGGTGCTCCTTGTCATGTTTTGGGGGAAACCCTGTGGGGACAGGGGTTTGGGGGTTGATGGGATGTGCGTTCCACCATAGCGAACAGGTGTTCGGAGTTTGTGGATCGAGCGAACATATGTTTGACTTCGGGGGCGAACAGGCGTACGCTCGTCCCATGACTTCCGCCCAGCCCACCCCCCAGCTCACCGACCGCCAGCGCGGCATCCTCGACTTCATCGAGGTCAACATGCGCGAGCGGGGCTACCCCCCGTCGGTGCGCGAAATTGGTGAGGCTGTCGGCCTGAGCTCCTCAGCCACGGTCCACAATCACCTGGCCACCCTCCAGAAAATGGGCTACCTCCACCGTGACCCGACCAAACCCCGCGCCATCGAGGTGCGGTACGAGGCGGCCACGGGCGTGGCCATGGAGCGCCGCCCGACGAAGCACGTTCCATTGGTGGGCGATGTTGCAGCCGGCGTCAACGTGCTCGCCCAAGAAAACGTCGAAGAACTCGTTCCCCTGCCGATGGACTTCACCGGCGATGGCGAGTTGTTCATGCTCCGCGTCCGCGGCAACAGCATGATCGACGCGGGAATCCTCGATGGTGACTTCGTCGTGTGCCGTCAGCAGAACACAGCCAACAACGGCGACGTGGTCGTTGCCGGCATTCCAGGCGAGGAAGCCACGATCAAGACGTTCAGCAAGCGCGGCAACCAGATCACGCTCACCCCGTCGAACTCACGTATGAAGCCGATGACGTTTGCTGCTGACGAGGTATCGATCTACGGCAAACTCGTCACCGTGATGCGCCGCCTCTAAACGAACTACAGGCCGAGGCGTTTGGCCATCAGCTCCAAACGAGCATCAGGTTGCACGACTGCGACGCGCACATTGTTGGCACCACCAGCGCCGTAGAAATCTCCTGGACTGACGAGCGCTCCGCCTTCGGTGGCCAGTCGTTCGGCGAACGCCCAACCGTCCTGCGCATCGAACCAGAGGTAGAAGCCACCGGCAGGCAAGTCGATCGTCACACCCGACCACCTGCTCAACACAGAAGCGACGTATTCCAGTCGTCGGCGATACACCTTGGCTTGCTCACGCACCGAGTCATCGTCTCCGAGCGCCACCACCGCAGCGGCCTGTGCAGGACCAGGCACCATCAACCCGGCGTGCTTTCGCACTTCCTTCAAGTAGTGCACGATCTCGGCGTCACCCGCGTAGAAGCCAACGCGCAAACCTGCCAGGTTGGAGCGCTTGGATAGTGAGTGCAGGGCGATCACGCCATCCAGACCGTGCTCGAGTGCGGTGTGCGGCTCACCCTGCCACGTGAACTCCACGTAGCACTCGTCACTGAATACGGGCACGCCATGCTTGCGTCCCCACGCCACCACACTTGCCATGTCGTCGAGCGCTCCAGTTGGATTGCTCGGGCTGTTCATCCAGATCATCAGTGCTCGGCGTGCGTCGTCCTCACTGATCGACGACAAGTCGAGTCCACCCGAGCCAGTCATCGCCACCGGAACGGCCCGGCAGCCAGCAAGTGTCGCTCCCATTTCGTAGGAGGGATATGCGACCGATGGATACAAGACGGTGTCGCGGTCAGGTGTGCGCAACTTCATCCATTGCGGTGTGGTGACGACGAACTCCTTGCTCCCCACCACCGCGGCGACCTGGCCAGGCGGCACATCGACTCCGAGACGACGCTTCATCCATGCTCGAGCCGCCTCGCGAAGCGGCTCAGTACCGATGCTCGGTGGATAGCGCCTCTCACTGTTGGACGATGACAACGCCTCGACCACCTTCGACGAAGGCGGATCACACGGGTCGCCGATCGACAGGTCGACCATTCCCCCTTCGTGCTTGTTGGCGATCGCCTTCAGCGCATCGAGCCTGTCGTACGGGTACGGAGGAGGGACGAAACCGGCCATTGCTACCCCGCCTTCACCACGAACCCAGCGAGTCGTCCCGCTGAAGCATCCGACAACCGCGCACGAACACGAATTCCCGACTCTTCGTGAGAGGTGGAGACCACTTCGCCTTCTCGGTGGATTGCCGCCATGACATCGCCTCGATCGTACGGCACCACGAGTTCCACCACCGTGGCGATGGCACGCATTCGATCACCGATCGTGCGAAGCAAGGTCTCGACGCCTTCTCCAGTCACCGCTGAGATCATCACTGAGCCCGGGTGTTCTTTGCACAACTCTTCAGCGGCATCGTGCGCGACATCGCATTTGTTGAACACGAGCAGCTCAGGTACCTGCTCTGCGCCGATCTCCCTCAACACCTCGCGCACGGCAGCTATCTGCCCGAGCGGGTCAGACGACGTCGAGTCGACGACGTGCACGAGCAGGTCGCTCGTCGCCGTGACTTCGAGCGTGCTCTTGAACGACTCCACAAGCCCGTGCGGAAGGCGACGCACGAACCCCACCGTGTCGCTCAGCAACACTGGTTCACCGCCAGGTAGCGAGAGACGCCGCGTGGTCGGGTCGAGAGTGGCGAACAGCCGGTTCTCCACCAGCACGCCGGCGTCGGTGAGGTGGTTGAGCAACGTCGACTTTCCCGCATTGGTGTACCCGACGATCGAAACGAGTCCGAGTCCGCTGCGGGTGCGCCCCTTCGCCTGTTCTCGCCTCGTCCGCGAGAGCGTCTCGAGTTCGCGGCTCAACTTGGCGATTCGCTCCTGAATACGACGACGACTCAACTCGAGCTTCGTTTCACCGGCACCTCTCGTGCGCGTACCGATACCGCCGCTCTGTTGTGAGAGTTGTCCACCCGATCCCTTGCGCATTCGCGGGAGGCGATACCGCAGCAGTGCCAACTCCACCTGGGCCTTGCCCTCGAGCGAGTGGGCATTTTGGGCGAAGATGTCGAGGATCACCGCAGTGCGATCGATGGCCGTGCGTCCGAGCAACTTCTCCAGATTGAACTGCTGAGCAGGCGACAGCTCGTTGTCGAACACCACCGTGTCGGCATCCACTGCAAGACACAGTTGCTTCAGTTCCTCGGCCTTGCCTTTGCCGATGTAATAGGCGCTGTCCGGCCGATCACGGCGTTGCGTCATACGTGCAGCCTCGATCGCGCCAGCCGTGTCGATGAGCAGAGCCAACTCGTCGAGGCTTTCTTCGGTCTCCGTGTCGGTTGCATCGTCGAGCGTGACACCGACGAGCACGATTCGCTCACGAGTCTCACGCGAGATCAGGGTTTGGCCGAGGGCCTCCTGATATGGGTTCGTCACGCTTCGACCGTGGTGGAGAGGAGGTACTGCGACGGGCCGACCAGTGTCACGCGGCCTGGTGCGGGTTGATCGAGCAACACCTGCACGTCACCTCCGTCCATGTGCACGGTGACCGATTGCGCCGAGCGCGGTACGAGCCCCCACGATCTCGCCGCCCACGCGCTGGCACAGGCGCCGGTGCCACAGGCGGCGGTGATCCCCGCTCCGCGCTCATGGACCCGCATGGTGATCGCATCGGGCTCTGGTCCGGGTTCGACGATTTCCAAATTGATTTGCGGTACGAGTTCGCCGAGTTGTTGCAACGGCACCACCGACACGTCGTCCACTCCCACCACGGAGTGCGGGTTGCCCACCGACAGGTGAGAAACTGGCCGCATTGGGTCGCACTGCAAAGTTGCCCAATTACTCGGCACGTCCAAAGGTGTGATCTCGCCCATGTCGACCGATGCATGGATCGTCTCCGCACCGGCCCCCGTCACCCGCACACGACGAAGCCCTGCCAACGTGTCCACCTCGTACTCGACCTCACCTGCGTGACCAAACAACAAGGTGGCCGCGTGTGCAAGACAGCGAATGCCGTTGCCGCTCATCTCGGCTGTAGAGCCGTCGGCGTTGTACAGACGCATGGACAGACTCGTTTCCCCATTCCTGCCAAGGACCAGCAGACCGTCTGCGCCAGGCCCTGATTTCCGATCACATACCTGCTGGGCGAGCGCTGGCCAGTCGGTGCGCGAAGCATGTTCGGTCGCGCAGACCAAGAAGTCGTTCCCCAGCCCAGTGAGTTTCATCAGGTCCAACGTCGCCATCTCGATCAACTCTACGAACAGTGACGAGCGACGATGGGTGCGACTTCCGCAACCGGATCTTCATGCACTCGGACCCACTCGATTCGCGGATCACGCCTGAACCAACGTTCCTGCCGCACGGCGAACTGCTTGGTATGGGTGATCATGTCAGCCACTGCAGTCTCGAGTGAGCACTCACCACGGAAGTGGGCGAACAACTCCCGATAACCGAGGGCCTGTGCTGCGGTGTGCGATGGCGAACGATCCTTGAAGATCGTCCGTGCTTCAGCCTCGAATCCGTTGTCCATCATTCGGTGAACACGGTCGGTGACGCGCTTCGCCAAGGCCTCACGCTCCCACAGAATGCCGATCTGCGGAACACCGTTTGGTGGATAGGCGTCGGTGCCAGGCCCCGTAGTGCTGAACTTCTCTCCGCTACCGATACACACTTCGAGCGCGCGAATGATTCGGCGGCGGTTGCCAGGTTCGATCTTCGCGGCCGCCTCCGGATCGAGCGTGCGTAAGCGTTTCATCAGTGCCGCCGTGTCTCGTTCACGCTCCAGTTGGGCGCGCACGTCTGGAAACTCCCCAGGAAAAGCGAGATCGTCGATGAGTGCGGTCAGGTACAGGCCTGTTCCCGCCACGACGAGAGCGACATGCCCGCGCGTGTGAATCTCCTCGATCGCGCGCCGACCGGCAGTTTGGAAATCCGACACGGTGAATCGATCTCGCGGCTCGACGAGGTCGAGACCATGGTGCGGCACCGTCTCACGATCCGACTTCGTGGGTTTGGCGGTGCCGACATCCATTCCTCGATACACCTGCATCGCATCACACGCCACGATCTCGACGTTCGGTCGCTCGGCGGCAACCGCCATCGACACATCAGATTTGCCGCTCGCCGTGGGGCCGAGCACGACCACCACCGGCCCGTTGAACTTCACGTCAGACGGTGGCCTGCACGGGAACACGCACGCGATGCGTGGGCAAGTGTGTCACCTCACGAAGCAGACCAGACAGGTGGAATCGGGCTGCATCGGTGATCTCCACCTGTGCATATGTACCCACCCGAAGTTGCTCGCTCGACGCGAAATGCACCAGCTTGTTCTGGCGGGTACGCCCCGTGAACATCTCGGGGTCGCGCTTGTTGCGTCCTTCGACCACTACTTCTTCCACCAGTCCGATGCGTGCACGATGTCTACGCACGGCAGAGCGGTCGAGTACGGCCTTCATACGATCGAAGCGCTCTCCTGCCACACTCGGGTCGATGAACTGATCGGTCATCGCAGCAGCGGCAGTTCCCTCACGGGGCGAAAAGATGAACAGATAGGCCGAATCGAATTCGGCTTCTGCCGCCACGGCGAGCGACTCTTGAAAGTCCTGCTCGGTCTCCCCGGGGAACCCGACGATGATGTCCGTCGACACGGCGAGGTCTGGAATCGTTGCACGCGCCTCTACGAGGCGTTCGAGATACCGCTGTCCCGTGTAGCCACGGTGCATCAAGGCAAGCACACGATCGGAACCCGACTGCAGTGGATAGTGCAGGTGCTCGCACACGCTCGGCATGGCGCCCATGGCTTGAAGTACGTCGAGCGTCATGTCCTTCGGATGTGGGCTCGTGTATCGGACGCGCTTGATTCCTTCGACCTCGGCTACACGTGTAAGCAGCTCAGCGAACTGGGGGCGCAACTTCATGTCGGCAGCTCCTGCCTTGCGGGCTGCCAGAGCCAGGTCGCGGCCGTAACTGTTGACGTTCTGTCCGAGCAGAGTGACCTCGGTGACCCCGGACGACGCGAGTAGTCGCACTTCGTCGACGATCTCATCGGCAGAACGCGAGATCTCCTTCCCTCGTACTGCCGGCACGATGCAGTACGCGCACGTGTTGTCACAACCAATCTGAATGGTCACCCACGCGTTGTAGGAAGTCTCCCTGCGCGCAGGCAATGCGCTCGGAAACAGCAGGTGGTCGTCCAGTACCGCCTCTTCCAGGATCTCGGTGATGGCGCCATGCTCAGCTGCCGTGCGCAAAAGATCGGCTGTCCGGTGCACGTTGTGCGTACCCATCACCACATCGACATGAGGAGCCTTCTGGCGGACGATCTCACGGTCCTTCTGGGCCAAACAGCCCGCCACCACGATTTGGCGACCTTCGCGGGCTTCCTTCCATGGCTTCAACCAACCGAGCGAGCCGTACAACTTGTCGTCGGCGTTCTCTCGGATGCAACACGTGTTCAGCACCACCACATCTGCTTCCGCCTCCACATCGGTGTGCTGCATGCCCTCCGTCTCGAGTAAGCCGGCAATCCGCTCAGAGTCGTGCGCGTTCATCTGGCAACCAAAGGTGCGCACATGAAACTTGCGGTCGAACACGAAAAAAGCCTACCGACGCACGAATTCGTGGCGTTGGTAGGCGATGGCAGCCCCACCGACTAGCGCAGGAGGGTGCGCTAGTCGGTGGGAAATCTGTAGGTCAGTCGAGGTCGATGGGCTCGTCGTCCTCAGCAGTGAAGTCAGGCGCTTCATTCGAGGGATCTACACCCGACTGCTGACGGACACGTTCCGCCATCTGCACCATGATCTCTGGGTTCTCGATGAGGAACGTCTTGGCGTTTTCGCGACCCTGACCAAGCTGCTCACCTTCGTAGGTGAACCAGGCTCCGGACTTTTTGGCGATGCCCATGTCGACCGCCATGTCGAGCACGGCACCTTCGCGGCTGATTCCCTTGCCGTACATGATGTCGAATTCGGCCTGACGGAAGGGTGGAGCCACCTTGTTCTTGACCACCTTCACGCGAGTGCGCGAACCGACAACTTCAGGGCCGTCCTTGATCGACTCGATACGACGGATGTCGAGGCGAACCGACGAATAGAACTTGAGAGCACGTCCACCGGTGGTGGTTTCTGGCGTGCCGAACATGACGCCAATCTTCTCGCGCAACTGGTTGATGAAGATGAGAATGGTGTTCGACTTGTTCAGGTTGGCGGTGAGCTTGCGCAGTGCCTGACTCATGAGACGAGCCTGCAAACCCATGTGGCTGTCGCCCATCTCGCCTTCGATTTCTGCACGTGGCGTGAGTGCAGCCACCGAGTCGATGACGATGACGTCGAGCGAACCTGAACGCACCAACATGTCGGTGATCTCGAGAGCTTGTTCGCCGGTGTCCGGCTGCGAGATCAGCAGGTTGTCGGTATCCACGCCGATGGCGCTGGCATACACCGGATCGAGTGCATGCTCGGCATCGACATAGGCGCAGATACCGCCATTGCGTTGGGCTTCGGCCACGACATGCATGGCAAGCGTCGACTTGCCAGATGATTCGGGACCGAAGATCTCAATGACTCGCCCGCGCGGCAGACCGCCGACGCCGAGGGCGATGTCGAGGGGCAGGGCACCCGTGGACACGGCAGCCACCCGCATGGACTCCTTCTCCCCCATGCGCATGATCGAGCCTTTACCGAACTGCTTGTCAATCTGGCCGAGAGCCATGTCGAGAGCCTTGAGGCGCTCGGCGTTACCCGTTGCTGAGTCGTTCTTGGCGGTTTCGCGGTTCGTGTCCTTGGCGGCCATGTGGGTGTCCTGTCTCTTTCTGTTCGTTGAGTCCGGCGACCATAGGCACCGGGTGTTGCGGGGTTGTGGGTCTAGATGTGTGGATCTCGCACGCCCACAGTGCGAGCGCGCCTGCGACCCTACAGACGAACACCTGTTCGGTCAAGCATCCTCAACGCCCTATTTCACTGGCTCCCCACAGCCCCACGCCGGCCCCGGCGCCACCGGGGGGCTGGTGACGCCGGGCTCCGACCGCCCAACCCCTACAGGTCAGGACATCACTGGAGGTCTTCCGACATGGCGTTGAGCGCAACAGCCAATTCGGTGCGATTGCGCTTATGGAACTTCGATAGCAAGGCCGACAAACGGTTTCGCACTGTTTGCAGGCTGAGGAACACCTGATCGCTGATCTCTGCATTGGTTCGTCCCTGGGCCACCAGAGTCAAGATCTTGCGGTCGGTGTCATCGACCGATGCCAGAAGATCTGCCCCCGACTCTCCCATCCGCTTTTTTGCATCCGAAACCGACAACCGGTCGATGAGCTGCGCGCCGCGACTCACTTCGCGAATGGTCCTGAGCAAATCACCCACCGCGCCTTCCTTGAGCATGAACGCGCTTGCCCCCAATTCATAGGCCTTGACCAAGCTGATATCTGAAGGGAACGCCGTGAGCATCACTACTTTCGTTTCTGGAAACCGCTTCTTGATTGCCGCCCCCACTTCGATTCCGGACTCAATTCCCAGACGAATGTCGAGCAGGGCCACATCCACGTTGCCCGTGCCGCATGTCGCCAACGATCCGTTCTTGTCGGACGTGATACCCACCACTCGGCAATCCCCATCGTCGTTGATCACCTTGGCCAAGGCTTGGGCAACCATGGGATGGTCTTCGCAGATCATTACGTCAATCATTTCTGTTCTCCTTTGTCGGTACTTTCCATGTGACCTTCGTTCCGCCTTCGGGGTTGCGGACTATTCGACACTGACCGCCGCGACGAGTGGCTCGTGCCGTGATGTTGCGAGTGCCATTGCCGATCCCCACGGCGCGCTCGTCGACTCCGCACCCGTCGTCGTCTACCTGCAGTAGCAACTCACCATCGACGATCTCGGCAGAGATTTGAACCGTCTTCGCATCGCCATGGCGAACAGCGTTGGAAACCGCCTCGCGAATGACACAAGAGACATCAAAGAGCAGCTCGCGATCGAGCAACATGTTGCTCGCCGGGTGGACATGAATCGCTCGTGTCGCCAATCCATCGAATGAAGCGGAGGCAATCTGAATGACTCGCTCAAGAGCTGCCTCCGACTGATCGCCTTGGTCCACCACTTCGCGAATGCGACTGATCAAGGTGTTGGCGCGTCTTACCAGCAGCTCCAAGTTCATCGACAGTGCAACGAGATCCTGGACGACGAAGTCGTGCAGGAACTCGTCGAGTTCAACTCCATCGAAAGCTCTGATTTGCTCCATCGCCGCTGTTCCACCTGGCGCCTGGGGATGGCGCGCTGTCCCTTCAGTCTCCCCCGCAACGAGGATGCATGTTCGCGATACCTGTTGCGATTCTGTGACAGTCATCGGTCACCGCCGTGATTTGACGACTTTCTGCCCTCGTTTTGTTGTACCATTTCATGTACAAGCAAGGGATCCAGAACGTTTCGAGTTGAAACGACCTCGCTACAGAGGTCGTTGAGCGGACGACGCTGTGAACGTGCCGACCTGCGCAAATGGTCAAAAGCTGCCGGTAGATCAACATTGAGTCGCTCGGCCACGATGCCTTTGGCCTGTTCGATGACGATGCGTGAGTCGAGTGCGCCACGAAGTTGGGCGATCACAAGTGTGGCATCAGCCAAGGAACGCACGCCCTCCAGGACAGCGGCAGACGAGTCGGCAATACCCTGAGCCAGGATGAGGTCTTCTGGCCCCAACGATTCAACTCGTCGGTCGAACATCGCCAACGCGCCAACTGGCTTTCCACGAAGCCGCATCGGCACGAAATGTTCATGGCGAAATCCGGCTGTCGAAAGTTGCTTGACCACCGGATCGATGACGAATCCCTCACGCGGAATCTCGCGGGAGACCGGAATCGCGCCACGAAGACATTCGCGTACACCCTTCATGCCATGGGTGTGACGAGATGCAAACACATCGAGCAGATACGGATCTGAAGCCGCCACCAACGTGCTGACTTCGCCAGATGAGTCATCGATCATCGCGCCGTCGTCAACTCCAAGAATCTCTCGACAGACATCGAGAACCGCATGGGCACCGTCGTTGAACCCGGCCAACAACGGTGTAGTTGCCACCTCCACGAAAGCATCGATGATTCGTTGCTGATCGCCCCCTAGATGCATTGCTTCTCCCCTGATGCGCATGTGCTCGTCAGGAAACCAACCCAAGGGCCGTATACCCACAAACAACTGTCCTTGATGTGGGGTACGAATGTCCCTCCGAGGTTCGTCCCGTGCATCAATCGGTACGGCGGTGCGTTGGGCTGAGGTCGATGTCCCCATAAGTTCCCCGTTCTCACCCCGAACCCCGGTGATCGAACAATCAGCGCCACCCCAGACTTCGGCGGCACTTCCAACCGACAAGGGAGTCGCCATGGAACACGTCGAGCAAAGCACTATCCCACCCCCCGACTCACGACGCCTCTGGCGAATCGCGGGTTTCGCCTTGATCGCCATTGCACTGTTTCTCACCATGAGATTCGTGGGAGATCAGTTGTTCAGTGAGGCCAAGCCAAATGGCGGAGCAAAGCAACCAAGTCTCGAACAGTGCGCCAATGAGGACCACGACTGCAACACGGCAGGCTCGTCGTCGTGGCAGACCGGCAACTTGAACTCGAACAATTCTTCGTATCCGGAAGGCGACTCGGTTCCCTACCGCGCAAGATTCGATGGGCTGGTTGCAGGCGAGACGTATCTCGTCACCATCGAGTGGGACGCACTTGAAGGCGGCAAACACGCGATCGATTACCTCACCACCTATACGCGCACCGAAACCAATGCGCTCGCATGCGACGCCGCAACGTGTGGTTCAGCCACTGCAGTGACTGCCGCCATACCGTCCGATGCCTCACTTGGTTCGGTGCCACAAGCAGCGGGCGTATTCACTCTGTACGGCGCATCGTTTACGCCTGCTGGAACGGTGATCAGCAATCCAGCGCTGGGCAACTTGTGTGACGGTCTACCCTGCCCCACCCCCACCAATCCGACGGGCTACACGATCGTCGACAGTTCGGAGTCATCACAGCAAAAGCGCATCTCCGTCTACTTCACTGCCAACCATGAGACGGCAATGTTGGCCTGGGGCGGTCACATCGCGAGCCAAGCCGACTGGGGAGCAGGAATGTCGGCATCCGAAATCAACGGTTCGCCGTACCACATGCGACTGATCGACTTCCGTTGCACGGACACGACCAACTGCAGTTCGGGAAACAGGGATGTGTCAATGAGCACGTCAGCAGTGACACCGACTACTTCTACGACGAGTACGACATCAACCACGAGCACCACGTCGACAACGAGCACCACATCGACCACTTCGACAACCGTCGTCGCCACTACGGCGCCGCCGGTGGTCACCACTGCTCCGCCGGTCGTGACTACTGCTCCGCCTGTGGTCACCACCGTGCCGAGCGATCTGCAGATCATCGTGCCTGAGCCGGCTCAGCCCGACGACTTGCAGCAAATTTTTCCCGATGAGCTCGCCTCTACGGGATTTGATGGTGGCATCACGCAACTCATCGCGATGATCGCCATGTTGCTCGGTGCGATGTTGCTCACCTTCAGCGCCTTTCGACGCCTGGCATTGGGCGGTGGCAAGAAATGAGTCGATCGAACGAGGTTCTCGCTCGTGTGTTGCACCCGTCGGCTCGACCACTCCCGAGCATGGCGATCGTGAGTACGTTTCCTCCGACGGCATGTGGGTTGGCCACCTTTGCGAGTGCGCTCGCTGATGGATTGGAGCGGATCGGCGTGGAGCGCACCGGCGTGGTGCGCTCCACCACCGAGTCGGCGTTGCCATTCGACGATCGCGTTCTCTCCGTCCTGAAGTCCGGCTCACCGAAGTCGATGAATCTCGCTGCCTCGTGTTTGGACGACTTCGACTTCGCGCTCGTCCAGCACGAGTACGGGATCTATGGGGGCGATTGCGGCGAGGAAGTGTTGGAGTTGATCAGCAAGACGTCTACACCCGTCATCACCACGTTGCACACCGTTCCACTCGCGCCGAGCGAGAAACAGCGCCACGTCCTCGAGTCCATCGTGCAGATGAGTGCCGCAGCGGTCACGATGACTCACACGGCCCGTGAACGTCTCGCCTCGTTGTACGACATCGACGAGCAGAAGGTGACCGTGATCGCCCACGGCGCACGCTTCGTCCCCGCACCACCACGCCGATCATCAGGTCAATTCGACTTGTTGACTTGGGGTTTGCTCGGCCCCGGTAAGGGAATCGAGTGGGTGGTGGATGCGATGGGTCTCCTCTCGCGTTCGCACTCGCACTTGCGGTACACCATCGCCGGCACCACACATCCCAAGGTGTTCGAGCGAGATGGAGATGCCTATCGCAACTCGTTGATGGAGCGCGCACGCGCCAACGGAGTGTCGTCACAAGTTCTGTTCGACTCGAAGTATCGATCGGTGGATGATCTCGTCGCTCTGGCCCATCGCGCATCGATCGTGGTGCTGCCCTACGACAGCATCGACCAAATCACCTCAGGAGTGCTCGTGGATGCGGTGGCGGCTGGCAGACCAGTCATCGCCACCGAGTTCCCCCACGCCGTCGAATTGGTCGGACGTGGGTGTGGCGTGGTGGTCCCGCATGCAGATCCATCGGCACTGGCCGATGCAATCCAGATGCTTGCCGACTATCCGGACACGCTGCACTCAATGGAGCAAAAGGCACATCTCATCGGTCAGGAACACGACTGGACGACGATCGCCGCTGCATATTGCCAGCTCGGTGATCAGTTGAGCAGGGTGGCGAAGGCGTCATGACGTCGATTGCTACGGAACCGGTGTCGTTCCGCCATCTGGCATTGCTGACGGACGATCGAGGAATTCTCGAACATGCCAAGGGAATCGAGCCGCGATATCAGCACGGCTACTGCACCGACGACAACGCGCGTTTGCTGGTCGTCTGCAGCAGAGCCGATGCCGGCATGTCTTCGGCAAAAGTATTGGCAACGGTCGGGCTGAACTTCGTAATCGACGCAATGGCGCCAGATGGCGCGTTTCGCAACAGGATGAGTTTCGAGCGTTGCTGGGTGGACGAACCGTGCACCAACGATTGTTGGGGTCGTGCGCTGTGGGGTCTTGGCTCCGCGTATTCGCTCTCCACGGATCACGCCCTGCGGGCCGTAGCGATCAAAGCCTTCGACAAGGCTGCGGTTCTTCGTTCCGAGCACCCTCGGGCCATGGCTTTTGCCGCACTCGGCGCTGCCGAAGTGGTTGGCGTCGACCAACAACACGAACTGGCTCGCCGCCTACTCGGTGATGCGGCAACGATGATCGACCAACCGGGCCAATCAACGAGTTGGCCGTGGCCCCAGGCACGACTCACCTACTCGAACGCCTCACTCGCTGAAGTGTTGATCGCTGCCGGCTCACTACTCAACGACAAGCGGTGGGAGGTGCGTGGGCTGGAGCTACTCGACTGGTTGTTGCAAACGGAAACCCTCGACCAACACCTCTCCGTGACTCCCGCATCCGGGCGCGGACCAGGGGATCCGAAGCCCGCCTTCGATCAGCAACCGATCGAAGTTGCGGCTCTCGCCGATGCATGCGCACGGGCGCACCGTGTCACCGACTCTCCAAAGTGGCTCGAAGGAGTGGCGCTGTCAATCGCGTGGTTCCAAGGCAAGAACGACGCACATACGCCGATGATCGACCACTCATCCGGAGGCGGATACGACGGCCTCGAATCGAGTGGGGTCAACATCAACCAAGGGGCCGAGTCGACGATTGCAATGTTGATGACACTGCAACACCAACGTCTCGTTCCCCGAGGAGAGAAATGGATCTGGTAACGACCACTTCTCATCATCTCCGACCAGATGCATCACGCGTGTTGGCCCGACTGTTCGTGGCTGGACAAGACAACTACGGCACTAGGCAAACCCGTAGCAGCGTGGTGCTCAAACGAATCATGGAACTCTCCGAAGACGAAGTGGCTATCGCGCTCGGCGATGTGGAGGGGCGATTTGGCGAGCGACATACCAACCTCCACTTCACGCTCGACCAGCACGCCCAGAGACTTGCACGGAAGCTGCTACAAAACGAGGAGATCTCTGATGCGCGTTGGAGGCTCATCGGCGCCACCTTCACCATGGAGTACGCGATCGAGGGGGCCTCGCTCAGCAATCCATCGGCAGTGCTCCACCCCAACCAGCTCGATGCACATGGAGGCTCTCAGCGATTCATCATGACCGTACGTTGCATCGGCGAGGGTCATCGATCTTCGATTGGTTTTCGTGCTGGCTCGATCACCCGCGAGGGTCATGTCTCGATTGAGCCAGTCAAACATTCACTCTCTACCGGCACATACGGCGAAGCGCCGCTGTACAAGAGATCCTTCAACCACCTCGTGTACGAGCGAGACATGTTTGGCGAGAATGCCCAATTCGTCTTGGACGACCTGGGTAAGTCGTTCAGCCACTCTCAACTCGAAGTACAGCTCAATCGTCTACAGCACAGTCGCGACACTTTTCTCAACGTCGACCAAACGATTCGACAATTCCGAGAAATTGCCGAACGCTCGTATTCGGTTCGCTTCAATCCGGACTCCGACATTTCTGAACGAGTGCTGTGGCCGCTCGCAGCCGTGGAGGAACATGGCATGGAGGACGCTCGCTGCGTGCGCTTCACGGAAAAAGATGGCTCCATCACGTATGTCGCCACATACACCGCGTTTGACGGTCGACACATTTCCCAACAGTTGCTCCGCACCAAAGACTTCCTTACGTTCACCGTCCATCCCGTAACAGGTGCGTCCGCAGGAGGCAAAGGGCTCGCCATCTTCCCTCGACAGGTCAACGGCAAGTACGTTGCACTTTCGCGCGCCGACCACGAATCGAATTCGATTGCCTTCTCCGACACGCTCGAGCACTGGGAGGGACGACACGTCATTCAGGTGCCGCGTCGCCCTTGGGAACTGATTCAGTTGGGCAACTGTGGATCACCCATCGAAACTTCTGCTGGTTGGCTTGCGCTTACCCACGCCGTCGGCCCAATGCGTACGTACTACATCAGTGCGATCCTCCTCGACCTCGACGATCCCACGAAGGTGATCGCCTCGCTCGATGCGCCGCTGTTGTCACCCCGCCAGGACGCGCGCCACGGATATGTCCCCAACGTGGTGTATTCCTGCGGGTCTCTCCGCGTTGACGACATGCTGATGATGCCCTTTGGGATCGCCGACCAGTCGATCGGAATCGCAACTGCGCAAGTCTCGAAACTCGTGGACACCTTGCTGAAAAAGGCCTGAGGTCGGCGATGAGGGTCACTGCGCACCGACACGTGATTCTCGG
Organism: uncultured Acidimicrobium sp.; assembly: GCA_964633985.1. GTDB lineage: Bacteria > Actinomycetota > Acidimicrobiia > Acidimicrobiales > Ilumatobacteraceae > UBA3006. The sequence continues at coordinate 10,814 of CAZWKD010000010.1, read as the reverse complement.
ATTGTCACTCATCGGAGTCGGGCTGCTCTTGCTGGCCATTCCCCCCTTGTACGTGCGAATCTCCAACGATCGGGCTGCTGAGTCGGCAGAAAACTTGCGCGAGGAGATCACCTCGACATGGTCGACTGCAGGTTCGGTGCCAACCCAAGTTCTGGACGACTCGGCGCTCCTGTTCATTCCGAAGATCGGAGTTTGGGGAGTGCCGATCGTTGCAGGTGTAGACGAGCAGGCTTTGGCCACAGGCGTCGGGCGCTACCCCACGGCCCCGCCGCCCGGACAACCCGGCAACTTCGCACTGGCCGGACATCGCACTGCAAATGGCGAGCCGTTCGCCGATATCGACGAGCTCGCGGCAGGTGATGTGGTCATCGTCCGCACCCGCGATGCCACGTATCGATACCGATTGATCGATGACGTGGTAGTCGAGCCTGACGAGACCTGGGTGATCGGCGACGTCACTGAAAGGCTCGATCTCCAGACCAACTCCTCAGTGATTTCACTCATCACATGTTCCCCAAAGTGGTCGACCGACAAGCGGTGGGTGTGGTGGGGCTCTCTCGTCGACGAAGCGTGAATGAGGAACCTCCAGACGCTTGCCTACACTCGTCGCGATGTCTTCCATGCGCACGGCGCTTTCGCGTATGACTCTGTGGCTGGGATACTGCCTGATCGCCGGTGGTTTGGCGTTGCTTGCCGTGTCCGTGGATCGCTTGTGGTTGAGCGACATTCGGGCACGAGACGCAGCCGACAGTGAGCGCGAGGCCATCTACGCCAACTGGGGTCTCGCCACACTTGGGGGCACCAAAGGACCTCGCTTCCTCGCCCCTTTGTTCGACCCCGCAGTGAACGCGCACTCTACGGAAACGGTGGTGATGACGGTTGCGCCATCGACCACCATGCCTGTATCGACTGATGCGCCCGCGACGACTATCGACCCGGCAGCGCTCGAGCAGTTCGACATGAATGCCACCGAAAACGGGGCGTTTGCACTGTTGTACGTGCCGAAGCTTCGGGAGAATGCATGGGCTACTCCCATTCTGAGTGGTGTCGCAGATGAACAACTCAACGCCGGAATCGGACACTTTCCCGCAAATGCGCTGCCCGGCAACACTGGCAACTTCGCTCTGGCCGGTCACCGCATGACCTACGGCAAACCGTTCACCGACATCGACAAGTTGGAGGTGGGTGACGAAGTGATCGTGGAGACCCGCGACAAGTACTTCGTCTATCGCTTGGTCGCAGACGAGATCGTCGATCCGACCGACGTCTGGGTACTCGATGATCAGCCGGTCACGGGTGTTGACGGCTCTGCGAACGGCATCATCACCTTGATCACCTGTGAACCCAAGTGGTCGACGAAGCAACGGTGGGTGTGGTGGGGCGAATTGACTTCGGTGCTCGATCGAGCGAACCCACCCGCTGCGCTCAGTTGATCTGGCGACTGTCCGCGCTTGCGTGGGCCGCAGCGTCGGCCAACTCTTCTTCACTCAAATGGTTCATGAACAAATCGACGGCAAACCACATCGTGTAACTCATCGGATATCCACCGATTCCAACGACGAGCGCCACCGATCCGACCACGGCGATGAGTGGCCACGTGGGCACCTCGGGATACGTGAGGATCACGCCGATCAACATCACCGTGAGGAGCGATCCACCCGTGACGATGATGTTGACGGCCGCAGCACCGAGTTGGAACCCTTCAGTGTTTCGCTGCCACTTCACACCACACGTCTTGCATCGATCTTGTGTGGAGTACCAGCCGGTGAAGAACGCCCCCTTGCCGCCGCAATGCGCGCAACGCCTGCGAAGCCCGCGAAGCAGACCCTGAACTAGATTTGGTTGGGTCTGGATACTGCTCACGCCGTGAGGTCGCGAACGAAATCCTCGAACACGTTCGCGTAGTGCAGCGCATCAGCATCGGTGTGCATCACCGAGATCAACCACTGCTCATCGAGACCGGGTGGCAACAAGACGCCTCGGTTGATGCCGTGGATCCACTGGGCAAACGCGAGATCGAAATCCGTCGCCTTGTAGTCGCGGTAGTTGCGAATCGGCTCTTCGGACCAGGTGACGCAACCTTTCGCCCCGAACTGCACCGTGTGCGCAGGCAAGCCGGCTGAATCGATCAAACCGTTGACCGCGTTGACCAACAAAGCGTTGCGATCGATGGTTTCTTGCGTCGTTTCAGGAGTGCACACATCAGCGAGCACTGCGCGCGCGGCCGCCATGCACAACGGGTTCCCGTTGTAGGTGCCGAGGTGGATCACCTTTCCTTCGGTGATCCAATCCATGAGATCTTGTCGTCCGCCGAAAGCGCCGAGTGGCAAACCGCCGCCAATGGACTTGGCGAGCGCAACGAGGTCAGGCTTCACACCGACTGCACCAGACGCGCCCGACCAACCGGCGGTGATTCCCGTCTTCACTTCATCGAACACCAGCAAGGTTCCGTAGCGCTCAGTAACCTCACGAACTGCCTTCAAGTAACCGGGTTGCGGCATACAGATGCCGATGTTCTCCATCACTGGCTCGACGATGAAGCACGCGATGTCACCTGCCCTCAAGACCCGCTCGAGTGCATCAACGTCGTTGTACGGCACGACGATGGTGTCGGCAACGACGCTTGGCGAAATGCCCGCAGATGATGGAACGGAGTTCGGCGCGTCGGCCGGACCGGCGAGATGTAGCGGCGGCTTCATCGACACCATCACCTCGTCGTGGTGCCCGTGGTACCCACCCTCCACCTTGACGATCTTGTGTCGACCGGTTGCAGCGCGCGCGACGCGGATCGCATCCATCGTCGCTTCAGTTCCCGAGTTGGTGAAGCGCCACATCGGCAGGCCGTATCGCTCGGCGAGCATCTCGGCCACCTCCGCATTGCCCTCACACGGCGTGACGAACAACGTGCCGTTACCCAACTGCGCCTCGATTGCGGCCTTGACCGTGGGGTGACCGTGACCGACGAACAAGGCACCGAAGCCCATGTCGTAGTCGGTGTAGCGGTTGCCGTCGACGTCCTCCATCCACGGCCCCTCGGAGCGGCGCACCACGAGTGGGTACGGGTCGTAGGCCTGGAAACTGGACGGGACTCCGAGTGGGAGCACCTTGCGGGCACGGGCGTTGGCTCGTTGCGAGCCAGCTGTGCGCTCGGCGTAGGTCGCCAACTCTCGGGTCGTGATCTCTTTGGCTCGGAGAGCCAGTGATTCTCGCAGCGATTGACTCGTCGCTGACATGGTTATCAACCCCTCAATTTGTCGTTGTCAGCCTACACTGACCCCCACGCGGTGGGCGTAGCTCAGTTGGCTAGAGCGCCAGGTTGTGGTCCTGGAGGTCGGGGGTTCGAGACCCCTCGTCCACCCCAAATCGAGCGGTACGTCCGTCATGTTCACTTCGGGACATGACGCGACGTCCGCACTGCATTTTCGGGCAACAAACCAGATGGCATAGGATGCGTGCCGTCATTAGGCCCCTCTAGCTCAGCTGGTCAGAGCAACGGACTCTTAATCCGCAGGTCCTGGGTTCGAATCCCAGGGGGGGCACTGCACACCACCACGGATGTCACCTCGTGATGGACCTGGACTACCCTCGCCGTATGTCCACGTTGATCGATTCCGCAAGCCTGATTTCCCAGAGGAAACACCGATTGCTGGAGGTGATGCGCTCGTCCGACGTAACGGCGATCCTCACCTCGGATCCGATCAGCATCTTGTACGCAACGGGCGCCCGCAACATGACCATTCACGGGTTCACTGGACCCGACCGATTCATGTTGCTGTTCCAAGACGGCTACACCATCTTGTTCGAATTTGCAGGGTGCGAGCACTTGGCTGCCGACTTGCCCGAGATCGACGAGATCCGGCCCGCTCCCGGAATCACTGCCAAAAAGACGTTGCTCTATGCGGACCAGGTATCGGCATTCGCTGACGAGATCCACTCGCTCTTCCGTAGCCATCTCGGAACGGGCGAGACCCGAATCGCGGTGGAAAAGCTCGAGTTTCCGATGACGGATTCGCTGAGGGCGAAAGGGTTCCATCTCCTCGATGCCGGACCGACCGTTCAGATGGCGATGGCGATCAAACAGGAATCCGAATTGGACGCAATCCGTCAGGCGATGAACGTCGTGGAATCGGCGACGAGAGAACTCGAACAAGCGATCACACCAGGAGCAACCGAAAATGAGGTGTGGGCTGCATTTCATCGAGGACTCATTGCACACGGCGGCGAGTATGTCGTCACTCGGTTGCTGCAGGCTGGGGAGCGCACGTTTCCGTACTTCCTGGAATCCTCCGATCACAAACTCCAATCGGGCGACTTCGTGTGTTTCGACACTGACTCGATGAGTCTCCACAGCTACTCGATCGACTTTTCGCGAACGTTCTTGTGCGGTAGCGAAGCTCCCACCAACCAACAGCGAATGCTGTACGGATTGGCACTCGAACAACTCGAGCACAACGCATCCAACTTGGCGCCCGGGAGAAGTTTCGAAGAATTCGCTCGGAACGCGTTCGACGTTCCTGAGCGCTACCGCGACTACGGCTACTACCAGCTGGCGCACGGCCTCGGGTTGGCGGGTGGATACCCGAACGTTCCGCGAATAGGAGAGGGAACGTACGGCCTACCGGGAGAAATGCTCCCCGGCATGGTGTTGTGTATCGAGAGCTACATCGGTGATCCCGAAACTCGTCAGGGCGTGAAGCTCGAAGACCAGTACTTCATTCATGCCGATCATGTCGAGCGCTTGAGTCGATACCCACTTGATTCTCGACTGACTGACGCAGTTCGCCGCGACTGATTTCGCGCGCTCAGTGCAGTTCGTACTCACGCTCGCCGTAGCGGCCGCCGTCCTCTTCGGTTCGTCCGACTTTTGCGCGGCGCGTTCGGCCCGCAACGTCTCCAGTGTGACCGTGGCGCGCACCGCCAATCTCGTTTCGCTCATCCTGGCTCCAGCCGTCTTGTTGATCGACCCAGGCACATGGTCCGTGCGAGATTCACTCGTCGGATCACTGGCCGGCGTCTTCATGATGCTTGGACTGCTGCAGCTGTACCGCGGTTATGCCGTTGCGCGCATGGGGATCGTGGCGCCGAGTTCGTCCGTGCTTGCCGCCGCCATCCCCCTGTTCATTGATCTCGCCCGAGGAATTCGGCCAGGGTTGGTTCCATCGATCGGCATCGTCGTTGGGCTCTCCGCCCTCGCGCTCACGGGCTATCAACCAGGCACGACGGGCAGCGTTCGCCAAGGACTTCTCCTCGGAATCGGATCGGGCCTTGCATTTGGATTCGCGTTCACCGTGATGGGTGAAGCACGCGCTGAAGCGGGCTTGACACCGATCGTGACTCAGCGCGCCACTGGGTTTGCGATGTTGTCGATCATGGCGCTCGTGATGGCGAAGCAGTCTTCTCGGGTTGGCGCCACAGGCACCGACAGAACACCGTTCTTGTGTCCTCCCGGACCCACGCTCAAGTGGGCAATCGGAGCAGGAGTCCTCGGCATTTGTGCACTCGGTTCGATGCAACTCGCTCTTCGCGACGGAGACTCAGGCGTCGTCGCCGTAGCGTCGTCCCAATTCGGAACGGCTGCCGTGATCCTTTCCGTGCTGTTCAATCGTGAACGCATGCGCTGGTGGCAGGCAATTGGCGTCGCGGCCACCGCACTTGGTGTGGCTCTCCTGTCGATCGGTTGAGCGAACGGATCAGCCGGCGGTCGCCTCGGTGACCAGACCCGATTCGATCACGAGGTTGATTCGTGAGTAGGCGAAGTCCTCAGTCACGACGTAGTACTCGCCCTCACGGGCAACCACTCGCGCGATCAGGCCCTCCGCTTCGATGGCGTCGATCGCATCCTGCTCGGCCAGCCCGATCACCGTGAGGGCGAACTCCTCCGTACGCCTGAGTTGTTCCTGCAACTCATCCTCGGACGGGATCGAGACGGTCACATCCGGGTCTGGATTGATCGTCGACACCGACTCGTCACCAGACGTCACCGAACTGCACGCAGCAACGACGAGGAGTCCGAAGGCGAGGAGAAACTTCACGACTTCAGCGTAAAGCAGGAGACCAATTCGACATGGTGCGTATATGGAAACACATCGAGAACTTCGACGCCATGACACTGGTACCCCGCCTCGACCAGCAAGGCGATGTCGCGTGCACCCGCAACGGCATCGCAACTGACAAGTACCACCGTCTTCGCCCGCGTTCCCACGATCGAGGCAACGCCTGCCTTGCCGAGGCCGCTGCGTGCGGGGTCGGCGATCACCAAACCTGCGCGCGTTGGCTGCCATTGCTCGAACGCGATTTCTTCGATCCGTGCCTTGTGGTCGCGCAGGTTCCTTCGCGCGTCAGCACAGGCCGATTTGTTCGACTCGACGAGCGTTACCGGTACGTCCAGATCAACGAGGGTCGCGGCAAACAGGCCGCAGCCTCCGTAGGCATCGATGATCGGCCCATCCTCGCCGGAAAGCGCAGCATCGCCCGCCGCTTCATTGACCGCCGAAACGATCAACTCGGCCGCTTGAGGCGACGATTGAAAGAACGACGACATCGTGACTTCCAGCGTGACGCCGTGCACCGACTCGCGGATGATTGCTCGTCGTCCGACCTGCACATCGTCTGGGATGCCTTCGATGATTGCCTTCTTTTCGTTGCCTCCACGTTCGTCGTGCAACCACACTCCCCGATCGCCACTCTCGGCACCACAACGGAGCGTCGCCTCAGCCGCGCCACTCACTCGGGCACCTGAAGTCAATTCCTGCAACAGTGGATGTGCGACGAGACACGAATCGATACCCACTACGTCGTTGGACTGCGCACGGCGGAAACCAAGCCGACCAGAGGGCATGGCGGCCATGCGCAAGGTGGTGCGCGCATGATCGGTGGGGACTGCTCCGCCTTCGCGTACCTCGATGTCGCCGAGCTTGCCCACCCTGCGCAACGACTCGCGGACGATCTCCGTCTTCGCAGCGAGATGTTTGACGGGTGACAAGTGTTGCCACGAGCACCCGCCGCAACCGTCTGCGACATGTGAGCACGGCGGGACAACTCGATCACTCGATGGTTCGATCACTTCGACGAGCCGCGCCTTGACGAAGTCCTTCTTCGCAAGGACCACTTCGACATCGACCACTTCGGATGGCAGCGCACCTTCGACGAACGCCACTCGACCGTCGGCCATCCGTGCGAGTGCGTCCCCGCCTGCCACCAGGCGTTCGATTCGCACTTGTTCCATTCGCGAGAACTCTAGGAGGCTGACCAATCGTTAGGATGTTCTTCGTGGCGCGCCCGATTCAGATCGCTCCGTCGGTGCTCCCCGTCGACTTCTCCAAACTCGGTGAAGCCGTGGTGGCGCTGGACCAGGCGGGTGTCGATCTCATCCAGTGGGACGTGATGGACGGACAGTTCGTGCCGAATCTGACGTTCGGGCCCGACGTGATTGCCTCCACCCGTTCATTGACCAAACTCCCCTACGAAGCACACCTCATGGTCCTCACACCCGACGTGATGGCGAAGCGTTACGTGGAGGCAGGATGCCAGCGATTGATCGTGCATGCCGAAGCGTGCACCCACCTGCACCGCACGCTCGGCAACATTCGCGAACTTGGCGCAACTGCGGCAGTCGCGCTCAACCCCAGCACGCCCCCGAGTGAAGTTGCGAACGTGCTCGACCTGGTCGACCTCATCCTCGTGATGACGGTGAACCCCGGCTTCGGTGGTCAGTCGTACATCTCGACGATGGAACCGAAGATCGCCGAGGTTCGCCGCATGGTGAATGAAGCGGGGCTCGAAGACAGTGTGGACGTGGAAGTAGATGGCGGGATCTCCGCAAGCACCATTCAGGGTGCAGCCCGTTCGGGCGCAAACGTGCTCGTCGCCGGCAGCGCCTTGTTCAAGCACAAAGACGGCCTGGGTGCTGCCGTGCAAGAACTGCGTTCGCTCGCCAACGCGACGCGCTAATCAGCGACGTCTACGCAAGCCGCGCGCCGCCCCGCGAACCATGGTGCGCAACATCACGGCTGCCACCAGCACCACGAGCGATAGCGCCACGGCAAACAACACCACGACCACGAGCACAGGCAACGAGCCACGCAACGGCGACAACACCGCGGTGTCGATCGTGGAGCCGTCCTCGTTCAACGTGCGAATGGGGTCTTCGATGCGTGGACACGTTCCCGCATCACCGACGCCGATCACCGCATCACCGCCGAAGAGCGGTGCATCTTCGCGAACCTTGGAAATGAGGATCGGTGAGTAGGTGTCGCTCGCCGCACCAACCAAATATCGGTTGCCTACTTCGAGGAACTTCGCGTCCTGCCCGTAGCGCACTTCCACGACATCCTCGGTGACATAACCTGCCGGAATTCCCGCGCGGATCTGAGTGATCCGAAACGTGGCCGTCGACTCCCCCAAGGTGACGAGCTCGCCAATGAACACCATTTGAGGCGACATCGGCATGGGACATCCCGCCGGAATCGTCGTCACCGCACTCGGAGTTCGCGGCGCAATCACCACCGGAGTGTCGGAAACATTTCCCTGCTCGTCGGGAGCTTCCGCGTCGACCGGCACCGTCGTCTCCACCGGTTCGGTGGTGGCGAACGCCACGCCAGGCACCAAAGCCAGCAACAGACCCATGAGGGCGCTCTTCACCACGCGTTGAACGCTAGTGGGAGCGATGGAGGGCGACTTATCAGCGCCCGGTGAAGCGTGGTTCGCGCTTCTCGAGGAACGCGGTCATTGCTTCGATCGCGTCGCGCGTGTTGAAGTTGTTCGCCTGCGCAGAACCTTCGTCTTCCAGCGCCTGCTCGAGAGTCACGTCAAGCGAGTTGTTCAACATGCGCTTCGTCTGAGCGAGTGCAATCGGTGGTCCGGCAGCGAGTCGCTTCGCCCAATCATCGACGAATCGATCCACGTCGCCATCGGGCAGCACGCGGTTGATGAGACCCATCTCTCCTGCTTCTTTCGCGGAGATGATGTCGGCGAAGAACGCCAGTTCCTTGGCTCGATGCATGCCGACGAGGCGCGGCAACACCCACGTGCCACCAAAGTCGACGGAGAGCCCACGCTTGCTGAAGATCTCCGCGAAACGAGCGTTGTCGCTCGCCACCACCAGATCACAGATGAGCGCCATGTTGCAGCCCGCACCCACGGCCACTCCCCGCACCTTGGCGATCGTCGGCTGCGGCATGCGCTGCAGCGTCAGGCAGACGTCGTTGATCATGCGCATTCGCGCGAGTGGGCTCGTCGGTCCCTGGTCACCGCGGCTGGAGAGATCGGCGCCGCTGCAGAATTCGCCACCTGCTCCGGTGAGCACCATGACCCGATCGTCAGGGTTCGCCGCCACCTCACGGAAGGTGTCGAGCAATTCGCGCCACATCACGTCGTTGGCGGCGTTCTTCTTTGCCGGCCGATTCATCGTCACCGTGACGACACCATCCTGACGAGAGACCAGCAAGGTTTCCATCAACGAGACAATACTGAAGGGATGGGATTCAACCCAATGCGCAAACGTGTCAAGCGCCCGAGCGACATCCTGATGGTGGGATCAGCCATGTTGATCATTGCCGCGATCGTGGCGTGGGCGTTCTTCGGGTGAGCATGTGGCACGGCCTCTACGGGCCAGTCGAAGTTCGTCGCGTGCAGCCGTACGAGGCGCGCAAACAATATGTGTGTCCCGGCTGTAACCGAGACATTCCAGTGGGGATGGGTCACAACGTGTGCGTGCCGCGCGATGCCCCCGACCTGCGGCGCCACTGGCACTACGCATGTTGGGAACGCGAAGCAGCAAACGGCTAAGCAGCGAAGTTCAGAACGCGTCCTCCAAGACCTCGATGTGAGTACCGAGCACGCTCGCCGCATCGAACCGAACTTGTCTGACTCGAAACCCCTCCAACACTTCACCGTGTGACTCGAGCAAGTCCTGCGTGGCCCGCCGCACCCGCAGTTGCTTCGCTGGAGATATCGACTCCAACGGATCACCAAAATCACTGGAGCGTCGCGCCTTAACCTCCACCACGGCGAGCACACCATCACGAAACGCGACAACGTCGAGTTCGCCGCGCTTGGAGCGAAAGTTGCGAGCCACGATGCGCCAACCACGTCGCTGATAGTGAGTGGCGACGAGGTCTTCACCCCATCGCCCACGGGCTTGCCTTAGAGATCCACCTTGGGAAGTTCTTCGACGTTGAGATCCTTGAAGCTGAGCACCCTCACTTTGGGGACGAATCGGCTCTTGCGGTACATGTCCCACACCCATGCGTCGCTCAATTCCACCTCGAGGATCGGGCGTGGGCCCTCACTCAACACGCGAACGTCCACGTTGTTGGCGAGATAGAAACGCCGGTCGGTTTCGACGGCATAACGAAACATGCCGACGACGTCCTGATACTCCTGCGCGAGCTGCATCTCGCGCTCGGCTTCGAAGTTGTCGAGGTCGTCGGTGTTCAAAGTGTGCGGCGACCCGTGTGAACTACTGGTCTTCGCGCTTCTCGCGCACCTTGGCCGACTTGCCCTTACGGTCGCGGAGGTAGTTCAACTTGGCTCGGCGCACGTCGCCACGACGCACCACCTCGAGCTTGGCCACGGCCGGGCTGTGGAACGGGAAGGTGCGCTCGACACCCACGCCGTAGGACAGCTTGCGGACGGTGTAGCTCTCGCCAATTCCCGAACCTGCAATAGCCACCACGTTGCCCTGGAAAATCTGCACGCGCTCCTTGCCACCTTCGACCACTCGTACGTGCACCTTCACCTCGTCGCCGGGGCGTACTTGGGGGAGGTCGTTGCGCTTGTTCTGGCTGTCAACGATGTCGGTGGTCTTCATGAGC
>CAZWKD010000009.1:28663-32195 GCA_964633985.1 uncultured Acidimicrobium sp. | reverse complement strand
TGCGCAACGGCGAAGTACTTCATCAGGTTGACCATGTAGATGGGGCCGTCGTTCTCGGGTTCGCGTGTGGCGAGCGAGATGGCGTAGTGCTTGTCGATCGTGCCGTAACGGTGTTCGAGGCGTTCGCCCGATTTGCGATCGGATTGCTCAGTCATGGGTTCTCCAAACTTTTGACAGAGACTATGACAAAACATAGAGTCCTGTGCAAGATGACGTTTGCAGAGCCGGACTTCGGGGGAGTGATCGGCGACACGTATCAGACGTCCACGCCCTCGTGGCCCGAGCAACGGCGCTTGAGCGGGCGGACCAACGTCATCGTGATCGTCTTCGACGACATGGGTTTCGCCCATCCCAGTTGTTTCGGAGGCGAAGTGCCCACGCCGAACATCGATCGTCTCGCCAACCGTGGCGCTCAGTTCACCGGTTTCCACACCACGGCACTCTGTTCACCTTCACGTTCGGCGTTGCTCACCGGGCGCAATCATCACTCGGTGGGCATGCGTGGCGTGTCCAACTGGAACACGGGGTTTCCCAACATGCGTGGTGGCATCACTCCGCGCGCCGCCACGATGGCCGAAGTACTCAAGCAGTACGACTACGCCACGCTGTGCGCAGGCAAGTGGCACTTGGCGCCGATGGAGGAGTGCTCCGCCGCAGGACCGCACCACAACTGGCCGTTGCAGAAGGGATTCGATCGCTTCTACGGATTCCTCAACGGAGAAACCGACAACTTCTATCCCGAGCTGACGCGCGACAATCAGCACTGTTTGCCGCCGCGTCGTCCTGAGGAGGGCTATCACCTGAGCGAGGACTTGGTGGACGAGTCGATCGGGTGGATCCGCGACCTCATGTCGGTGCGACCGGATCGGCCGTTCTTCCTCTATCTCGCGTTCGGCGCACAACACGCACCGCACCACGCTCCGGATTCATATCTGCACAAGTGGCGCGGCAAGTTCGACGAAGGTTGGGACGTCCAACGGGAGCGGGTGTTTGCGCGCCAAAAGCAGATGGGCATCGTGCCACCTGACACCGCGCTCGCACCGCGCAATCCTGGCGTGCGGCCGTGGGATGAGTTGAGTGTCAACGAGAAGAAGTTCGCTGCGCGACTGCAGGAAGCCTTCGCTGCGATGCTCGACCACACCGACGCACAGATCGGTCGTCTGCTCGATTTCCTCGAGGGTTCCGAGCAGTTGGACGACACGATCGTCGTGTTGTTGTCCGACAACGGCGCCAGCCGCGAAGGCGGACCACAGGGCGTGTTCGACGAGTGGTGCTTCTTCAATGGCGTCTGGGAGAACGTGGATGAGATCGTCGCCACGCGCTTGGACGACATCGGTACCAAGCATTCACACTCCAACTATCCGTGGGGATGGTCGCAGGTCGGCAACACTCCGTGTCGCTGGTACAAGTCACAGACGTACGGCGGCGGCATTCGCGACCCGCTCGTCATCTCGTGGCCGAAGCGCATCGCCAACCCTGGCGTGCGTCACGGTTTCTGCCACCTCGTCGACATCGCTCCGACCATCTACGAGGCCCTCGGCGTCGAGTTGCCGAAGGTCGTCAACGGTGTCGAGCAGATGCCGTTGCATGGCGAGAGCATCCTTGATTCGCTCGTCGACGCTCGACCCGTTCAGCGCACGTCGCCGCAGTACTTCGAGATGATCGGTCACCGCGCCGTTTGGAAGGACGGATGGAAGGCCGTGACCTTCCACGATCAGGGTGTCGACTACGACAAGGACACTTGGTCGTTGTTCGATCTCACCTCGGACTTCTCCGAGATGCACGACCTGGCCGACAAGGAGCCCCAGCGCTTGGCGGAAATGGTCGAGACCTGGTGGACGGAGGCACGCAAGTACGGGGTCTTGCCGTTGGACGACCGTGCGGTCGAGTTGTTCGGCTCGAAGCCACGTCCTGGCTCGCCCCACTACGGCACCACGTACACGTACTACCCACCGATCGCGCACATCCCGTCGGATGCGTGCCCGATGTTGTCCGGACGCGCGTGGACGATCGAAGCAGACGTCGAAGTGGGAAGTGCACCAGTCGAAGGCGTGTTGTACGCACGCGGCAGTCACAACCTCGGGCACTCGTTGTTCATCAAGGACTCGACGTTGCACTTCGTGTACAACGCGCTCGGCAAGATCCAGCGTGCGAGTGCACCAATCACGCTTGCGCCAGGTCGACACACGATCGGCGCGCGCTTCGATCGAACGGACAACACCGGCGAGTTGTCGATCTTCGTCGACGGCAAGGATCTTGCAAGCGTGCACATTCCGGTGATCATGCGCATCCTCGGCTCCATGGGTATGGATCTCGGTTGTGATCGTCTTTCGCCCGTGGCTCCCGATTATGCGGGCCCCTTCCCGTTCACTGGCACGATTCATCGGGTGCACTTCGAAGTGCGAAGCAAAATGACCAAGAAGGACACGGAAGTGCAAGCCCGTGTCGAATCGTCGAGGGAGTAGCGCCAAATGGGTGATGTGAATGAGTGATGTAGCCCACGAATCACTGTGCAGGCGGCTCGCTGCGGTGCGGTCGCTGTACGACCAGGCACTCGACACCATGTCGATCGAGCACGTCAACTACGTCGAGCGCGACGACGTGCTCCCGATCGCGTTCAGTCTCTTCCACATCACCAACATGGTGGACGCATCGCACATGTTGATCACGGGTGAAGCGCCAATTTGGAACGACGACTGGAACGCACGTGTTGCGCCGACCATCCCCGATCACGGCAAGCACCGCACGGTGGGCGAGATGACCGCGCAGCGCATCGGCAATTACGACGAGTTCAAGGAGTATTTCGCCGCAGTGTTCGACCGCACCCAATCATGGTTGGCAGCACTCGATCCGGCGGAGTTGCACCGTGTCGTGATCTCGAGACCGTTCCCACCACAGATCGCTTCTACGTTCAGTGCCCGCGCGGCAGGCGAACACGGCATCACTGTGCTCGATGCGGTGGAGTGCTGGGTGTATCAGCACGCGTTGCGCCACATGGGCGAGATCGAGTTTGCGCGTGGATTCGTCGGCTTGGAGGGCATGACGTCGTAACGACGTCGGCAGTGAGTGACCGCTAGACGCAGCGGTTGATGATCGTGCCCACGCCTTCGAGCGTGGTCTCGATCACGTCACCGGGCTGCAAGTACTTCGGCGGCTTCATACCGTGACCCACTCCAGAGGGCGATCCTGTGTAGATCAGGTCGCCGCTGCGCAACTCGACGATGCTCGAGAGGAACGACACCACCTGATCGATCGGAAAGATCATGTCGTGGATCTCGGTGCTTTGGCGTGTCTCACCATTCACGGAGCAGCCGATCGTCAAGGTGTCGCGGCGCGGATGTTCGCGCACGTCGCCCACCCACGGGCCGACTGGCGAGAAGCCACGGCGGCTCTTGCCGAGACTGAATTGCGGTGGCGCACCCGCGTATTGCAGGCCGCGGTCGGACACGTCTTGTCCGGCGCACAAACCCGCGATGTGATTCCACGCTTCGGATACGGGGATGTCACGACCGCCCTTGGCGATCACCACCAC
>CAZWKD010000009.1:26843-28563 GCA_964633985.1 uncultured Acidimicrobium sp. | reverse complement strand
GATTCCACGCTTCGGATACGGGGATGTCACGACCGCCCTTGGCGATCACCACCACGACTTCTGATTCGTAGTCACAGGTGTCACCGACGATCGTCACGGTGCCCGTGGGGGAGTTCAACGAGCTCGGAAACTTGGCGAAGACGAGCGGCTGGCTCGGAATCTGGCTGTTCATCTCCTCGGCGTGCTTGCGATAGTTGAGACCGACGGCAAACAGCTGGCTCGGTCGCGGAATCGGACAGTCGAGTTCGGTGAGTTGAACGGAACGCGAACTGCCCTTCGCCAGTTCGTCGAGACGTGTTCGCATCTCGTCCCAATGTGAGATACACAGCATCGGGTCGGCAGGCAGGCCGAGAGTTCGTTCGATGTCGACGGCGCTTGGCTGACGATCATCACCGAAGAATGCGTGCGCGCGACCACCGACCGAACCGAAACGCAACATCACTTGCCCTTGTTGCGTTGCTTGGCGCGAAGTTCCTTCTCGCGCTGCTTGCGCTCGGCGCGCAGGCGCTTCTTCTCGGCGTCGTCGGCGCTCTCGGTTTTGGCCGTGGGAGCCGACGAAGACTGCGAGGACGGAATCTGGAAACGCTCGTCGTTGGCGACGAGCTTGCGGAAACCGCCGAGACCGACGGAGAACTGAATCGCCATCATGCGCACGGCATCCAGACCGAACTCTTCGATCAACTTCGGCAACGCCATTTGCAGGTCTTCGTAGCTCGGGTCATCGGAGCGATCTCCGAGCATGTCGATCGCCTTGTTGGTGGCGGCTTCGCCGAGAACCACGCCCGTGTCGAGGTGGGCGCGACGAGTCTTCATTGCTTCACGGAGTCGGCCGCCGAGTGTGGCGGGTTCGTCGAATGCGCCGGCGGGGAGGGCCAGCATTCGGGCGAGGGGATCGCGCACCTTCTCATCAACGGCGAGCGCCATGGCGGCGAGTGACTCATCCGAAATCGAGCCAATGACGGCTGCGTATCGACGCTCGAGGAGGATGCCGTCGCGGGAGGTGCTCACTGCCATGTCTGTTCCTTTTTCTGTCGTCATTCGGTGCCACATCGAACCCGATACGGCACCGAAACAAGTGGTTCAGTGTGTCACGGCATGAGCCCCGTCGCTACCCAGATTTCGACTCCCCGCCTCTCGATCATCGGTGCGATGGAATGATGGTGGCGTGGGCGCACACAAGGGAGCCACGCCGGCGATCTCCGAATTGGTGAGTCATGGCATCGCACACACGGTGCATCACCTCTCTGTCGAGCCGGGTGACGATGGCTTTGGCAAGGCCGCGGCACGTTCACTTGGTGTGGAGGAGAGCCGCGTGTTCAAGACCTTGCTCGCGCGCGCAGATGGCACACCCGTGGTCGCCATCGTGCCGGTGAGCGGCAACCTCGCGCTGAAGAGCCTCGCGCAGGTGATGGCATCCAAGCGCTGCGAGATGATGGAGCCTCGCGCCGCCGAGCGTCTCACGGGATACGTGGTCGGCGGTATCAGCCCGCTCGGTCAGCGTCAACGTGTCGCCACCGTGCTCGATCAGTCCGCGCTCGAGTTCGCCACCATCTTCGTCAGCGGTGGCCGACGTGACCTCGACATCGAACTATCGCCACACGACCTGGTCGCGCTGTGCAGTGCGCAGGTGGCTTCGATCAGCGGTTGACGAGTCCATGAATTTCTCGGATCACCATCTGGTGTGAGGCACCCACCTCCACGTCACCGAGCGATCCACTTG
>CAZWKD010000009.1:6734-26743 GCA_964633985.1 uncultured Acidimicrobium sp. | reverse complement strand
CGGATCACCATCTGGTGTGAGGCACCCACCTCCACGTCACCGAGCGATCCACTTGCGCCGGTGTTCGAAGCCCAGGTGACGTGCCACCGAATGGCGAGTGACGCGGCAAAGACTTCGTTTGGTCTCCCCGCAGATGAATGGCGATAGGTGTACATGCACGGCGACGGCAGGTGATCGCCGAAGGCTTCGATCCACGGAATGCCCGGCCCGGTGCATTCCGTTTCGCCATTGCCGAGGTCCCCGTCGCCGGGATCGAAGATCAACTTCTTCGGTGTGGCCGTGGTGGTCACGATGAGCGGACCACTTGGCGTCGGCACCCACGCAGTCGCGCGCACGGGAACCCACATCAGGGGGTTCACCCAAAACCACGTGCCGACGTTCACCACGCCGCGACGCGCGGGTGGTGCGAACTCACCCCACGGCGCGGGAATGTTGTCGTAGACCACGGCAGACGCTTGGTTGGCGAGTGTGTCGGGGCTCACTTCGGGAACCCAGTGATACGCACTCGACTCGTCGGTGCATGCGTAGTCGTACAACCGGTAGTCGATGCCGTTCGCATCACGGCGTACTTCTTCGAACATGTCCATGCCTGGGTCGCGGGTGTCGACGGGTGACCACTCACATGACGAGCCGGCATCAGGGGGCGCACCGAAGGTGACGCCCGCCATGATCTGCGATCCGCTCACACCTGCGAGTGTCGAGCCACCTCCATCACTTGCAGTCGCTGGTTGTGCGGTGAGTGTGACCACGCTCAGGGCGATCAGCAGGCGTCGCGCTCGATGGCGTACCGCGTGACTTCTTCCGAGAACCACTTCCACCTCCCTTCATGTAGGTGCATCGACCAGGTCGAAAAGATCGAGATGACCCGGTCGTTGAACACGATGTGTACGCCGGGGATCGTGCGTGTGTCGTACAGCACGAGAGCGTCGTACACGCACGTCAGGACTTCCGCCACACCTGGGCTCGTCAGGCGAATCGACGTCACCGTCGGGCGCAAGACACCTCTGCCTGCGATGGTGCGCAGCCCGAAGTCGACTCGTTCTTTCATCAGTGCTCGCAACTCGCGGTCGTACGGACTCTCCGGCACAGCGAGGCGTTCGTAGTCGCAGCGTTCGGGGGAGCGTCCGCACTGCACACGTTCCTCGATCAGTGCGAGTACGTCGCGACGAGTTGGTGTCGCGCTGACGGCGGTGACTTCCGGTGGAGCCGTTACTGGCGTCGTCGTGGTCGCACGCGATGTGATGACGTCGACACGGTCGACAGGTGGTGTGACGACGAGCGCCGTCGAGTTCGTCGCGCAACCGGTCAGCGCAAATGCCAACCACCAACGAGCAATGTGGGACATGACCGCCTCCGCCGATGACAGTTCTGTCGATGTGTTGGCCGAATCCTGACAAAGACGCGGTTCATTCGTCCAATTTGGGCGTGACTGGGCGACGGTAGAGTAGGACACCCCCAAAATGAGCCAACACCACCCCGACCTGGCGGCCGAACAGGCCTACATCGACCGCGCTTATGCCTGTCTCGAAAAGAGTCGGGAGGACGCCTGGCGGATCCGCAGTCTGAACGAGGCCGACACGGGCGGCACCTTTCAGGCCCGTTATGAGCGCAACGCCTTCGACGAACAGCTGCTGGCCCGCCTCACCAATCTCGACCTCGGCGACGCGGCCCTGGTGTTCGGTCGTATCGATCGCGTTCAAGGCGAGGGCATCGAGAGTTTCCACATCGGTCGTTTGGCGGTGGCCGACGAGGAGCGCGAACCGGTGGTGGTCGACTGGCGCGCGCCGGTAGCCGAGCCGTTCTATCGAGCGACGGGCCGCGAGCCGATGGGGCTCGCTCGTCGGCGTCACTTCGCCGTCGAGGGTCGACAGTTGCTCGGTATCGAAGACGAACTGTTCGGCGAAGGTCACTTGGGAATTGGTCACGACGAAGGTCTCGATGGTGTACGACAAGAGGACACGGGCTTGCGCGGCTACGGCACGTTGCTCACCACTCTTGCTCGTGGTCGCACGGGACAACTCGGCGACATCGTCGCCACCATCCAGGCCGAGCAGGACGAGATCATTCGTTCCACACACAACGGCGTGCTCGTCGTGCAGGGTGGACCCGGAACGGGAAAGACAGTGGTCGCGCTGCACCGCGCCGCATACCTCTTGTACACGCATCGCTTTCCGCTCGAAGATCAAGGTGTGCTCGTGCTCGGTCCGAACCGCGTCTTTTTGCGGTACATCGAACGCGTGTTGCCGTCGCTCGGCGAAGCAGGTGTGGAGCAGGCCGTGTTGGCCGACTTGGTACCGATGCATCGCTTCGGCCGCAAGGAAGATCCGCGCATCGCCCAAGTGAAGGGTGGTCTGCGCATGACGGAGGTGCTGGCCAAGGCGGTACGCGACCGCGAGCGTCCGATTCGTGAGGACTTCTCGTTGGCGTTCGGTGCCGGTTACCTGCGCTTGAAGGTCAGTGAGTCGGCGCGCATCGTGCGCGAAGCACGAAGGCGATTCCGCCGACACAACGCCGCGTATCGCTGGGTGGAGTCGGAAGTGGTGGCGGCACTCGCTGCCACGGGCCGCGATGAGAATCCCGATCTCGAGACGTTGCGCGATGCCTTGCGCGACCTACCCGAGTACCGCGCGCTCTTGGTACGCATGTGGCCGATCCTCACACCAGCCGAGTTGTTGCACGATCTCTACGGATCCAAGGCGTTGTTGCGCAGCGCGGGCGAGTCGCTTGCCGACGATGAGTGGCCGTTGTTGTACCGCGAGCGCAGTGCTGCCATCGACGAAGTGCAGTGGAGCGACGCCGACATTGCGTTGCTCGACGAGACCCTCGCGCTTCTCGGCCCACGTCCACGCAAGAGCGGACGAATCCACGAGGCCGACGAAGTACGTACTTACGGGCACATCGTGATCGACGAAGTGCAGGACCTCACTCCGATGCAGTTGCGGATGGTCTCGCGTCGCAGTCTCAATGGCGCAATGACGGTGGTGGGCGATCTCGCTCAGGCCACCGGGCCGTTTGCCCCCGACGCATGGGAAGACATCCTGCGCTACCTACCGGACAACCGCGCGTCGAAGGTGGTCGGGCTCTCGGTGGGGTATCGCATTCCCGCTCAGATCATGCAGCTCGCAGAGCGTGTGATGAACGAAGCCGCGCCGGGGCTCAAGGCGCCACGATCGATTCGCGAGGGCGATGCCGAGCCGAAGATGGTCTCCACGAACGATCTCGTCGCCGAGTCAGTGCAACAGGCGATCGCGTTGCGTGACGAGATGGCCACGGGTGGTGCAGGCCAGGGAAACGGTTCGTCAGGGAATGTCGCCATCGTCGCTGCCGATGCACGCTGCGGTGAAATCGAGGACGAGCTCACTCGTCGCGGCGTTGAGTTCGGTCGCGCCGGAAGTTCTGGTCTCACCTTCGATCTCACGGTCGTGCCGGTGAGTGTGGTGAAAGGTCTCGAGTTGGACGGCGTGGTGGTGGTCGAGCCCGAGGAGATCGTCGAGTCCGAGTTGCACGGCATGCGCGCGTTGTACGTCTCGCTCACCAGGTCGACGCGTCGGCTCACGGTGGTGCATTCGCGACCGTTGCCGCTCTCGATGCGTTAGTTGGGGAGTGCCGCGATCACCAGTTCGATGAAGCGCAACGCCTTGCCCGCGTCTGCTGGGCGGTTTCGTTCCACTGCAGTGACGGCAAGGTCGACGATGCGACGAGCATCTTCCACGAACTGTTCCCCGAATCCAACGATCTGCGGTTCGAGGGCAACCCAAATCCGCTCCACGTAGTCGAGTTCCTCGCGCGCTCGGTTGCGGTCGCCCTCGGCCAACGCCTCGGACATCGTCGCGAACGAATCCTGCAGTTGGTCGAACAACTCGCCGACGTCACCTGATGGGTCGGGTCGGCCGGCAACGGTCGTCGTCGTGGTGAGTTCCGCCTCGATGACTTCAGTTGCACATCCCGACGCGCCGAGAGACACGACGAACAGCAGCGAGATGGCGAGGGTTCGGCGCATGTTCAGTGCGCGACGAGGATCTTGGAGCAGGCGAACTGATCGAGACCGACGGTCTTGTCGTTGATCGCCACCTGCAATCCGCCGTCGCTCGTCACTTCGCGCACTGCGCCGCGCGATCCCGGTGTCACGGACGATCGCTCGAGGAACTCGAGCATGCCGGGCTCGAACTCCAACTCTTCAGGAATGCGCGTGACGGTGAACTCGTCGCCGATGTTCAGTGAGGCGAGGGGCACGAGATTGGTCGTTGCATAGTCCGAACCAGGGATGGGGTTGCCATGCGGGCACGTGGTGGGGTTGCCGAGCATCTTGCTGATCGCTTCCTCCACGTCGTCGCTGAGCACGTGCTCCCACTTGCCTGCTTCATGGTGGGCCTGTGCCCACGACAGACCGAGTACGTCGGTAAGGAATCGCTCTGCCAGACGATGGCGGCGCACCACGCGCTCGGCGAGCGTCTCGCCCTTCTTCGTCAAGGTGATCTTCGGGCCGGACAATTGGATCAGGCCTTCGCTCTCCATGCGGCGGATCATCTCCGATACCGAGGGTCGCGACACGTTGAGGCGCTCGGCGACGCGCGCCTGGATCACATCGACGTTGTCCTCGCGAAGCTCGAAGATGCATTCGCAGTACTCCTCGAAGGCGGGGTGGTGTTCGCCCGGATTCGGCATGACGTCAGGTTACTGAGGGTGCGAACTGAGGGGAGAGTCAGCCGACGATTTCGCGGAGTCCGCCCCACACGAGTTCGGCCACCATTCGACCCACCTCCTGCGGATCGAACGAGGTGCGGTGCAGGATCAGGTGTCGGGCGACGGACTCGCAGGTGCCCACGACTCCGTGTGCGAGCAAGTCGAGTCGTTCTGGAGCGATCGTGTTCGAGATCAGCGGTGCAATCGCTGCGGCCATCGAATCGAGCACGTTCTGAATTGCTGCTGCGAACTCCGGGTCGTTGCGCACACCGGAGTCGAAGAGGAAGCGGAACGAGTCGTTGTATGCAGCAACCCATTGGAAGAACGCAATCACGCCGAGTTCCGTCTTCGTGCGACCGTCACCTTGCGACGACGACGCACTCGTCACGCCGGCGATCATCTGTTGGCCGACGTCTTCGATGATCGCGAGAAACAGGGCGCGCTTGGAAGCGAAGTGTTGGTAGACGACCGGCTTGGTGATTCCTGCCGCCTCGGCAACGTCGTTCATCGACGTTTCGTGGAAGCCGCGTTCAGCGAAAACGCGGAGGGCTACGTCGAGGATCTGGTCCTTGCGTTCGGGAGCGGGGAGTCGAACGGACATGTGGGCGTCACGGTATCCCCGCGGCGCTTCACACGCCCAGTCGGCGGTCTTCCTTTTCTGCGGCCTTGATGGCGTAGCCAATCACGATGGCTGGTGCAAGGAGGATCGACCCGACGATCAGTCCACCCGTCGCGACGCGGGCGACGAGCGTCGAGAAGTCAGTGAAAGCGCCGACCATCACCGCGACGATCGACACGCCGAATGCCGCGTATCCCACTCGCGTGGCGAGTGAGTTCCAACGAGCGATGACGGCTCGTCGCTCACGAACCGGATCGGAGGGATTGGGGGTCGAAGACATAATCTCGATGTCATGGTAGGTGCGCGCCGATGACCTCTGACGAGCGCAGCGTCCGCAGCGCAATGGAGGGCGAGGTGGCGGTCGTCACGCTTGCTCGCCCCGACAAGCGAAATGCACTCGATGTGGCGATGCTCGAGTCGATCCGCGAAGCCCAGCTCGCGGCAGAGTCGAGCGGTGCTCGGGTGATGGTGCTGCGTGGTGAAGGCCCGGTGTTCTGCGCGGGAGCCGATCTTTCGGGTGTGCGTGAGAGCGACTTCCACCTGGTTCTGAACGAGGTGTTGCTGGCGTTCACCGAGTTGCCGTTTCCCGTGATTGCCCATGCGCACGGGTCTGCGCTCGGGGCGGGAGTGCAGCTACTCGCCGTCAGTGACCTGCGCGTGGCCACCTCAGATTGTGTGGTCGGAGTTCCTGCCGCACGACTCGGGCTCGTGGTGCACCACTGGACGGTGCAGCGCTTGGTGCGCGAGTTCACGCCGGCCGTGGCGCGCGCCATGTTGCTCGCGGCTGAGACGTACGACGCAGCACGTTTGCACGCGATCGGCGCAGTGCACCGCATTGGTGACTTCGATCTCGCGCTGCAGTGGGCGCACGAGTTGTCGCGAATGGCACCGCTCAGCATGCGCGGACACAAACTCGCACTCGACGCAGACTCGTTGACCGATGCCGTGCGGGATTCGCGCATGACCGCGCTCGACAGCGATGATGCGCGCGAAGGTCGCCTCGCATTTTCCGAAAAACGTCCACCGAGGTTCAGCGGACAATGAACACGGTGATCGACCTGCACGACGTGGTGGCGCTGTATGGCAGCCACCCTGCTCTTGCCGGCGCGACACTGCGTGTCGAGCGCGGCGAGATCGTCGTGGTGCGCGGACCGAACGGTGCTGGCAAGTCGTCGTTGTTGCGCTTGTGCGCGGGATTGGTGGCGCCGAGCCGGGGTAGTGCACACGTGCTCGATCACGATCTGTCGTTCGATCGTGACCAGGTGGGCAAGCGAGTCGGCTTGCTCGGTCAACGCAACGGCCTGTTCCTCGACTTGTCGGCGCGGGAGAACGTGCGCTTCTGGGGTGAGTTGAGTGGCGCCACCGAAGCCGAGATGTCCGAGGCGATGCAGCGCATGGGTATTTCGAATGCGCTTGCCGATCGTCGCGTTGGCGCCATGTCGACGGGTCAGCGCAAACGAGTTGCACTCGCGTGTCTCGTCACGCGTCGCGCCGAGTTGTGGTTGCTCGACGAGCCGCATTCGGGACTGGATGCCACGGGTCGCGACGAGTTGGATGAGGTGTTGCGCGCTGCAGCCCGCGCTGGCGCCACCATCGTCCTCGCGTCGCACGAGTCCGAGCGTGCAGAGCGGCTCGGTGCACGGGTCGTGTCCATGTCGGGTGGGCAGGTGACGTCGTGAAGTCACTCGGCACCGGCGGAATCGCGTGGCGCGTCGCGAAGAAGGATCTGCGCATCGAATGGCGTGGCCGTGTCGTCATCAACCAGGTGTTGCCGTTCGCCGGGTTGGTGATGGTGGCGTTCGCCTTTGCTCTCGACAACGACGCCGTGTTGCAGCGCACCGCTGGTGGGCTCGTGTGGTTGGCGACGATGTTCTCGACGTTTCTCGTCGTGCAGCGTTCGTACGCCGCCGACGTCGACGACGGTGCGCTCGAGTCGTTGCGCGCCGCAGGAGTCGACATGCAGGGTGTGTTCCTCGGCAAGTCGCTCGCCGTGATGGTCGAGTTGTTCCTCCTCCAGATCGTGCTGATCCTCGTGGGCTTCGTGCTGTACGACGTGCAGTTGTCTCTGGCAGGGTGGGGACTGCTGCTCGTGACGATGGTGGGTGCCACCCTCGGCCTCGGATTTGTCGGGGTGCTCTACGGCGGGCTGATTGCAGGAGCTGGCTACCGCGAGACCCTCTTGCCCCTGCTCGTGCTTCCCGTCGTTGCCCCCGTGCTCCTTGCCGCCACCCGCGCCACCGAGTCGGCCATTGGGGTAGCGGGCCTCGAGATCCTGGACGGCTGGCCCTGGGTCGGGATCCTGTTCGTCTTCGCAGGAATATTCGGATTGGGAGGTCTGCTGTCGTTCGACAGCGTGGTTGGGGAATGATGGAGATCCGTGAACTCGACCCCCCTCACTGACCCGGCGAAAGTCGGCACTCCCGCCACGCGCGTGTTCGGCGCGCTCGCGGTGCTCGCCCTCGGTTGGGTGGTGATCGGTGGATTGTTCATCACGCCGGCAGATGCAATCCAAGGCGAGTCGGTGCGCATCATGTACGTGCACGTGCCGACGGCGTGGACGGCATACCTCGCGTTCATCGTCACCGCGGTTTCATCGGCGTGTTATCTGTTTGGCAGGCGTCACTCGCTCGGCTTCGATCGCGTAGCCGGAGCATCCGCCGAAGTCGGTGTGTTGTTCATGGCCCTCACTCTCATGTCGGGGAGTTTGTGGGGTCGCCTCACGTGGGGCACGTTTTGGCAGTGGGATCCGCGTCTCACCACGACGGCGTTCCTCTTCGTCACCTATCTCGGCTATCTCGCCGTGCGTGGTCTTGGCGGCACGCCGGAGCGTCGAGCCAAGCGCTCGGCGATCCTCGCTCTGCTCGCGGTGTTCCAGATTCCGCTCGTGCACTTCAGTGTGTTGTTGTGGCGCAGCTTGCACCAAGAGGCGAGCGTGCTCAGCCCGGATGGCGACGTGAAATTGGACGACCTGATGTTGTTCACGTTGCTCGTCGGCGTACTCGGTTTCTCTGCGTTGTACGGCTGGCTCGTGTCGCATCGTCAGCGCATCCTCGCCATGCGCGACATCGAGGAAGCCAAGGGCATCGATTTGGCGATCACCGAGCGCATCGCCGAGGGGAGTGTGCGATGAAGGATGTCGGATTCATCGCCACGACCTATGTGGTCACCTTCGGTGGCATCGTGCTGCTCGTCGTTCGTACCTTGATCATCGGTTCGCGACTGTCGAAGAAGATTCCCGATCAGGACAAGCCATGGATCTGAGCCCCCGCGACACCAACGTTGCTCCGGCGCCACGCGTGCGCAAGCGCCAGTGGCGTTACGTCGCTTTGCTCTCGATCGTCGTCGTGGCTGGCGTGGTCGTCGTGTCGCAGTTCCTCAATTCGGCGATCGACTACTACTGCAACGTCGACGAGATTGGTGTGAAGGAAGGTTGCGATCCCGACCGCCGCATTCGTGTGCAAGGCACCGTGGAAGAGGGTTCGGTGAAGCAAGTGCTCGGTGCCACCACGTTCACGCTCGAGTTCAACGGTGAGACGCTCGCCGTTGCCTATGCGGGAGATCCCGGCGGCATCTTCCAGGAGTGCATCCCCGTGGTGGCCCACGGTCGGATGAACGGCGACACGTTCGAAGCCAATCGAATCGAGGTGCGACACTCCAATGAGTACGTCGCAGAGAATTCGGAGCGAGTGGACGAGGCGAAGAGTGCCGGCTGCTCGATGATCACCGGATGATCGGCACGATCGGCAGGGCGCTCCTGCTCGTGGGAATTGTCGGATCGCTGTTCGGCGCCATCGCCGCGTTCAGTGCCGCGCGCGCGAAGCAGACCAACAATCCGAACGAGAGCGTCGCTCGGCTCGTTCCGCGTTTCGCGTGGCTCGCCTTCGCCGCCGCAATCGGCGCGTTCGTGGCAATGGAGTGGGCGCTCGTCACGCGCGACTTCTCCCTTGCATACATCCAGAAGGTGGGCAGCACGGCCACGCCCACGTTGTACAACCTCGCCGCAATCTGGAGCGCGCTCGAAGGGTCGATTCTGCTGTGGGTGCTCGTGCTCGCGGGTTATGTCGTTGGTGTGTACCACTGGTTGCGGCGCAAGCGCGAGGACGAACTCGGTTTGTGGGCGATGGGCGTGATGTTCCTCGTCTCGCTGTTCTTCTTCCTGATCTCGTTCGGTCCGGCGAATCCGTTCGCTGCAGGTGCACCCGGAGTGACGGATGGTCCGGGCCCGAACCCACTCCTGCAAAACCACATCCTCGTGATGTTCCATCCGCCGATGCTGTACCTCGGTTACGTGGGCTTCACCGTGCCGTTCGCGTTCGCCATCGCCGCGTTGATCACGGGTCGGGTGGGCGAGGGGTGGTTGCTCGCCACGCGTCGTTGGACGCTCGTGTCGTGGGGCTTCCTCACGTTTGGCATCGTGCTTGGCGGTTGGTGGAGTTACGAAGTGCTCGGCTGGAGCGGCGTGTGGGCGTGGGATCCGGTCGAGAACGCTTCGCTCTTGCCATGGCTCACCGGTACCGCATACATCCACTCTGTTCTCGTGCAGGAGCGCCGCGGCATGTTGCGCGTGTGGAATCTCTCGCTTCTCGTCGCGACGTTCAGTCTCACGATCCTCGGCACGTTCCTCACGCGTTCGGGAGTGCTCAACAGCGTGCACGCTTTCAGCGAGAGCGACATCGGTCCGTGGCTGCTTGCGTTCTTCGCGGTCATCGTGGTGGTGTCGATCGCGCTCATTGGCTGGCGCGGTGATCGACTGCACGCACCGGGCAGCATCGACTCGCCTTGGTCGCGTGAAGGTGCATTCCTCGCCAACAATGTGTTGCTCAGCCTGTTCGCCTTCGTCGTGCTGCTTGGCACGGTGTTTCCGCTGGTGGTGGAGGCTCTGCAGTCGCGCACCATCGTCGTGGGCGAGCCGTTCTTCGATCAGATGAGCATTCCGATCGGCATCGCGATCCTCACGATCATGGCGATTGCTCCAGTGCTGCCGTGGCGCAAGGCGTCGGGCGAGTTGTTGTCGCAGCGTTTGTTCTGGCCGGCGATCTTCGGCGTCGTGGCCTTGCTCGGCAGTGTGCTCGTCGGTGCCACCGGTCTTGCTCCTCTCGTCACGTTCGCACTCGGTGGCTTCGCCGCTGGTTCGGCCATTCGCCAGATTGCACTCGCGTCGCGTCGTCAGGGTTGGCGCGGCTTCCTCGGTCGCACCAACGGCGGCATGATCGTGCACCTCGGCGTGATCCTCACCGCGGTCGCACTCGCCGCGTCCAACAGTTACACGCACAGTCAGGAACTCGACTTGGTGCAGGGTCGACCCGCGTCGTTCTCGGGTCACACCTTCGAGTTGGTCGACGTCGTGGAGGAGACGACCGATCGCACGGTGAGCGTGAAGGCGCTCGTATCGATCGATGGTGGTCAGGCGTATGCACCCGCGATCACGCGGTTCACCAAGATCGGCATGAACGTGGGCACGCCGTCGGTGCGCACGGGCCTCGACAAGGACATCTACCTCACACTCGAACCACCGGTTCGCCAAGACTCGGGTGAGGCGCGCATCAAGGTGTTCATCAAGCCGTTGATCTTGTGGCTGTGGGTGGGTGGTTTCCTGATGGCGCTCGGCACGTTGCTTGCGCTCTTCCCGGGCCGACGTCGTCGTCGCGCGACTGATCCCGTGTCGGCCGACGTGCCGCTCGGTGACTCTGTCGAGGAGTCGGCGGGCCGATGAACCGTCGCGTCGCACCGATCGTCGCATCTTTCGTCGGTGTGATCATGGTGGCGTTGCTGTGGGTGCTCGTCAGTGCCGAGCCGAATGCACCGGACGACGCGTTCTCGCCGCTCGTCGGTCAACCTGCGCCTGCGGTGGTCACGACGACGCTCGACGATGCACAGTTCGACCTCTCGCGCCGCAAGGGTTCGTGGGTGGTGCTCAACTTCTTCAACTCCACCTGCGTGCCGTGCATCAACGAACACGATGAGCTGCTCGCATTCGCCGCCAACGAGGCCAACCAAGAGAATCCCGCCGAGTTGTACACGGTGGTCAACGACGACTCCGACGAGGCAGTGAACGAGTTCTTCGCGTCGAACGGGGGAGAGTGGCCGAAGTTGCGCGATCAAGATGGCGCGATCGCGGTGGCTTTTGGTGTGGCGCGCGTTCCTGAAACGTGGTTGATCGACCCGAATGGTGTCGTGCGCCTACGCATTGCAGGTGAACTCACGTCGTCGTTGCTCGACGACGAACTGGGCAAGTTGCGAACGGCTTTCGGTATATGAGTTCTCGTCTGCGCGCGAGCGTGTGGGTGTTGATGGCAGCGGCGTTCGCCGGTTTGCTCGCATTCGGCACGTTGCGCGAGAGCGGGCCGTCCACTCAGCAGGATCGCATCGACTCCATCTCGCAGCGCCTCGCTTGCCCCACCTGCTCGGGTGAAAGCATCTACGTTTCGCGCGCTGCAGCCGCCGAGTCGCTGCGTGCCGAGATCGCACGGCAGGTTTCCGAGGGACAACGCAGCGACGACGAAATCATCGCGTACATCGAGGCTCGCTTCGGCGGACAGGTGTTGCTCGTACCGCGTGCAACGGGTATCGATGCCGTGGTGTGGGCACTGCCCGTCGCGGTATTCGTCGCAGCGGTCGCATTGCTCGGCATGGCTTTCGTTCGCTGGCGTAAGCGTGAAGAATCTGGTCCGTCCTCGGCTGATCGTCGACTCGTCGATGACGCACTGGGTCGCGACTCGTGACCGATCGCGACCGACTCTCCGAAGAGCGCGACTTCCTGCTCGAGTCGCTACGCGACTTGGAGCGTGAGCGTGCAGCGGGCGACATCGACGACGACGACTACCAAACGCTGCGTGATGACTACACCGTGCGTGCCGCTCGCATCATCCGCGAACTCGAAGAAGGCGAAGAGCCTCTCGTGCGTCGCACCAGCACGTGGCGCAAGGTGGTCGCGTGGTCGATCGTCGTGGCGATGATCGGGTCCGGCGCAGGCTGGTTGGTGGCCCTGCAGTCGGGTCAGCGCTTGCCCGGGCAGACGATCACCGGCGGCATCGAAGACAGCACGGCATCGGTGCTTTCACAAGCCCGTGCACTCAACTTCGAGGATCCTGCGCTCGCCATCGAGCTGTACGGCCGTGTGCTCGAACTCGATCCCGACAACGTCGAGGCACTCACGTATCGCGCGTGGCTCGTGTCGTTGATCGCGCGCGACACCACCGACGACGTGCGGGCGATGGCGTTCACCGCGGCTACGGATGGTTTGAAGCGGGCGATAGAGATCGATCCCGAGTACGCCGACGCGCATTGCTTCCTCGGCATCGTGCTCTTCCGTTTGGGAGATGACGCTGCCGGCGCCAAGGAAGCACTTGCCGTGTGCGAAGCGAAGAACCCGCCAGCGGTGGTGAAGAGCTTCGTGGATGCGATCGTCGCCGAAGTCGACGCTGCCCTCGTCGATTAGCGCACGGTGGGCGGTGCCCACGATCTGCCGCTCGTAAAACCTCGGCCATCGCGTTCGATCACCCACACCGAGGCCTTGCGCCAATCAGGGTCGCCGAGAATCACGAGTCCACGTCGTTCGAGTCCCATCACCACGTCGGGAATCACGTCGCCGTGGCTGCACAACACCGCACCGTCTTCGAGCGACTCCATCCACTCGATGCACGTGCGATAGTCGGCACCTTCGATCAGTCGCTCCTCGCGGCTCACTTCGAGTCCGAGCTTCTCACCAAGTGGCTCGAGGGTCTGCACGCAACGCAAGTATGGGCTCGCGTGCAACGACGTGGGCGTGCGCGCAATGAGACGCAGCGCCAGCGCCTCGGCCTGTAGCCAACCCAACTTGTCGAGCGGCCGCTTCTCGTCGTCGCCGGTCCATTCCTTGCGCTTTCCAGCCTTGGCGTGACGGACGAGATACAGCGACATCGACAGCGAATCTACTGTCGGGATCGGCAAGACTGATTTGGCACGACCGATCAGAAAGCAGGAGTCGCGATGGGATTCTTCGATCGCAACAGGGAGAAAGTTGCCGAGGCTGGTTTCGAACCGTCACGGTTGCCTCCAGGTCAGTACCTCACCGAACGTTTCCCGATCCTGCACGTGGGCGAAGTGCCGACGTACGCACCGGGCGAGTGGAGCCTGCGCGTGTTCGGTCTGGTGGACAAGGAGTTCACGCTCGATCTGGATCAGCTGCGAGCACTGCCGTCGGTCACCCTCACCACCGACATTCACTGCGTCACCAAGTGGTCGAAGTTCGACACTCAGTGGAAGGGCGTGCGTGTGCGCGACCTGCTTGCCGAGGCCGGGTTGAAGCCCGAAGCACAGTTCTTCATGGGGCACGCCGAGTACGGATACACGGCGAACTTGCCGATGGCAGACGTGATGCGCGACGACGCACTCGTCGTCTACGAATACGACGGCGCAGAGATCGATCCAATCCACGGCGGTCCCGTGCGCTTGCTCATTCCGCATCTCTACTTCTGGAAGTCACCGAAGTGGTTGCGCGGCATCGAAGCGCGTTCGACCGATGCTCCCGGCTTTTGGGAGCAGAACGGATATCACATGTACGGAGATCCGTTCAAAGAACAGCGCTTCTGGGGCGACTGATCGCCCTACGCAAATTGCGTCAGACGGTGGTGGCGCAGAACGTGTCGCCTTGGGGGAGCGACGCCGAGATCTCCGGTGACGTTTCGCCGTAGATCGCCTTCAACATTCCCTTCACCATGCCTCGATCGACCGCGCAGATCACCGGGTGTTCGATCGCCACGTCGCCGAACGGGCAGTGGTTGTTGATGATGCGCAGTTCGTTGTTGCGCTGATCGGCGTGTGCCGCGAAACCGTGTGCGGTGAGCGCGTCGGCGACGGCTTGTAGCGCCGAGCGCAACGAACGGTGACCAGCAGCGAGATCATCTCCGCGCAAACCGGCAGCCATTGCTTGGCCGTACTGCTGTCCCACCTCTTCGGCCACTTCCTCGGCCTTGTCGTGGGGGAGCATCGCAAGTGTGCGGCCGAGCAGCGTGAGCACGAGGTCGTCGCTGCGCACCGGGAACTGCAGTTCGATTTCGCCGGAGGCGCGGTACGTCTTCGAGGGACGTCCGGCTCCGCCGTGGTGTCGATCCACACCCACTTCGAGGTAGCCACCGGCGGCAAGTTTGTCGAGGTGGTGGCGCGCCACGTTCGGGTGCACGTCGAACTTCTTCGCTACTTGTGCTGCGGTAACACCGTCTTCCTGCTCGCGAGCGAACAGATACACGGCCCTGCGGGTGGGATCGCCAAACGCCGACGTAATCGCCGACACCGCGCTGGTGAAGGACGAGTTGGCGGACTTCGTAGCCACGTCGGTATTCTACCTATGGCCATAGTGCAAATTATTGGAGCCCCCCATGACCCTCACCACTGAACGAGTACTCGACCTCCTGCGACCAGTGCAGGACCCGGAGTTGCATCGCTCCATCGTCGATCTCGGCATGGTGCGCGATGTCAACGTTGCGGGCGACGGCAGTGTGTCGCTCACCGTGGTGCTCACCATCGCGGGTTGTCCGTTGCGCAACGAGATTCAAAATCGTGTCAACACGGCCTTGCAGCCAGAAGCAAAGTCGGTGAAGTTGGAGTTCGGTGTGATGACCGATGCGGAGCGCGCCAAGGTGCGCGAGCTGCTCGGTAACTCGGGGGGTGCTGCACCTGGACAGGTACATGGTCACGCGCAGGGCAAGGCCATTCCGTTTGCGCAGCCTGGGTCGAAGACGCGCCCCATCCTCGTGTCGTCGGGCAAGGGTGGAGTGGGCAAGAGCAGCGTCACCACCAACCTCGCCGTCGCACTGGCTGCGCAGGGCCACAAGGTGGGCGTCGTCGATGCCGACATCTACGGCTACTCGATTCCGCGCATGCTCGGTACCGATCGCGATCCCGTGATGATCGAGGACATGTTGCTGCCGCCGGAGAAGTGGGGCGTGCGCTGCATCTCGATCGGCTACTTCGTGCCGGAGGGTCAGGCCGTCGTGTGGCGTGGACCGATGTTGCACAAGGCGCTCGAGCAGTTCCTTGCCGACGTGTACTGGGACGAGCCCGACTTCCTGTTGATCGACATGCCTCCCGGCACCGGTGACATCGCGTTGTCGTTGAGCCAATACCTGCCGCGCGCCGAAGTGCTTGTCGTCACCACGCCGCAAGTCGCTGCGCAGAAGGTAGCGCGACTCTCGGCTGCAATGGCCACCAAGGTCAACCTGCCCGTGCGCGGCATCATCGAGAACATGTCGTGGTTCACCGGAGACGACGGCAAGAAGTACGAATTGTTCGGTCGCGGAGGCGGCGAGTTGTTGTCCGCCGAACTGGGCGTGCCGCTGTTGGCCCAGATTCCGTTGATCACGGCGTTGCGCGAAGGCGGTGACGATGGTCGACCGATCGCGGCTGTGGCTCCGGACAGCGAGGTGGGCAAGGTGTTCCACGAACTCGCGCGCAAGGTGGCCATGGAGATGAAACCGAAGAAGGTCTTCTCGGCTGCGTTGAAGGTCAATTAGCCTCAGCGCCACCCAACGGATTGGATCGATGATGGAAATTCGAATCGGCATCACCCAGGCACCGCGCGACGTGGTGCTCGAACTCGAGGACGAGAAGGCGCGCGCCGCGTTCAAGTCGGCAGTCGAGCAGGCAATCGCCGGCAAGTCCGACACGCTTGCCGTGACCGATTCGAAGGGCCGCGAGATTCTCGTGGCGGCGGCGAAGATCGCCTATGTCGAGTTCGGCGCACCCGAGGGTTCGCGCAGACTCGGCTTCGGGAGCTGACACTGACGAACCCCCCGAACCGCCTGCTCGATCGGCGCCTGCTCTTCGTGACGGGCAAGGGCGGTGTCGGAAAGACGTCGGTCTCCATTGCGCTCGCGCGTCAAGCGGCGCGCGCCGGCAAGCGCACGCTGCTCGTCGAAATGGACGACAAGGGCCAAGTCGCCCGATTGTTCGACACGTCAGAACTCGCCTTCGAGGCTCGCGAAGTGGAGCCCGGCTTGCATGCCATGCGCATGACGACGGAAGAGTCGCTGCGCGAATACATCCGTTTGTTCGTCTCCAACCCGCTGATCTCCACGATCGGTCCGTTGGCAAGGATCCTCGACTTCGTGGCCAACGCGGCGCCGGGTGTGAAGGAGATCCTGGCCGTCGGCAAGTTGTGTTGGGAGGTGCGCGAGCAGCACTACGACCTCGTCGTGGTCGATGCCGAAGCGACCGGACACATCGTCGCGCAGATCGATGCGCCGAACATCCTCTCGGGCCTCGTGCAGGTGGGTGTGATCCGTGAGCAGTCGAAGTGGATGCAGGAGATCCTGCGCGACCCCGTGCGCACGGGCGTCATCGTGGTCGCCACACCCGAAGAGATGCCGGTGATCGAGACCCTCGAACTGATGGACGAGATCGAAGGGCGCACCAAGGTCTCGATCGCTGCGGTGGTGGCCAACCGATCGCCGCGTGTGGTGTTGCAAGAGCGCGATGTCCAAGACTTCACCGACCTGTTGTCTCGTGCCTCACAAGATGAGCGTGGCGCGGTGTTGCACGCCCCCGCCAAGTTGGTACAACTGGCACTGCAGCGTCGGGCGACGGCTACCGAACACCTCACCGCGCTTGCCACACGCGCGAGCGCATCACACGTGCCGTTCCTCAATCTCTCCGAAGTGGGTGGTGCGGACGATCGCGCTGTGGTCAATGCCCTCACCGAGTCACTCGGGGCGGAGTTGTCGTGAGCACGCTCGACTCAGCATCGCTCGTCGTCGTCTGCGGAAGTGGCGGCGTTGGCAAGACGACCATCTCGGCTGCACTCGGTGTGCGTGCCGCATTGCGCGACGGCAAGAAGGTGCTCGTGCTCACGGTCGATCCCGCGCGTCGACTCGCCGATGCACTCGGCCTGGTCGAGATCGGCAACAAAGTGGTGCAGGTGGATCTCGGCGACTCGTCGGGCGAGTTGCACATCGGCATGATCGACACGAAAGCGAGTTGGGACGATCTCGTCATGCGCGTGGCTCCGTCGCCGGACGTGGCGGCCAAGGTGACGGGCAACAGCCTGTACCGCAACCTCACGGAGCGGTTCGTGCACAGTCACGACTACATCGCGATGGAACGCTTGTTCGACGCTCACGAGCGCGGTGGTTACGACCTCGTCGTGGTGGATACGCCGCCGTCGCGCAACGCCATCGACGTGCTCGATGCGCCGCAGCGCATGCTCGACTTCTTCGGCTCCAAGTTGCTCAAGTTCCTCACGGTGCCCACGCGGTCGATCGTCTCCACGATCGCCGCCAAGCCTTTCTTCCTCGTCGCCAACCGCATCCTCGGTGCAGGCTTCCTCGGCGAAGTCACCGACTTCTTCACGCTCTTTCGCACCATGGAGACGGGTTTCGTCGAGCGCAACAGGCGGGTGATGGAGGTATTGCGTAGTGACGCCACGTCCTTCGTCGTCGTCACCACCCTCGAAAACGGCCCGTTGTACGAGGCGCGCTACTTGCTTGGTGCGTTGCGCGAGCGCAACTTCGGTATCGGCGCCGTGGTGGCCAACCGAGCGATCGATCCCCACGTTGCCGACGAGGTGCAGCGTGTGCTCGACACCCACGACGAGCGAGCGATGGGCGACGTTGCGCAGCAGTTGCTCGGGGGTGGCGATCGCGCGGACACGATCGTCGAGACCGTTCGTCGTCACGCCACGGAGATGGTGGGCAATGCCCGCGTGCAGCGCGAGCGATTGATGACGCTCGGCGCGGCTGCGGAGGTGGATCAGGTGTGGTTGTCGCCGCTGCGCGGTGCAGACGTCACCGACTTGAACGAACTGCGTTCGATCGAATTCCGCCCGGTCTGAGCGGCGTGCTACTTACGCCGTGATGCGGGCGGCGCGACGCTCGGCGGCGATGTCGCGGCGAATCTGACGGCGCTCGTCTTCCGAGGTGCCACCCCAGATTCCGCAGTCCTGGTTCGTCTCGAGTGCGAACTCGAGGCACTCTTGCTTCACCGTGCATTCCTCGCACACCCGCTTCGCCTCGGTGATCTGGAGGAGTGCCTGACCGGTGTTGCCGACCGGAAAGAACAACTCCGGGTCGGTGTCCTTGCACAACGCATTCTTTCGCCAGCTGTAGTCAGCGTTTCCGAGTGCGATGTTGGTGGCGAAGAGAGACACGTGTTGGCACCTTTGAGTAGGAGGGGCTGGTAAGACGCCGTCACGATAGACACGGGGTGGGTCATTTACAAGAGCGCGCGGACGATTTTTTTCAACTTGTAACCAGCGTTGATTACCCTCGGTGATCAATGACCACCGACTCGCTTCCAGCGTGGCCGAAGCACGGGGAGAGCAATCGCCCATTGGTCATGGCGCACCGCGGAGCATCGAAAGTGGAGCGCGAAAACACAACGGTGGCATTTCGTCGTGCCGCTCAGTTGCAGTCTGACGGGGTGGAACTCGACGTGCGCTTGTGCGCATCGGGCGATTTGGTGGTGCATCACAATCCCACGCTCGCCGACGGTCGCGCGCTGCTCGATCTCGACAAATCTCAGTTGCCCGAGCACATCCCCACGCTGGACGAATCACTCGATGCGTGCGCCGGCATGTGGGTCAACATCGAGATCAAGAACGATCCGGACGAGCCCGACTTCGACGAGACCGATCGCGTGGCCCATCTGGTTGCCGATCTGCTTGCCCGTCGCGGTGAGTCCCCGCGCTGGCTGATCTCGTCGTTCCGCCGCGAGACGGTGGACGTGATGCGGCGCTTGGCGCCGAACGTGGCCACTGCCTGGCTCACCGTCGACGTGACAGACGCAGAGGCGTTGGCCGACTCGCTCGTGACCTCGGGGCATGCAGCCTTGCACCCGTGGGTGGGCTCGCTCACACGCGAAACCGTGCAGGCCATGCACGCGCGCGGGCTCGCGGTCAACGTGTGGACGTGTGACGATCCCGATCGCATGCGCGAGCTTGCGGAGTGGGGGATTGACGGCATCTGCACCAACGTGCCCGATGTGGCACGCGAGGTACTCGGGTTGTCTCCGCACACCCCTCGTCTAGATTGACCACTGCATCACGAAATACCTCGTAAGAGGTAGCGGCAACCGAGCAACCAAGCCACGGTGCCTCCCAATAGGGGATGCGGCGCGACGAGCGCAAAAGAAATGGTGCTCGTGGCGTCTCCAACCAAGAAGGGAGACGAACATGAAATTCAGGCGAACCCAGAACCACCCGGTCAGCGCACCGCACACTTGGCGACTCGCATCCGCAGCGACCGCGGGGAGTGGTGATCGAACAGAACAGTGCCCGTTGTGCGGTCGACATGCTGTGTGGCAGTGGCAGAAGGTCTCGAACGAGGGCGAAGTCAGTCGCCGGATTCCGATCTGTGACACACACCGGAGCGAACTGCAGGTGAGCACCGACGGACTGGTTCACCTCCGAGGGACGTCGGGAGCGGGAGTCTCTCCGCGCATCTTGACGCCCGACGACGTTCGGCAGTTTCTCGGGTACTTGCACTACATCCCGGCCGGTCGCGGGTGGAAGTCGAACACTCAAGTCCGATTTTCAGAATGGAGCGACGGTCAGCTCCTCGGAATCTTGCGCGAATTGAAGGTGGTGAAACACGGTGAGCACTTCTCGGGATGGGTGGTCCGCGATCAAGTCGAGTGGGTGGTCTTCCGCAGACCTGACGACTGGACGGCGGTCTTCGTGTCGAACTAGTCGACGAGTCGAGGACGCACCAGCTTCAACACCTCGGGGCAGTGCGTG
>CAZWKD010000009.1:0-6634 GCA_964633985.1 uncultured Acidimicrobium sp. | reverse complement strand
GAACTAGTCGACGAGTCGAGGACGCACCAGCTTCAACACCTCGGGGCAGTGCGTGATCTCGAGCGACGTGGTGTCGCCGAGGTAGTCGCCATCGAGTTGGTACGGGAACGGTGCGGGAAACTCGATCTTCACACGCTCCACATCGGTAGCGATGTCGATGCCTGAGGTGGCAGCCACGCCATCTGTGCGCAGTGCGCGGTACAGCGTGCGCAGCATCAGCGGTGAGGTCATCTTGCGGAACGTCACGACGACGAGTTTCTTCTCGAGCGCGGCAGCGGCCGACAGGTTGATCGGGTACTTGCCCACGTAGGTGTACGGATTGGTGTTCAGCACCACGGTGAAGTATCCGTTCGGAATCTTGCGGCCGTCCACGTCCAAGGTGAAATGCGGATACTTGCGGTCGTACAGCATGAACCACTGGCGCAATGCGGAATACGCGAAGAGTGGTTGTCCGACCAAACGCTTGAACGACGGACGACGCTCGACTTGCTCCACCACCGCGGCGTCGTAACCGATGCCGGCGTGGAAGGTGAAGTAGCGACCGTTGGCTTGCCCGAGGCTGACGCGCTCGATCTCGTCGCGCTCGATGCCGCCGAGCAGCTGCGTGAGCGCCACCATCGGATCGTTCGACATACCAAGCGAGCGCACGAACACGTTGGTCGATCCACCCGGAAGCATCGCCAGAGCGGTGTCGCTGCCAGCCAAACCCGTGGCCACCTCGTTCAAGGTGCCGTCGCCGCCGAATGCGAACACGGCATCGAGTCCGCGGGCAGCCGCGTCCTTGGCAAAGCGGGTGGCGTGTCCGCGCTCGTTGGTTTCCACCACCTGCACGTCGTGGTGCCGAGCCAGATGCTGGTGCACGTAGACGGTGTTACGGGGGTTCACCGACGAGGCGAACGAGTTGACGATCAACAGGATTCGCACGGTTGCACAAGCCTACCGAGGGGCGGGATTTCCTCGGGAGAAAGCAGTACCCGGGTTGGGTGGCTGACGAAACCGTCGGTAACAATGGGGGTCATGAATATCGTCGTGTGCGTCAAGCAAATTCCCGATCCGGCAACGCCGGGAGCCTTGGATGGCTCGACCAACGCGCTGAAGCGCGAAGGGAAACTCATCCTCGATGAGTCGGATGGTTACGGAGTGGAAATGGCATTGCAGCTCGCAGCCGCCAACGGTGGTGGCGACGTGAGCATCGTGTCGATGGCGCCGAACGGCGAAGTGTCGGGCATGCGCACCGCACTTGCGATGGGCGCAGCGAAGGGCATGCTCGTGAGCGATCCCGCTCTCGCCGGTTCCGATGCTCTCACCACCGCCAAGGTGCTCGCCGCAGCGATCAAGAAGATGGGCTCTGCCGATCTGATCATCGCCGCCACGGAGAGCAGCGACGGTTACACCGGCACCGTGCCGGAGCAGCTCGCCGAAGTGATGGGCCTGCCGTCGGTCACGTTCGCGAAGAAGGTCGAGATCAACGGCTCCACGTTGAAGGCCGATCGTCAGACCGAGTCCGGTTACGACGAAGTCGAGTGTCCGCTGCCCGCCGTCATCAGCGTCACCGCTGGTGTGGTGGAGCCGCGTTACCCGAGCTTCAAGGGCATCATGGCCGCCAAGTCGAAGCCGATCGACACCGTCACCGCTGGTGACCTCGGTGTCACGGCAACGGGTTGGGCCGGTGCTGGTCAGAAGGTGGTGCAGGTGGCGCAGGCAGAAGCCCGCAAGGCCGGCGAGATCGTGGAGGACGACGGCAACGCGTTCAACAAGATCGTGGCGTATCTCGAGAATCTGAAAGTGATCTGAGGAGTCATCATGGCGATCAACAGCATTTGGGTATTTGCACAGGGCACAGGTGGAGTTCCCACCACCGGCACGCTCGAGTTGCTCACGAAGGCACGCTCACTCACCTCGAACGTCACGGCGTTCGTCGGTGGTGATGGCGCGTCGCTCGCCGCAGCGCTCGGTGAGTACGGCGCCACCAAGGTGTACGCAACCGGCGATCTGGGCGGCAAGTTGCCCGGCCCCGCCGTGTCGGCAGCGATGAAGGCAGTGATCGACGGTGGCGATTCGCCGAGCATCATCTTCTTCCCGCAGAACTACGAAGGCCGTGACATCATCGCGCGTCTCTCCGTGAAGCTCGATCGCACGGTGCTCACGAACAGCATCGACGTTGCCGATTCGGCTGATGGCGTCGTTGCCACCACGCCGATCTTCGGTGGCAACACCCTCGTCACCACCGCCTTCACCGGCAGTGGTCCGCACCTGGTGTCGTTCCGTCCGAAGTCGTTCGCTGCGGAGTCCGCAGGTGGCGCAGCGGCTTCGGTCGTCGCCGCTTCCGTTCC
This sequence comes from uncultured Acidimicrobium sp., assembly GCA_964633985.1. Taxonomy (GTDB): domain Bacteria; phylum Actinomycetota; class Acidimicrobiia; order Acidimicrobiales; family Ilumatobacteraceae; genus UBA3006. The sequence continues at coordinate 4,301 of CAZWKD010000009.1, read as the reverse complement.
CGACACCGGTGCTGCAGGTGCAGCCAAGGTGCTCTCGGTGCACGTCGAAGAGAGCAGTGGTCCGAAGTTGGACGAGGCCGACGTCGTCGTTTCCGGCGGTCGTGGTCTTGGCGAGTCGGGCAAGTACGGCCTCGTCGAAGATCTCGCCAAGTTGCTGAAGGGTGCTCCTGGTGCGTCGCGTGCAATCGTCGATGCCGGTTGGGTTCCCTACAGCTACCAAGTCGGTCAGACCGGCAAGGTCGTGAAGCCGAACGTGTACATCGCCGCGGGCATCTCCGGTGCCACGCAGCACATGGTGGGCATGAAGGGCTCGAAGAACATCATCGCGATCAACAAGGACAAGGAAGCCCCCATCTTCGGTGTGGCCGACCTCGGCATCGTGGGCGACGTCCACAAGGTGCTGCCGCAGTTGATCGACCTGCTCAAGTCGCGCGGCTAATTCGTTCGCGCGTTACGCGCGTGAATCAGCAGCGTAGATAACCCACGATCGCTCGCGGTCGGGGTCGTAGGCAGCGAGTTGTAGTCGCCATCCCGTTGGCGTCACGTCGCCTTCCCACCAACACCACTGCATCGAGTGCAGCGCATCGCGCACACGCTCGGGCTCGAGTGGCCATTCGTCGCTTCCATGTAGCGCAGCCACCAGCGACCACGCATTGAACCTGCCGATCGCGTTGCCGCGTCGGCGGGAATGTGCTCCGCCGCTTGCTCCTGCCCATGTCAGCCACGCGAGTGCGTGCGCGGGTTCCACCATGCCGATCCGTGGTGAGGCGATACCGAGTGCGCCGAGTGCCTCGGGTATGGATCCGTTCACGAATGCAGTGCGCAACGTCCCGTTCGACGACTCCTTCCATCCCGATACGAGTTGATGTGTGGCGTCGCGCAATGCATGCGGTTCGTCGATCGTCGTTGCACTTGCTGCGTTGATTGCCGTCGTTGCCGGCACCTCGGGCGAATCGAACACGGCATCGTTGTCTCGGTAGAGCGCGAGTGCGTACGACGGCTCCCACTCCTGCAGGTTGAATGGCATCTCCAGCACGTCGAGTAGGTCGTCATCTACACGGTTGCCTCGGATCGCGCATTCGTGAGCCACGAACGACGTGAGTGGTGTGTCGGGGAGTAGTGGTTCGAGTTCGCTCCACGAATGCGCTTGGGCGATCACTTCAGACAACGGACCGATGGTGAAGCGCCCCACGTCTTCGGTGAGCACCTTTGCGGCCCACTCGGCAGGTGCGCGCAATGCCAGGCGGTATTCGGCGAGCGTGGAAGCCGGCCACACCTGTTTTCCCGAGCGCGTGGCGGCGCGGCACGCTTCGCGCAAGCGATACAGCGTCTCCCAGTCGCGGCTCTCGCAGTAGCCGTCGATCAGGCGCACGAGACCGTCCAGATCCAGGCGGTCGATCAGTGGTTCGTAGTCGCGCATCACACGAGCGGCCACGGGTAACGCGTGCCGGAGCGATCGATGGGGAAGTGTCCACCATCGAGCAACCACTGCGTGCGTTCCTGCAGCGCCGCCACCTCGTCGTCCTCGAGCAGGCTCGCCACGTCGAGTGGCACGGTGTCGGCAAGTGGTGCAATGGCTTCGAGGATCGACTCGGGCAGCTCCTCGCCGCCAAACTCCCACATCACCGTTCGCAACTTGAACTCGGCAGAGAAGCACACGCCGTGATCGATCGCCCACACTTTGTTCTCGGGCGTGAGCAGGCAGTGTCCCGCCTTGCGATCGGTGTTGTTGGCCACGATGTCGAAGGCGCAGATGTTGCGCAGTTGGTCGTGACACTCGGGTTTGTTCTCGAGGATGGTGAAGTAGTGCTCGGTGCCGAGATGCTCCACGAACCACTGCAGCGAACCCTCGCCATACGGTCCATCGCGCAGCACGGTGACGGGCACGATGCCAAAGCCGAGGTGCTCGGAGAGCTTGTACGCCGCCACTTCGCGCCGGTGTAGGCCAGGGGCGAAATCCCACAGTGGGCGTTCGCCCTTCAGCGGTTTGTAGATGCCACGAACTTTCGACTCGCCGTGCGTCACCTCGACGAGAAACGTGGCGTTGCTGCTGTTGGGCATGCGTGTGACGAGCGAAATCTCACCGCAGGTGAGAACCTCGGTCAGTTCATGCGTGGACACGCGTGACCATCCACGTTGACGGGCCGACCGCAAAACAAGCAGGTGGGGCGTCCAGCAGCCACCACATCGTCGGCGTGTTCGCAAAACGCGGCGGCTTGTCCGCGCGAGATGTGAATGCGCACGCGATCACCCGCAGGTTCGTCGGTGAGTGCGGGTTGCTCCGAGCCCTCGTCGGCATCGGGCACCATCTCGTCGATCTGCAGCACCACCCGGTCGTGACGTGGGTCGTAGGCAATGCCCACCGTGCCGAGCACGAAGGAGATCTCGATTGGCGTGGCCACTTGCATCGATTCCTCGAGTGGGCGCTCCACCACATCGGGCGCGTCGGCAAGCAACTGGCGCAGGTACTGGCTCAGCGCCGCCACTTGTTGTTTCTCGCACTTGATCGTCATGCGCTCGCCGTCTTGACGAATCTGCATCACGAACGTGCGCTGACCAGGCTCGCCGAACGCGGCACAGGTGAACGAGTCGGCTTCGCTGAACTCGCGGAACATCATGACGGGCGTAACTCCGCGAGGCTGCCGCCCGTGGAGTTCACGGTGAGCACCACGGGGCCAGTGTCTGCATAGGCCACGGCACTCACCGAGCATGTGCTCACCACGATTCGCTGGAACAAGTCGAGGTGCGTGCCCATGGCATGCGCGAGTGCGGCCTTGATCGGATCCGCGTGTGACACGCACACCACCACCTTGCCGGGGTGCGCGCGGCGAATCTCATCGAGCGTGCTCACCATGCGTGTCTGCATCTCGGTGAAGCTCTCGCCGTTGGGGAAGCGGAACGCACTCGGCGCACGCTGCACGGTCGTCCATTCCTTCTTCTTCATCAGCGACGACAGCGATGCTCCCGTCCACCCACCGAAGTCGCACTCGAGCAGACCTTTGTGAGTCACGACGTTCAGCCCGAGCGCTTTGGCGATCGGCGCGGCCGTCTCGCGGGTTCGCTCGAGCGGAGATGCATAGATGGCGGCCACCTTCTTCATCTCGGCAATGCGCTCGGCAACGCGCTTGGCTTCGGCAATGCCCTCATCGGAGAGGTGCAGCCCTTTGGCTCGGCCTGGCAGCACCTTGCCCGTGGTGGGCGTGCGGCCGTGACGCACCATCAAGATCATCGTCGGGAGTGAGGGGCGAGCCATGAAGTGATTCCAAACTATCGTTCGAATTCGTGCCAGCTTCTGCCGAGAAGGCTCTTGCAACTCTTGCCAAGGAGATTCATCGGTGCGAAGCATGTCCGCGCCTCGTGCGCTGGACGCGCAAGGTGGCAGTCGACAAACGTGCGGCGTATGCCAACGACGATTACTGGGGCAAACCGGTTTCCGGTTTCGGCGATCCTCGCGCGCGCATCATCGTTCTCGGCCTTGCACCTGGTGCGCACGGAGCCAATCGCACGGGTCGCGTGTTCACGGGCGATCGCAGTGGCGAGTGGCTGTTCGGTGCGATGCATCGCGCGGGGTTGGCCAACCAGCCCGAGTCGACCGGGAAGAACGACGGGCTCACGCTCACCGATGCGTGGGTCACCGTCGCGGTGCGGTGTGCGCCACCGGCCAACAAGCCCACCCCTGCCGAGCAACGCAAGTGCAAGCCGTTTCTCGAACGCGAGTTGGAGTTACTCACCGAAGCGAAGGTGATCGTCTGTCTCGGGTCATTTGCGTTGCGTGCAGCCGCCGACATCCTCAAGTTGAAGCCGCTGCCAAAGTTCGGTCACGGGGTGGTGATCGAAGCGGGCAAGTACACGCTCGTGTGCAGTTATCACCCCAGCCAACAGAACACGTTCACGGGCAAGCTCACGCGCAAGATGCTCGACGACGTGTTTCGTGCGGCGAAGAAACTCGCCGCGCGCAAGGACTAGTTGGCGGCTGGTTCCGCCGGAGCCACCTTCTTCTTCGGTGGCGGCACGCCAACGACAGGTGCGGGGTTGGCAAACGCTGGCCAACGGCGACGGCTGTTGATGCTGAGCAGGCGCAGCAACTTCATCGCCTTCTCATCCGTCTCGGCGGGGCGAGCGATGACGGAGCCGTCCTTGATCATGCGGTTCATCACTTCTTCGCCAAGTTCGGTGCGCACGACGCACAGCGTCCAGTCGTTGTCCTCGCCAATGCCGCCGGTGGAGATGTCGGCGTGCTCAGCGGCGAAGTCGGGGCAGTGCTTGCAACCCTCGCGCGTCCACTGGTGGCATTCCTTCAA
>CAZWKD010000008.1:5294-33197 GCA_964633985.1 uncultured Acidimicrobium sp. | reverse complement strand
TCGATGGCCGTGTTGATCAGGCGCTCTGCACCTTCCCACGACGAGATGTCGTCGCCATTGGCGATTGCCTTGCCACCCATCGCCTCGATCTCATCGACCACCTGCTGGGCGGGGCTGGTGTCACCACCCTTGCCGTCGACCGCTGCACCGACGTCATTCACCACCACATGGGCGCCATGTCGAGCCAAACTCAGCGCATGTTCCCTGCCGATTCCGCGACCGGAACCGGTCACCACCACTACACGTCCTTCACATAGTCGAGTCATAACGCGCAACTCTAGTCTGAGGTTCGTGCAGAGCGTCCCCCCACTGCGCGATCGACACGACGTGCTCGTCGTCGGCGCTGGCCCCGCGGGAATCGCCGCTGCAATCCACCTGCACCGACGCGGCATCAAGGTGACCGTCATCGACAAGGCGATGTTTCCGCGCGACAAATGTTGTGGTGACGGTCTGACGACGGGTGCGCTGCGTTTGCTCGACGAATTGAATTTCGAACCGAACACGGTGAAGAGCTGGACGGTGTGTCACGACGTCGTGCTGCGTTCACCCACCGGCAAGGAAGTTCGCCTGCAACTTCCCGCAGACGCAGGTCAATTCGCGGCAATCGCGCCGCGCAGCGAATTCGACGCCGCCCTGGTCCAACATGCGCGCAACCTTGGCATCGAAGTCATCGAAGGTGTTTCGTTCGAACGCGTCGTCGGCAACGAACGAGATGGCGTCACGGTGTCGCTCGCGCCACTCGGAGTGCGGACGTTCTCGGCGGTGGTCGCAGCTGACGGCATGTGGTCGACCGTGCGCAAAGGACTAGGCGCGAACCTGCCCAACTACTTGGGCGACTGGCATGCCTTCCGCCAATACGCCACGAACGTGACCGGCCCTGCCAGCGAGAAGTTGTTCGTGTGGTTCGACGAAGATCTCCTTCCGGGATACGCGTGGTCGTTTCCCTTGAGTGGCGGTAGAGCGAACGTCGGCTTCGGCATTTTGCGCGGCAGCAAGAGCAGCCCCGCAGACATGAAGGCACAGTGGCAGTCGCTCTTGCAACGGCCACACGTTCGCCATGCCCTCGGCGAAGGCGCCGAGATGATCGACCGAGTGACGGCTTGGCCCATCCCCGCCCGTGTCACGAGCGCCACACTCTCTGCGCCGGGAGTTCTCTTCGTGGGCGATGCCGCATGCGTCACCGACTCGTTGACCGGCGAAGGAATCGGTCAGGCCTTGCTCTCGGGCAAACTCGCAGCGCAAGCGATCGGTCAGAGCGCTCCCGGCGACCTGTTGGCGCCTGGTCGTAGGTACGAGCAGGCAATGCGCAAGGAGTTCTTCGCCGATCACCGCATGTCGATCGTGTTGGGCAAGATCCTCGCCCACCCACTCGGTGCCCGTGGTGCACTCCGTGCCGCGAATCTCAGCGAGTGGACTCGCCGCAACTTCGTGCGCTGGATGTTCGAGGACGAACCACGGTCGATCATCACCACACCGTCACGTTGGCACCGCAAGTTCCTCAAGCGACCGGGTGCATTTGCGTCGAGGGATACGGTGTAGCCGATGCGCACTCGACTCACCGATCTGCTCCAGATCGAACACCCCGTGATGCTCGCGGGAATGGGTGGTGTGTCGTATCACCGCCTCGTTGCCGCGGTGTCGGCAAGTGGAGGAATCGGCACACTTGGTGCATCCACCATGGGCGAAGGCGAGCTCGCACGGGAGATTGCCGCCGTGCGCGAACTCACGGACAAGCCCTTCGGCGTCGATCTCTTGACCGCATTGCCACACACGCTCGAGCGTGACGTCGACACGATCATCAAAGGTGGGGCGAAGGTCTTCGTCGCCGGTCTCGGAGTGCCACGCGAGATCATCGATCGACTACACCGCAGCGGAGTCATCGTCGGCTCGATGTGCGGCAAGGTGCGCCATGCCGTCGCTGCAGCAGAGAGTGGTTGCGACTTCGTCGTGGCGCAAGGAACGGAAGCGGGTGGTCATACCGGCACGGTCGCGACGATGGCGCTCGTCCCGCAGGTGGTCGATGCGGTGGGCAGTCGCGTGGTCGTCGTGGCGGCAGGAGGCATCTTTGACGGACGCGGACTTGCCGCCGCCTTGGCGCTTGGCGCCGACGGCGCGTGGATCGGCACACGATTCATCGCCACGCCTGAGGCGCGCGCCGTGGACGGCTACAAGGAAACGTTGATCGCCTCGTCCGAAGACTCGACGGTCGTCACCCGCAGTTACACCGGAAAGACGTGCCGAGTGATCCGCAACGATTGGACCAACGAGTGGGACTCGCAACCCGAGCGCATCCAAGGATTCCCGATGCAAGCCATCGCATCGATGCAAGCCGGTGCCAACCACCTCGGTCATCCCGAAGGAACCACCGTGGACGTGAAGCGCGAATTCATGCCTGCCGGTCAAGGCGTCGGCGCAATCTCCGAACTGATTCCTGCCGGTGAGCTCGTGCGCCGCATCGTCGCGGAAGCCGAGGCAGCAACTCGCCGCATTGGCTGAGCGCTACTGGCGCGCGACTGAGTAGACCGCTTCAGCGAGTGACGCGGCGCGATCGTCGCCGATGAGCATGTCGCCCATGCGGTTCATCACATAGGCGAAGGCGACACCACACGATGGATCTGCGAAACCAAGTGACCCGCCCGCACCGGGGTGACCGTAACTCGACATACCTGTGAAGGGCACGATGGCGCTAGGAGACATGAACCCCATCGAGAACGACGTTTCCATGCGCAACACGTCGTCACGTTCCCCCTGAGGCGTGACCCGTTTCGTCGCGAGATGCAGCGTGTCATCGTCGATCAGTCGCACGACCCCGGCTTCGGTGTGCGTCTCGACGAAGGATGCGGAATACATCGCTGCGATGGTGCGCGCGTTCGACACGCCGTTGGCGGCCGGGATCGCCGCTGCACGTACGTCACGCCGATTGAACCCGCCCTTTGCCGCAAGCGCACCGTTGACGGTGAGCACTCGCGACAACAACGTGTCCGCCGAACCGGCGACGGTGCTCGACTCAGGCCTTCTCTCCCAACCCGTGTTCACGGGAGCAACCCGGGTCTCGAATCGCTCGGGCAAACCGAACCAACACTCTCCTGCCACTGGAGTCGCAAGTTCCTCGGCGACGAAGGTGGCGATGTCGCGGCCATCCACTCTGCGCACCAACTCGCCCGCCAGCCAGCCCCACGTGAGTGCGTGATACCCGTGACCCGACGACGCCTGACGAGTACTCGCCGCCAGTCGGCGCGTCATCACCTCCCAGTCCAACGCTTCTGCCAACGTGGCGGGCGCATCGAGGCAATACAGACCTGCTTGATGCGAAAGCAATTCACCCACCGTGATCGATTCCTTGCCCGCATCACCGAACTCTGGCCACAGGGTCGCTACCGATTCGTCGTAACCGAGCAGTCCCCGCTGCACACACAGCGCAACAGCCAGTGCGACGACGCCTTTCGACGTGCTGAACAACACCTGCAACGTGTCTTCGTCATACGGGACGGTTCGATCCACGTCGCGCCAACCTCCCGTGAGGTCGACAACTCGACGCCCGTTATGGAACACGCACAGTCCTGCTCCGACGTCCCGACCCTCGTCGAGCAGAGACCGAAACAAATCTGCGACTTGCCCCCAGCCGGGTGCAACGTCACCCCGAAACGGCGTCACCATCGCTCAGAGCGAATCGATCAGGCTCCGCAACAATTCGATCTGCTGCATCGCATTCGGGCCGATCGGATTCACTTGGAGCATCGTGACACCGGCCTCCTTGTAGGCCGCAAGGCGCTCCTTCACGAAACCCTTGCTTCCCACCAGGTGCGAGTTGCGCAACCACTCGGTCGGCACCACTTTGGCCGCCTCGTCCTTCTTGCCGTCCAGATAGAGATCCTGGATCTGCACCGCTTCCTGTTCGAAGCCGTAGGCCTTGCAGATGTCGTTGTAGAAGTTCTTGCCGCGAGCACCCATGCCACCGACGTAGAGAGCAGTCGACGGACGTGCGAAGTCGAGCACCTTGTCCTGATCCTCGCCGACGAGCGACTCGTCGATGGCCAACATGCCGCCAGCCTGGATCTCGAGCGGAGCGAGGTCGGACGAACGCTTGGCCAATCCCTTGCGCAACGGATCACCCCACACCTGCATCATCTTTTCTGGCCACACGAAGATGGGCATCCAACCATCGGCGATTTCGCCGGTCGACTCCACCGCCTTCTCCTTCACCGCAGCCCACCAAATGGGAATGCGATTGCGCACCGGGTGATTGATGATCTTGAGTGGTTTGCCGAGACCAAGCCCTTGGCCCGCAGGCAACGGCACGGTGACCGTCTTGCCCTCGTACGTCAGTGGCTTCTCACGCTTCCACACTTCACGACAGATCTCGATGTACTCGCGCGTGCGCAACATCGGCTTCTCGTACGGCATGCCGTGAAAACCTTCGATGACCTGCGCGCCAGATGCTCCAAGTCCGAGAGCGAAGCGTCCACCGCTGACGTAGTCGCATCCCGCAGCCGTCATCGCCATGAGTGCAGGGGTGCGTGAATAAACGTTGACGATGCCGGTGCCGATCTGCACCTTCTCGGTGACTGCCGCGAGATAACCGATCTGGGAGATCGAGTCGAACGAGTACGCCTCGGCCACCCACACCATGTCGAGACCGACCTTCTCCAAGTCGGCAACTTGCTTCGCAGACGACGGAAAGTCGCCTACGTAGTTGATCATCATCGCCAGCTTCATCGCACCACCCCTTTTCGAAACGTCACGAACGAAACGTTCGTGACGACTCTAAGCGGCGTGAGCGAAGCCGACTCAGTTGACCTGACGGGTCTTGCCTTCCCAGTACGGAGCGCGGAGGTCCTTCTTCAGGATCTTGCCGCTTGGGTTCCTCGGCAGAGCGTCGATCCAGTCGACCGACTTCGGCACCTTGAAACCAGCGAGGCGCTCACGGGCGAAGGAGATGATTTCCTCCTCCGTGACGGGAGTATCGGCCTTGCGCACGACGAGAGCCTTCGGCACCTCGCCCCACTTTTCGTCGGGCACACCGATGACGGCGACGTCTGCGATTGCAGGGTGACCCATCAACGCATTTTCCACCTCTGCGGGGTACACGTTTTCGCCACCCGAGACGATCATGTCCTTCACGCGGTCGTAGATGTAGACGTAGCCCTCTTCGTCGAGGTACGCGGCGTCACCGGTGCGGAACCAGCCATCTGAGTTGATCGACTTCGAGGTTTCCTCGGGCATGTTCCAGTAGCCCTTCATCACCTGCGGACCTTTGACCCAGATTTCGCCCACGTCACCCGTCTTCACGTCGTTACCCGTGTCGGAGTCGACCACGCGCAACTGCATGCCTGGAACGATCTTTCCGCACGAACGCAGCAGCTTCTTCTTCGGACCGGTGAGGTCGTGCTCTTCGGGCAACAAGATCGTGGTTGCACCCGTCGTCTCGGTGAGTCCGTAGACCTGCATGAAATTCGTCTTGAACGTCTTGATCGATGCGGCGAGCACTTCTTCCGAGATCGGTGACGCACCGTAGGCGATCAGTTCGATGCTCGAGAAGTCGGCCTTGTCCAGATCCGGCACCATCAGCATGAACTGCAGCAACACGGGAACGACGAACGCGTGCGTGATGCGGTGCTTGCTGAACATCTGCACCATCTCGACCGGATTGATGTCGCGCACCACGACCGTGGTGGCACCCATCGTGTGTCCAGCAGTGGCCCAGCCACCTCCACCGATGTGGAAGAGCGGCATCGCGGCCATGTTCACGGTGTGGTCGGTGAAACCCCACAGCTCCTGCGCGAATGGGATCAACGCGAAGAAGTTGTCGTTGGTGAGCATCACGCCCTTGGGACGACCGGTGGTTCCGCTCGAGTACAACTGGAATGCGACGTCACTCTTGTTCGCTGTCACGCCTGGGTCGGTCACGCTGCCCGAAGCCACGAAGTCCTCGTAACTCCCGAACTTGGGATGACCACCGATGACGACGATCGTCTTGGCCGTCGTCAGTTGATCAGCGATCGCGTCGAGTACCGGCACGAACTCCGGGCCGACGATCAACACCTTGGCCTGTGCATCGTTGACGATGTAGGCAACTTCCGGTGGTGCGAGACGCCAGTTGACGTCCACGCTCACTGCATTGATCAACGAACAGCCGTAGAAGACTTCGAAGTGCTCGATGCCGTTCTTGTCGAGGAACGCAACGCGATCCTGGCTTCCCACACCCGCCGCCTTCAGGGCCTGAGCCATCTGGCACGAGCGTTGATACAGCTCAGACCACGATTGGTGGCGATCCCCGAGGATCAGAGCGGTTTTGTCAGCGAGCGCGGGACCGTGCGTACGAACGATTCCGGCAATGGTGTTGATTGAGTTCCCCATGGACAAAAACTACCCAGCCCCCTCGGTGGTCGCCAAGGCGGGGGACAGATTTCGGGGCGACGCCGCGCCACCCCCATCGGCTGTAATGGACGGCAATGGATGGTCGCCTCAACAGTTCTGACGGGGTGACCCTCGCGTACCACAGATATCCAGCACCGGCCAACGCTCTCGCTGGGGACGCGCCCTCCTTTCTATTTTCTCATGCCAACGGATTCCACGGACGGTGCTTCGATCCCATCGCGTCGCTACTTGCCCCACGACCGTGCTTCACCTTCGACTATCGGGGGCACGGGGACTCGACGGTGCCGACCGACTGGGACGTGCGATGGTCGGCCTATGGCGACGACGCCGTGGTGGCGGCACGGGCGGCAGCTGAAGGTGGTCCCGTCATCGGTGCTGGGCACTCGATGGGGGCTGCTGGTTTGATCATGGCAGCACTACGGGAACCAACACTGTTCTCGGCGCTCGTGCTCTACGAGCCGATCATCTTTCCCGCCAGTTATCGCCACCACGTCACGAACCCACTGGCTACTGCGGCTCGTCGCCGCCGCACATCCTTCGACAGTTTCGACGATGCGTTCGCCAACTATGCCTCCAAGCCACCGCTCAACTCATTCCACGAAGACTGCCTCCATGCGTACGTCAACTACGGCTTTCGCCCCACCACGGATGGCCGCGTGGAACTGAAGTGTTCTCCCGAGCTCGAAGCACGCAACTTCGAGTCCGGCAACATCCACGACACGTGGGATCAACTCGGCGAACTCACCGTTCCCACCTGGCTCGTCAGCGGCCGGATTGGCGAAATCCCACCCGCGTCGCTCATTCCATCGATCGCCTCGACCATTGCTGAAACTTCTGTCATCACGCCCACCGTGATCGAATGGAAGGATCTCGGTCACTTCGGACCACTCGAAGATCCCGCCCGATTTGCCGCACTGTTGACTGAAGTTGGCGAGGTCGTTCGATGAGCACGTTCGACGTCCCCACTTCGCTCTCCCCGTCGCGTGCGAGTTCTTTCCAGGATTGTCCGCTGCAATTTCGATTTGCCTCGATTCAAGGCCTCCCCCAGCCACCCGGATTCCATGCGGTCAAGGGCAACGTGGTGCACCGTGCTCTCGAGCTGTTGCTGCGCCTCTCTGCCCCTGAGCGCACCCGCGAGGCGGCACGCGATGCCATGTCCAGTTCGCGCAGCGAGTATGAATCGAAGCACGACTTCGTTGGGTTGAACCTGGACGATGCCGCAGCACGCGAGTTTTGGGCTGACTGCGAGCGTCTAACGGATGCATATTTCGATCTCGAAGACCCCACCACCCTCGACGACATCGAGCTCGAACTCTGGGTGGAAGCTCCGCTCGGCACGTTCAGCGTGCGTGGATACGTCGATCGACTGGAGCGGACGAAAGACGGCGCCCTCGTGATCACCGACTACAAGACGGGTCGAGCACCGCGCGAAAGCGACGTGGGCAACAAGATGCGCCAACTCGAGATGTACGCCTACATGGTTCGCGCCCTACGCGGCGAACTCCCCTCACGGATGCGGTTGATGTACCTCAAGGACAAGGTGGTGCTCGAACAACAACCGACGGAGTCGTCGATGAAGTTCCTCGAGAAGCGCACCATCGCACTGTTCGATGCGATCGAGCGCGCCTGCACCAAGGGAAGCTTTCCGCCCAAACGCAGCGGATTGTGCAACTTCTGCAACTTCAAACAGTGGTGTCCCGAGTTTGGTGGCAACCCCGAACTGGCCGCGGTCGAAGCGCCACTGAAGTACCCTCGCGTCGCCGAATCATGAACGACCGCATCCCTTTTGCACGCTTCGATGACAAGTTCGATGCACTACTCGAACCTCTGCGCAACAAACGATCGGTCGTGGTCATCTTCTCCGTCGCCACTGCACTCGGCGATTTCGGCATGCTTTGGCACATCATTGGCTTCGTTCGGTCGATCGGCAGCATGGAACGGTTGCACCAAGCCTTGTTCTTCTCCGCAATGATCGGTATCGAGAGCCTGATCCTCAACCAAGGAATCAAGCGCATGTTCCGCCGCACTCGCCCTACCGAGCGTGGCGACGACCGCTTCACCCTGCGTAAGCCCCGCACTTCCAGTTTCCCGAGTGGTCATTCGTCATCGGCGTTTTTTTCTGCACTCGTCCTCACGTCGATCACTCCGTGGCCGTGGTGGGTGCTGTTCTACGCGTTCGCAGTGACGATCGCGACGAGCCGAGTGGGAGTGCGTATCCATCACGCCAGCGACGTGATTGGCGGTGTCATCGCCGGCACCGTGATGGGAATCCCCGGCTTCTACGCCATGCAGTGGTTCGTCGGCTGAGTTCACATACGACCGAAGGGGAATAATCCCCAGTCCAAGCGGGTTGCAACCTTCATGCTGCAATTCGCCGTGACCTACGACTACCGCTGCCCCTACGGCCGAATCGTCCACGACCATCTGTATTGGGGACTGCGCGGTGGTGCCGACTGGGCCGTGCACTTCGTTCCGTTTTGTCTCGGTCAGACGCACGTCGAACCAGGTGAACCCGACATCTGGGAGCGACCTGATCAAGATTCGGGTTTGCTCGCTCTGCAGTTGTCCGTGGCGATCCGCGACACCCAGGCAGATCGCTTCCTCGAAGCCCATCACGCCCTGTACGAACATCGACATGCATCAGCGGGAAACCTCCGCGACATGCGGACACTCCTGGATGTCGTCGACCGAGTTGGCGTGGACGTTGGTGCAGCGCAACGCGAGGTGGAAAGCGGTCGACCACTCGCCACGATCAGGGATGAGCACTCGACCTACGCGCGCACGCATCAGGTGTGGGGGGTCCCCGTGTTCATTCAGGAGGACAAGGCCGTATTCGTGCGTTTGCTCGACAGGCCGAATGACGACTCTGCGACGGCCCAGCGCACGATCGAACGAATCATCGAAAATATGTCGTGGGATTCGCTGAACGAGTTCAAACACACGTCAGTTCCCCGTTAGAAATGTCTTCGTGACCCCCATCCCGCGGCCTGCAGTACTCGTCGACATCGTCACGATCGACGCCCGAGTGGAGTCTCACGAAATGTTGCAGCGGCTGCGCACGCTTGCTCTCGCTGGTGCCGCCTTGCGCGAAGTGACGAGTGGATCGGACGTCACGGTCGATAGGCACTTCGACCCCGACTTTCATGTGCGTCTGGAGACGCTCCCCAGCCCCCGCAGCATGCGCGAGCTGAAGCGCTTGGCTGCGCGGCTCGTCACCGAACCTTTCGACACCAGTCGCCCTGGCTGGACGATTCACTACGTCGAGAAGTTGGCGCGCACTCGTAGCGCCTTGATCGTGCGCAGACTCGCCGAATACGACGAACGTGTAATCGGTGCCCTCGCCGGCAACCCAGTGAACCCGACAGTGACGGTCGACTCGTCCGGTTTCGACTACATGAAATTGCTCGGCTTCGCTCAACGCCTACTGGCGCAGCCTGACCCTGTGAATGTAATCGTCGACCAGGGAGCAGCAATCGCTGCTCGGGTGATGCAGGAATTCGACAAGTCGGGAGGAAGTCGGTCACCCATCTGGAGAGATCGTTCCGGATCGCTCGAACATCAAGACCTCCGTGTCGAACGTCGGGCCGTGCAACGCGCCGCGGCGAACATCAATGTCGATGAGCGAGCAATCATCCTCGCGTTGTTCGCAGAGTCACTTTCGGGTCTGCACCGATCGACTCCCGTCGACACCTTGCAATGTGGTGTCGCCATGCGTCGTCGCGATGCTTCTCGACTGGCTGACGTCTCGCTGCCGACATCTTCGATGCCATTCGCAGAACGTGCACTCGCCATCCACGAAATCCTCCTTCATCTGCCGAAATACGACACGTCGTCCGGCGAATGGGGCTCGATCGACTTGGGCTCATGGATGCCTCCCGCGCTGTCGGCACTCCTCGATGGCCGACGCTCACACGACATCGACGTGGCCTGCGTATTTTCCGAACCGACGGCGGCGCTCAACGGCGTTGGCGTCCTATCGGGATCGCTGTTGCCGTACGTCTCTCTGCTTGGTGCCGCAATCTCACTGATTGCCACGGTCGATGGCGATGTCGTGCGCCTCGGGTTCTCGGTGGACAAGGCGTGCGGTGAACGAGCCGAAGAAGTTCGCCATCAATTCGAAGAAGCGCTGCGCACCCACCTCGGGGTGACTGACGACCGAAACTGGTTCAGTCGGTGGTGGGCAAATCTGCAGAGGCAGTCAGCAACAGCCTGAGATCGAGCAACAAGTCGGCCACTTCGTCCGTGGAGACGAGTTCACGATTGAGCATCTCGGCAAGGGCTTTGTCGACCACTGCCAGCGCCTCGGCAATCACCGTCGTTTCTCGCACTGCAGTCATCGTTTCCTCCCTGCTCGTCGTTTCTGACTCACTGCCAGCAACCTACCCCACCTGACCACCGGAAGGGCGACACCTGCCTAGCATCACGGTGTGAAACTTGCCGGAAAAACGACGGTGGTGACTGGTGCTGCTCGCGGTATCGGCCGAGCGCTCGCCACGGCATTTCATGAGCAGGGCGCCAAGGTGGCTGTTGTCGACATGGACCATCCCGACTTGCACGCACTCGCCGCTGAGCTGAACGGGCGACGCCCCGACTCCGCGCTTGCTCTTGCTGCTGACCTGACGACCGAGGAGGCGAACGTTGCCGCGATCGATGCGGTGCGTCGCGCATGGGGCGATATCGACCTGTACTTCGCCAACGCAGGAATCGGAGCGGGCACCGACCTCACCACCGATGAGACGACGTGGAACAGGGCATTCGACATCAACTTGCACGCCCATCGCTGGGCAGCGAAGCACCTGATGCCGCGATGGTTGGAGCGCGGCGACGGCTACTTCTGCAGCACTGCGTCCGCTGCCGGGTTGCTCTCCCAGATCGGCTCGGCCCCGTACACACTGACCAAACACGGCGCACTCGCATTCGCCGAGTGGCTTTCGATCACCTACGGAAATCGTGGGTTGAAGGTGAGTTGCTTGTGCCCGCAAGGTGTGAACACCGACATGCTGCGCCAAGCAGACGACTTCGGTCGCGGAGCAAACGTCGTCAAGGCAGCTGGCGCAGTGTTGGAGCCCGAGCATGTCGCCGATGAAGTAGTGAAGGCGATCGACGAAGAGCGTTTCCTCGTGCTTCCCCATCCTGAAGTCGCCGAGTACGCCAAGGCCAAAGCCAACGATCGGGAACGATGGATCGGCGGCATGCGCCGACTACAGATGAAGGTGTACGGCTACTGAGTTCGTCGTGACGCGAACTCAGGTACGAGTGCAGCGATCTCTCGCCACTCGGCACTCGGCAATTCGGTGAGGTCGTCCTTCAGTACCTGGATGCAGACATGGTCTGCGCCAGCGTCGAAGTGTTCTTTCACTCGCTTGGCGATCGCCCCCACGTCACCCCATGCACAGATCGCATCGACCAACCGATCGCTCGGCACGCCGTGTTCGTTCTTCAGGTCCGACTCGGTGAAACCGTGGCGAAGCAGGTTGTTCGCATAGTTCGGCAGTCGCACGTACGTGGCCATGAACTTGCGGGCGATCTCGCGAGCCTTCGTCGCATCGCGCTCGAGAATCACCGCCACCTCTGGGGCGAGCAACTTCCCCGGACCCATGATCGATCGGGCCGCTGCCGTGTGCTCGGGAGTCGTGAAATACGGATGTGCTCCTTCGGTGCGCTCCGCGGCGAGCTGGAGCATCTTCGGTCCGAGCGCGGCGAGCACGCGACGTGGCGTGGTGGTGGGAGACGCTGCGACGAACATCGCCGAGTCCATCGTGTCCAGGTACTCCACCATTCGCGAGTACGGCTTGTCGTACACCGTCTTGTGCAAAGCCTTCGCCATGTGTCCGTGACTCGCACCAATGCCGAGCAAGAAACGCTCGGGGAAAGCCTCCGTCAACGTCTTCAGCCCCGCCTGCATGGTGACGGCTGTGCGCGCATACATCGAGGCGATACCCGTGGCTACGACGATCGACTTGCTGCCCGCAAGCAGCAGGGCGGCATGCGCGAACGGTTCGCGACCCACCGCCTCGGGAATCCACACGGCGCCGAAACCGAGAGACTCGATCTCTGCCACCGCCTCCTGAGCTCGCTGTGCAGGTTGTGCATCGAGCGTCCACGTCCAAATTCCGAGCGGTGTCAAAGAAAATGTCACGGCGACGACCCTAATTGAGTAGCCGGTGCACGCACACTTTGTGTCGATGAAGAGGAAGGTGGTGCTCGCGTGCCTGCTCGTGCTCGTTGCCTGCACGGAGTCACCACCCGGAACCGCGATCGTGCGCAAGGTGGTGGACGGCGACACGCTCGAAGTGCGGGTCGGCAATCGAAACGAGACGGTGCGACTGCTCGGTATCGATACACCGGAGACCGTCCATCCCGACAAACCCGTCGAATGCTTCGGTCCGGAGGCATCTGCGCGAACGAAAGAGCTTCTGCCACGGGGGGCGACGGTGCGCATCGAGCGCGACGCCGAAGCACGCGACCACTTCGGACGCTTGCTGTTGTACGTGTACATCGATGACCAGATGGTCAACGAATTGCTCCTTCGCGAGGGTCTTGCCCGACCACTCTCGATCGAACCGAACACGACCCATGCAGCCAAGTTCCAAGGCGCGGCCGACGAGGCGCGAACGGCCAACGTCGGACTATGGGCCGCATGTCGGCAGTAGCGTTCAGCGCGTGACGACCACGCTGAATGAGCGACTGGGCCACGAACCCTCGGCCAAGCTCCTGATCATCAGTTGCGACGACCTCGGCTCGTTTCACGCCGCCAACGAGGGAATCTTCGCCGCCTTGCGCAGCGGAGTCGCCACGTGCACGTCGCTGATGGTGCCCGCGCCTTGGGCCCGACACGCGGTGCTCAACCAGCGCGGTGAGGACATCGGCGTGCACCTCACGATGAACAGCGAACACGACCTCTACCGCTGGGGGCCGATCACCCACGCACCGTCGCTCTTGTCTGGCGAGGGTGGATTCCCGCGCACGATCGATGACTTGTGGGAGCACGCCGACACCGTCGAAGTGCTCCGCGAACTGCGCGCCCAGATTTCCCGCGCCATCGAATGGGGAATCGACGTCACGCATCTCGCGCCACACCTCACTGCGATCACCCTCCGCCCGGAGTTCTTCGACGTATATCTGGAGTTGGCAGTCGAGTTCAATCTGCCGATCCGACTCCCATCCACCATCTCCGAAGCGCAGGCAGGATTCCCCTTCCGCAAGTTGGCGAGCGATGAGGGAATCCTCTTCCCCGATCACTTCGATCACGACTGGAGAGAAGGAAGCCGCGCGCGCGTGTTGCAGGCACTGGAGCAACTACAGCCCGGTGTCACCGAGATCCACGTGCAGCCGAGCATCGACACACCCGAGATTCGTGCACTCGGCGCGGTCGCGCAGGGCTGGATCGACGACTATCGGTTCGTAGTCGAGGACTCGTCGCTGCGCGATGCCCTTGCTCGCAGTGGAGCGATCCTGATCGGCTACCGCCAGATCAGGGATGCGATGCGAGCTGGCTGAGCTGCTTCGCAGCATTGCCACTCATCAACTCGCCGAGAATCACCCCGGTGTGACCGGTGGCCTTCAACTTGCCTTGAACAAACGAGGCGGTGGGATCGCTCGATGCATCAGCGAGAGCGCAGCTGAACACCACCTCCGCATCGTCGGGACCGCTCGTGCGAACCTCCGACTTGGACACCGTGACTCGATATTGCACGGTCACCTGTGGAACCGACTTCTTCTTCGCACCCACATCGCGCAGGTTACTGCCACTCACTCGAAGGTGATCCCACCAAACAAGTCATCTTCGTAGTCCGCTCCACCACGCACACCACCGACATACGGCGAGTCGACATGCGACTTCGCGAGGATCCAATCTTCGTAGGGATAGGTGGCAGCCAATTCTTCGTCGTCGAGTCCGAACCAGAACGGTTCGTCGGGATCGATCTGAGTGGCATGCGCGCGCAGCGCACCCGAGCGTGCCCAGATGTACTCGCCTACGTGTACGCGGGTGGTGATTTGACCATCCAAGTCCGGCCGTTCGAACCACTTTTCGTCGAAAGGAGACGAACCGCGCAGCCGCAACATCGCCTCGTGGATCGCAGTCAAACGCATACGCGACCACGCCGAGTAGTACAACTTACGCGGTTGCCAAGCCGGACCTGCCTCGGGGTACATCGTTTCATCACCCGCCATGTCGAACGCCCGCACACTCACTTCGTGAACACGTACATGATCGGGGTGCGGGTAGCCACGCTGATCCTCGTTGTACGTGATCATCACATGCGGACGTTCGCGGCGCACGATCGCCACGAGTCGACCCACTGCTTCGTCGAGATCTGCACGATGGAAACACTCAGGGTGATCGTTGGCTTCACTACCAAGCATCCCCGAATCGCGATAGCCGAGCATCTCGACGTGGTGAAACCCGATGATCGAAGCCGACTCGGCGAGCTCGAAGGGACGGCGCCGTGCCATCTCGGCTCGCTCGGCATCTCGATCAAGACCGTGGAAAGGTTGGCCCGGATCGCGAAGCCGGGGATTCTGGAGGTCGCCCTCTTCGCCGCCCGTGCAACAGACGAGGACTGTTCTCGCGCCTGAACGCGCGTATTTGGCCAACGTCGGCGCGCCCTTCGACGCCTCGTCATCCGGATGGGCATGGACGGTGAGGATGCAGGGCGTGCTCGACACGGCGAGCAGATTAGTGCTGCGATCAATCTCAGCTCCTGTCGTATCCTGCCCTCGTGCCGCGAGATCGGATTCTTGACCGCAAGCTCATGTCGACGTTGCTCGTGTCCCTCTTCCTCGTCGGCTGCTCCGGCGACGGACGCACCATGCGCGCTCCATCCGCCGACCAGACGCAGTCAATCGCGATTCCTACCACCTCGACCGTCGTCGACCAGGCGGTGGGATTTTCGATGACGACGCCGTGGGTGACAGGCGAACGAATCGACGATCGCCACACGTGTCTCGGTGAGTCCGTCTCCCCCCGTATCGAGTTCTCCAACGTGCCGGTTGACATCGTGACGATCGGTCTCGTCCTGATCGACGAATCGGCAAACGGCGAAGTGCTGTGGGCCATGGCCAACATCGACGTGTCGACGCCCATCATCGAGGAAGGTGCGATTCCCCCTGGGGCGATCGTCGGACGACTGGCTGATGGCACGGAGGGGTACAAGGCACCCTGCCCGACCGACCGGCACACCTTTCAATTGATCGGCTACGCCTTGCCCCAGCGAGTCGATCAAGAGGCGGGCGTCGATGCCCAAACGATCGTCGACACGTTGGAGGCAGCTGCCCTCGACGTCGTCAGCAGTTCATTCGTCACTCCCTGAGTGGAGCGTCGTCCAGTCAGCACCAGTCAGCCGACCAAGCCGATGAGCCTGCCAAGATAGAGCCATAGACCGCTCCTTGAATTCGGTGCCGATCGCGGTTTTTGAGACCGATCGAGATGGCAGGTTGGTGGATGCCAACGACGCCTTCCGCACCCTCGTTTTGCACGGTGGTCCGATTTCGCCGGGCGCAGCAGCCTGGGTCAACGCCCAACCCACCGAGCGCGCTGAAGCCGAGGCGGCGTGGCGCCGAGCCGCTGGAGCTCCATTCACCTTCGAGTTCCGCCTCTGGCGTCCTAGCGGGGAAGCGATGTGGATTCGCGTCACCACCCAACCGGTGAGCGCCCAAGACGGCTCGATCACCGGACATCTCGGCGTCGCCACGGAAGTATCGGAGACGGTCCGCCAGCGCACACTCGGCGAACAGTTGGTGGGACTCCTCGACTCATCGAGTGATGCGGTCGTGGTGTTCGACCCGCGCGGCGAGGCCCTGTTCGCCAACGAAGGTGCGCGCACGCTGATCGGTGTCGACGAGCGCAATGACAACGACCCTGCGACACAACTTTTCATTCGTGCGATCCTCGACCAACTTCCACGTGAAGTTCAGACGTCGCCCTCGCTGCACAAGTGGGATGGCGAGATCGGCTTCCGCGGACCAGACGGCATCATGCGCACGATGGCGATCGTGCTGCAGATCGTCCGTTCGCACGACGGTGTCGTACAGCACTACTCCGCCATCGCCCGCGACATCACCGAGGCCAAGCAGCTCCAAGACGAACTGACCCGTCAGGCCACGCATGACGCGATGACCGGCCTTCCCAATCGCGTGCTGTTCCTACGCAAACTCGCCGAAGCACTCGAACGGAGTCGCACCTTGAAGCGCGGTGTTGCCGTGATCTTCGTCGACCTCGACAAACTCAAGGACGTCAACGACAACATCGGACACGGAGTTGGCGACCAGTTACTGAACACGATCGCCAAGCGACTCGTGGCCGCGACACGACCGTCCGATCTCGTGGCTCGAATCGGCGGCGACGAGTTCGTGGTGTTGTGTGACGGCTTGGCCGACCCGCAAGTGGCGATGGATGTGGCAGAGCGGGTCCGACAAGCGATGACCGGTCAGGTGATCCTGCAAGGAATCGAGATCTTCACGAGTGCCAGCGTCGGTATCGCCGTCTCCACCGAAACTCTGCTCACCGAAGAAGCACCGGCCGACGCAGCTGTGACTCTGCTGCGCAACGCCGACACGGCGATGTACCTCGCCAAGCAGCGTGGACGTGGCCGAAGCGAGCTGTACAGCGATGAAATGCGCCGTGCGGCCAAGGAGCGTGTCGCACTCTCAGCCGAGTTGGAGCGTGCGCTCGCACTCGACCAACTCTTCCTCGTGTACCAACCGATCGTGTCCGCACAGTCGTCGCGTATCTCGGGTGCCGAGGTGTTGCTGCGGTGGAATCATTCCGCGCGTGGCGTGCTCACCCCGCCAGCGTTCCTCGAGCTCGCCGAAGAGTCGGGAGCGATCACACCGATCGGTGACTGGGTGATCCGCACTGCATGTAGTGACGCCAAGCGCTGGATGGATGCTGGGTTAGTCGATCGTTCTTTCCTCCTGCATTTCAATGTCTCGGTACGTCAACTCGGTGACGCTGCCTTCGTCGAACGAGTGATGGGTGCCCTGCACGACGCGGCGCTCGATCCGTACCACGTAGTCGTGGAGGTCACCGAGAAGGTGATGCTGAGCGACAACCCGACGGTCTCACGCACGCTTGCTGCGCTGAAGCGCCTCGGCGTGCGCCTCGGTATCGACGACTTCGGAACCGGCTACTCGTCACTCGCGCGCTTGAAGGAGTTCCCCGCCGACTATCTCAAGCTGGACGGCACGTTGGTGCGCGACATCGGAATCCAAGGCGGCGACGATCCGATCGTGCGCTCCATCATCCAACTCGCCCACTCACTCAACATGTCGGTGATCGCCGAATGGGTGACCACCGACGACCAGACACAGCGACTGCGCATCCTCGGATGCGACTTCGTCCAGGGCAACCGCATCGCCGAGCCGATGACCGCGAGCGAGTTCGCGTCCCGCGGCAACACCCAGGTGTCGCAAGCCTGACCGGTTTGCTCGCCTAGTCAGTCGCGATCTGAGGTCGCGGGCCCGTTCCAGCAAAGAACGCCAAGAGTTCGCCCGAGCCCTCGCCGAGGCGTAGCACCGAGTTGCCCTGCACCGTGTCGCCATACACCGGCAACGGGAACGACGTCATGCCGCCACCGGCTACACCCCTCATGCGTTTGGCGAAGTCCATGATGTCGAGCGACTCGCTCACGACGAGAGCATCGAGCCCATTCGACATCACGGCGCCCGCACGAAGCGGATTCGACATCAACTGAGTCACCGCATCGCTGGCGAGCGTCTGGACGAACTTGCGCTGCCGAGTCGTGCGCCCAATGTCAGCCGTGGCATCCATGCTCCACTGACCATCGAGGTTCTGCTCGAAGTGTCGGCTGCGGGCATACGCAAGTGCCTTCACACCGTTCAGCGTGGTGCAGCCCGCCTTGAGGAACAGGCCGGTGCTCTTGTCGCGCGAAGGCCGTTCGACACAGATCGAGACACCACCGATTGCGTCGACGATCTGTTTGAAGCCTTGGAAGTTCACTTCGACGTAGTGATGAATGGGAATACCGAGGGCACGGCGAACGGTACGGACGAGCACGTCGGTGCCCACTTGGTATGCAGTGTTGATCCGCTGCTCCTTCTCGCCATTGCCGATCTTCACCCACAGGTCGCGGGGAACCGAGATCAAACTCACGCCACCCGTCTTCTTGACGTAATGCATCACCATCAACGTGTCGCCACGCTTGCCACCGACATCGGACTCGTTCCCCATCGTCGCGAAGTCGGGGTCGTCGGGGTCGGCACCTTCGCGCGAGTCCGACCCGACGAGAAGGATGTTCTCGAAGTCGGGATTCGGGGCATCCAACGTCTCCGTGACGGTCGTTTCGCGAGACACGCCATCGATTGCTTGACGTAACTGCCGGACCAGACCCGTCGCTCCGACACAACCGACGATGAAGGCCACCAACACCGTGGTGGCGATCGTCGTCAGTGCCGAACCACGACTTCTCGACCGCCTACTCATCAATCAAGAAAGTAGTCGGGGTCAGGTACGCAGATGGATCACATCGCCGACATCGATGGCCGTCTCCGCACCGTCGTCACGCTGAACCACGAGACGTGCGTCCTCGTCCACCCTGGTGGCGACTCCCTCGACGACATCACCGCCGGTCAACTCCACACGTACTCTCCTGCCGATCGTCGCCAGTTGAGATTCGTAGCGTGCACGCAACTCGTCCACCGACATCGACTCGTGCACATCGACCTCGTCGAGCATCGCCCGCAACAACTCGAGTGGCCCACGCCCAGAGGTGGGTGAATGAGTGTTTGCGAGTCGTGCAGCGCCGTCAGGTGCCCAACCGACGTTGATGCCGATACCAACCACGACGAAACCGTCACCGCCTTGCGCAAGGATCCCTGCCACCTTGTGATCATCGATCAACAGATCGTTCGGCCACTTCAAGTCGGGAAGTACACCGAATACTTTCTGACTTGCTGCGCGTGCAGCGAGGCCGACGATGTGCGTGTAGTGATGCAACGGACGCGACGCGCTAGGCCTGAACAGCAGCGACACGAGAAGGTTCGCACCCGGAGGCGCTTCCCACTTGCGATCCAGCCGACCCCGACCAGCGGTTTGGTGGTCGGCAACGATCACCGTGTGATGTGCCGCCCCGCTGCGGGCGAGCTCGAGCAGATCCGAGTTGGTACTCCCCGTCTCGCGAACGTGGTGCACGTTCCAGCCACTGGGCCAAGGCCCCGTCTGAGGGTTGGCATCGGGATCGGTCATTGGAGCAAGATAGTCACTCGTGCTGAAGAAGATCCTGATCGCCAATCGTGGCGAAATCGCCGTTCGCGTCATCCGAACGGCCCGCGAAATGGGTATCGCCACGGTCGCCGTGTACTCGGAATTGGATCGCAACGCATTGCATGTGCGCCTCGCCGACGAGGCCTATGCCCTCGGCGGACAGACTGCAGCGGAGAGCTACCTCAACACCGCGGCGATCGTCGATGCGATCAAGCGCAGTGGCGCCGATGGCGTGCACCCGGGCTATGGGTTCTTCAGCGAGAACGCCGACTTCGCGCGCACGATCACTGACATGGGTGTCGCCTTCATCGGCCCGCCGCCCGAAGCGATCGTGGAAATGGGCGACAAGGTGTCGTCACGCAAGGCAGCGCTGCGCGGAGGCGCGCCGATCGTGCCGGGTACGACGGAGTTCGTCACCTCAGCCAAAGAGATCATCGACTTCGGCAACGAGCATGGCTGGCCCGTCGCGATCAAGGCTGCCTTCGGCGGTGGCGGTCGCGGCATGAAAGTGGTGCAATCGGCCGACGCCGTGCAGGAGGCAATGGATTCTGCACAACGCGAGTCGAAGGCGTTCTTCGGTCGTGACGAGATCTATGTGGAGCGCTACCTCACGTGGCCGCGACACATCGAGGTGCAGCTCGTCGGCGACACCCACGGCAACGTCGTGTGGGTGTCTACGCGCGATTGCTCGGCGCAGCGACGTCACCAGAAGTTGATCGAGGAGGCGCCTGCCCCTGCGCTGAAAGATGGCATCGAAGAAAAGATGGGTGAGGCGGCGGTGAAGGCGGCAAAGGCCGTCGGTTATTACAACGCAGGAACCGTGGAGTTCATCTATCAGGACGAGGAGTTCTTCTTCCTCGAAATGAACACCCGCCTCCAAGTCGAACACCCCGTCACCGAGGTGATCACGGGTATCGACCTCGTCGAGTGGCAGATTCGCGTCGCATCAGGCGAGAAGTTGCCGATGACCCAAAAGCAAGTGCTCGAGCGTCGCGACGGGCATGGCATCGAGGTGCGTATCAACGCCGAGAATCCGGCGGGCGGCAAGTTCCTGCCCTCACCCGGAACGATCACTGCATTGACTACGCCCGATGGCTTCGGCACTCGATTCGATGGCGGCTACGAAGCGGGTGACACCGTCAGCCAGTTCTACGACAACTTGGTCGGCAAGTTGATCGTGTGGGGCAAGGATCGCGACACTGCGATTGCGAGAACGATCCGCGCTCTCGAAGAGATGAAGGTCGAGGGCGTGCACACCACGATTCCCGCCGACCTGGCAATCCTTCGCCACCCCGACTTTGCCGCCGTGAAGCACAGCACCAAGTGGGTGGAGGAAAGACTCGACCTCTCCTCGCTCGATTCCTCGACTGGCGCAGCCCAACCCAGCGAGGACGGGCTCGTGATGCGCCAAACCACCGTCGAAGTGAACGGCAAGCGCTTCGAAGTCAAGGCGTGGGTACCTGAGACGGCCGGAGTTGCCGCGCCACGGGCCAAGAAACCGACCCGCGCCAGCCAATCAGCTGGCGGCAAGGGCGGGAGTGGCGAGATCTCGGCACCGATGCAGGGAACCATCGTCAAGGTCAGTGTCGAGGTGGGTCAAGAGGTACAGGTAGGCGACACCGTCGTCGTGCTCGAGGCGATGAAGATGGAGAATCAGATCACCGCAGAGAAGGCGGGCAAGGTGACCAAAGTGAACGTGAGCGCCGGCTCGTCCGTCGGCGCGGGTGACGTACTCGTCGTCATCGAATGACCCACACCCTCCTCCACTAGTTTGTGGCGGTGAATTCGCACGAGCATCCCACCGATCCGGTCGTACCTCACGAGGCCGACCAAGGTTCGACGCTCGAGAGCGAGCGTGCCCGACGGCTCGGCCGAATCCAACACCTTCGCGAGTCGGGCACCAACCCCTACCCCTATCGCTTCGATCGCACCCACGAGCTCGGCAAGATCCGCGCCGATCTCGGCAGCCTTGAGGCCGGCACCGAGACGGATGTCGCGGTGACCGTCGCGGGTCGCGTGATGCTGAAGCGCGACCAGGGCAAGTTGATCTTCATCACACTGCGCGATCGCACCGGGGAAATCCAGTTGTTCGTCTCCAAGTCGGTCGTGGGAGACAGCGAGTTCGACGAAATCAACGAGCTCGATCTCGGTGACTGGATCGGCGTGTCCGGACTCGTGATGACCACCCGCAAGGGCGAACTCTCGATCAAGACCTCGAGTGTGACGTTGTTGGCCAAGAGCGTGCGACCCATGCCGGACAAGTGGCACGGGCTCACCGACATCGACACTCGCTATCGCCAGCGTTACGCGGACTTGATCATCAACGAAGAAGCCCGCCGCACGTTCGAGATTCGCCACGCCACCATCGCCAGCTTCCGTCGCACGTTGCAGGGCAACGGCTTCATCGAAGTGGAGACGCCCGTGCTGCACGTGGAGGCCGGTGGAGCACATGCTCGTCCGTTCGTCACGCACCACAACGCGCTCGACATGACCCTCTACCTGCGTATCGCGCTCGAGTTGCACCTCAAGCGTCTGATCGTCGGCGGCATGGAACGTGTGTACGAGATCGGTCGCGTCTTCCGCAACGAGGGCATCTCGACGCGTCACAATCCCGAATTCACGATGATGGAGTCGTACCAAGCGTTCGGCGACTACCACGACACGATGGATCTCACCGAACAACTGATCACCAATGCGGCGCGGGATGCGCTCGGCACCGCGGTGGTGACGATCGACTCACAGGAAGTGGACCTATCCCAGCCATGGCCCCGCGTACGAATGATCGACCTGGCGAGCGAGGCCGCTGGTACCACTCTCCACCCGAGTCAACCGGTGGACGAAGTGCGCAAGGTGGCGAAGTCGCTCGGCGTCAACGTGGAGAACCACTGGGGCTCGGGAAAGATCATCGAGGAGATCTTCGCCGACCTCGTCGAGAAGAACCTCCAGCGACCGACGTTCGTCACCGGTCATCCCGTCGAGATTTCGCCGCTCGCCCGCGTGGATCAAAAGGATCCGTTCCTCACCGAGCGTTTCGAGCTGTTCGTCGGTACCCGCGAGTTGGCCAACGGCTACAGCGAGTTGAACGATCCCGTCGAACAACGGGAGCGCTTCGAAGCCGAGCAAAAAGCCAAGGAAGCAGGCGATCTAGGTGCGGGCACCGTGGACGAGGACTACTTGCGCGCACTCGAGTTCGGCATGCCGCCCACGGCGGGCTTGGGCATTGGCATCGATCGACTCGTCATGCTGCTGAGCGGATCTGGTTCGATCAAGGACGTGATCCTGTTCCCCACTCTGCGACCCGAAGCAACCTGAGGAGACCACGATGACCACTGACAAGGCATGGGGTGTCGGTTTCGCCACCATCGCTCACGATGGCACGGTTCTCGACACGCGATTTCGTCATCTCGGCTGGGGCAACGACGTCCCGGCTGAGCATCGCGACGATCGCGACGGATTCACCGATCCACGACGAGGCGTGGCGTTGCGACCGATTTCGATTTCGATCGACGTGTCGAGCGACCCTCAATCGGCAGAGGACGTGTACCTCCGTCTTCACCTGCTTTCGCATCGACTGGCCAAGCCACGCTCATTGAACCTGAATGGCGCGTTCGGCATCCTCGCCAATGTGGCATGGACCTCGATCGGTCCCGTGGCCATCGATCAGCTCGACGACGTTTGCCACAACGAGTTCCTCGAGGGCAACCACCTGACCGTGCACGGCGTGGACAAGTTTCCCCGCATGACGGACTACGTCGTACCAACTGGAGTGCGGATCGCCGATGCTTCTCGCGTTCGCCTCGGAGCACACCTCGCCAGCGGCACCACCGTCATGCACGAAGGGTTCTGCAATTTCAATGCAGGAACACTCGGCGCGAGCATGGTGGAGGGTCGAATTTCTGCAGGTGTCGTGGTAGGTGATGGCTCGGACATCGGCGGTGGTGCCTCGATCATGGGAACACTTTCGGGCGGCGGCAAGGAAGTGATCAGCGTCGGTGAGCGCTGCCTACTCGGCGCCAACAGTGGTCTCGGCATCAGCCTTGGCGACGAGTGCGTAATCGAGGCGGGTCTCTACGTGACTGGTGGCACCGTGGTCACGCTCCCTGACGGCAACACGATCAAGGCCCGCGAACTCTCGGGAGCATCGGGCTTGCTGTTCCGTCGCAACAGCGTGTCCGGTGCGGTGGAAGCCTCCCCGCGCACCGGCAACTGGGGTGGACTCAACTCCGTCCTGCACAAGAACTGACATGAGTCCTGACGACTTCTTCAGTCTCGTTCGGGCTCGCAGAACTCAACTCGTGATGGATGTCGACAAGCCAGTCGACCGGGCGATCGTCGATCAGTTGTGCACCGCAGCAGTGTGGGCTCCGAACCATCAACTGACGTGGCCATGGGTGTTCGGAGTCTTCACTGGCGAGTCACGACGACGGTTGGGCGAGGCTGCGGCCGATGCCATGCAGGCGCGTGGTGACGCCGAGATGAAGGTAGCCAAGACTCGCACCAAGTACTTGCGGGCACCGGTAATCGTCGTCGTCGGTTCACTCCCTGGAGAGAGCGAGTTGCAGACCGAGGAAAACCGCGACGCGGTGGCGGCCGGCATCCAGAACATGCTGCTCGGTGCGACTTCGCTCGGACTTGCCAGTTTCTGGTCGAGCGCTCCGAAGGGTGCGAACGATGCCATCGGCGGCGTGTGTGGATTTCCGGTCGGCACGCACATCACCGGAGTGCTCTACTTCGGATGGCCGGCGCGCGAGGCAAACACGGTGGAGCGACCGCCGGCTGCGATCACGTATTTCGACTGATTGCCGCGCCTTACTCGCAACTAGCTCGGGCGGTGCACGCCGAAGACGTCGCGTAGCGCGTCACTCACTTCACCAAGCGTGGCGTTTGCACGAAGTGCGTCTTTCATCGGCAGCAACAGGTTGTCGGTTCCTCGCGCCGCAACACGCAGCGTCTCCAATTTCGCCTCGACGTCGGCCTGGTTACGTGACTCCTTGAACTTCTTCAGTCGGTTCACCTGATCCCGCTCGAGTGCAGGGTCGATCTTCAGTACGCGCGGCTCCGCTTCGTCGTCGACGGTGAACTTGTTGACGCCGACGAGTACACGCGTCGAGTCATCGATCGACTTCGTGTACTGATAGGCCGCTTCTTCGATCTCTGCCATCTGGAAGCCCTCTTCGATGGCCTGCACCGCACCGCCCATCTCGTCGATCTTGGCGATGTATTCCCAGGCCAGCTTCTCCACCTCATCCGTCAGTCGCTCGACGAAGTACGAACCAGCCAGAGGATCGGGAGTGTCGGTGATACCGCTCTCATGGCCGATGATCTGCTGCGTGCGCAGGGCGATGCGCGCCGCTTCTTCCGTCGGCAAACCGAGCGCCTCGTCGTAGCCGTTGGTGTGCAGGCTCTGGGTCCCACCCATCACCGCGGCCATCGACTGCACGGCCACTCGCACCACGTTGTTGAGCGGCTGCTGTGCGGTCAACGTCGACCCACCAGTTTGGGTATGGAAGCGCATCAACCAACTGGACTCCTTCTTCGCGCCGAATCGCTCGCGCATGATGTGGTGCCACATCCGTCGCGATGCGCGGAACTTCGCCACTTCCTCGAAGAAGTTGTTGTGGCCGTTCCAAAAGAACGACAGGCGCGGTGCAAAATCGTCGACGTCCAGACCAGCATCTACCGCGGCCTGAACGTAGGCAATGGCATTTGCCAAGGTGAATGCCAACTCCTGCACGGCCGTGCTGCCCGCCTCGCGGATGTGATAACCGGAGATCGAGATCGTGTTCCATTTGGGAACGTTCTTCGAGCAGTACTCGAAAATGTTGGTGATGATCCGCATCGAAGGCTTCGGCGGATAGACGTACGTGCCGCGGGCGATGTATTCCTTCAACAGGTCGTTCTGGATCGTGCCACTGATCTGTTGCGACGTCACTCCTCGCTCCTCGGCGACAAGCTCGTACATCAGGAGCAGGATCGCAGCCGTGGAGTTGATCGTCATCGACGTGGTCACCTTGTCGAGCGGCAAGTCGGCGAGCAGTGTCCGCATGTCGTCGAGCGAGTCGATCGCCACACCGACCTTGCCCACTTCTCCGGCCGCGCGCGGATGATCGCTGTCGTACCCCATCTGCGTGGGCAGGTCGAACGCACAACTCAAACCCGTTTGACCCGCCTCGAGGAGGAACTTGAAGCGCTGATTGGTGTCTTTCGCAGTGCCGAAACCCGCGTACTGGCGCATCGTCCACAGGCGATCACGGTGCATCGTCGGGTAGATCCCACGGGTGAACGGCGGCTTACCTGGCACTCCCAAGCGCTCGTTCGGATCCCAGCCAGCGAGGGACTCTGCCGTGTACAACGGCTCGACGGGAATGCCCGAATCGGTGCTCTTGGCAGGACCGTCAGTCATCGCGACAACTCTAGGAGGTTGCTGCGCTCAGCGACCCGTGGAGGCACCCATGGCTAGCCTTTGCCCATGGCCATCACCGAGCACCGCCCGGGCGTGATCGACGGTGTCGAACTCACGCCGAAGACCGTCATCAACGCCAAACCGCCGACGTTCGACAACGTCGAGGACGAGCGCCGCCACCGCAAAGTGGCCCTCGCTGCGGCGCTCCGCGTCTTCGGTCGACTGGGATTCGGCGAAGGTGTCGCCGGCCACATCACGGCGCGTGACCCGGAGTTCCCCGATCACTTCTGGGTGAATCCATTCGGCAAGTCGTTCCGCCTGATGAAAACGAGCGACCTCATCCTCGTCAACCATTCGGGTGAAGTGGTCTACGGCAATCAGCCCGTCAATCGCGCCGCCTTCGTCTTGCACGCGGCGATCCACAAGGCCCGCCCCGAAGTCATCGGTGCCGCACACGCCCACTCCGTGTATGGCAAGGCCTGGGCGTCGCTCGGTCGCAAGCTCGACCCGATCACGCAGGATGCCTGCATCTTCTACGACGATCACATGGTGATCGAAGAGCAAGGCGGCAAGGTGGTGTTCGAAGTGGAGGCCGGCGAGGAGTTCGCCAGCAAGTTCACGTCGGGCAAGGCGGCGATCCACCAGAACCACGGGCTGTTCACCGTCGGCACCACGGTCGAAGCGGCGGCGTTCTGGTTCATCACCATGGAGCGCACGTGCCAGGCACAGCTCGCCGCAGAGGCGGCTGGTACGCCCAAGTTGATCCCGCACGACATGGCGACGTACACACAACAGCTGACCGGATTCCCCGATGCCGGTTGGTTCCAGTTTCAGCCGCTGTTCCAGGAGATCTGCAAGACGGATCCCGAACTCTTCGAGTGAGCACCCGCACATCGGGCGCGAACACGCGCCTGCTCGGGTCCGCACCCGAAGCGTTCTTCATCCTCTCGGCGTCGGCGCAGTATCTCGGCGCCGTCATCGCAGTGCAGTTGTTCGACGAACTGGCACCCGCGAGCGTGGCCTGGCTCCGTGTGATCGGTGCAGCGATCATCCTCATCCTCGTGTCGCTCCCACGCCTCCTCCGTCAAGGCATGTGGACACGCGCCGAGATCGGCTCTGCCGCGATCTTCGGCATCGCCGTGGCCTTCATGAACCTCACCTTCTACCTGGCGATCGAACGACTGGACATGGGCAAGGGCGTGGCGATCGAGTTCATTGGACCGATCTGTGTGGCCGCGCTCACGACACGAACGAAGAGGAACACGTTGGCGTTGGCGCTCGCCGCGGTGGGCGTGGTGGTGCTGTCGGGAATCGAGATCGGCAATGAGCCCCTCGGCCTGCTCTACATCTTCCTCGCATCCGCTTGTTGGGCCGCCTACATCGTCATCGGGTCGCGCGTCGCGCAGCTCGATCGAGGACTCGCAGGATTGGGCGTAGGTCTCGTGATCGGTGCCGTGGTGATTGCTCCCTTCGGCGCCCCACAAAGCGGTCCGGCATGGTCATCGCCGATGCTGATCCTGCTCTGTGTGCTCGTCGGCTTGCTGTCGAATGCAATCGGCTACGGCATCGAGCAGTCAGTGTTTCGCGTGATTCCAGTGCGGCGGTTCTCCGTCTTGCTCGCACTCCTGCCCGTCACCGCCGTGGTGTTCGGCATCATTTTCCTCGACCAAACGCCGAATCTCATCGAGCTGGTGGGAATTGCTCTCGTGTTGGCAGGAGTCGTGGTGCAACAGCGGGATGTGTTGCCCGCCGTTGAGGAAACCGCCTGACCAGGGAGTTGCTGAACTCCTAGAGCTTCGTGAGTATCGCGACGAAGAACGCGCTCATGATGCCGCCCATCGCCCACATTCCCGCGACTATTCCGCGCAACCGTGAATCGATGTGCGAGAAGCGCATG
>CAZWKD010000008.1:0-5194 GCA_964633985.1 uncultured Acidimicrobium sp. | reverse complement strand
CCATGTTATGGCTCCTCCAATCGTCAACGGACGCCGTATGTGTGCGCCATTCGGCGCCTGCCGCGACAACACGGGGGCGGTCAATTAGGGTTGACCGTGCGGGCGGGAGGATTCCTTCTTCATGCGCATACCCCCACGTTTGATCGCCGTCGTCATTGCGTTCACCGCAGTCGCGACCCTCGCCCCGACGAGCCCCGTGCGTGCTCAGGATGTCGTGCCGAATGCGGTCGTCGTCTACGGACGAGGCAACGGACACGGGCGCGGCATGAGCCAATGGGGCGCGTACGGCTGGGCCACCACCCAAGGGTGGTCGTGGCAACAGATTTTGTCGTTCTATTACCCGGGTCTTGCCCAAGGACCTCTTGCCGACCCCGGACAAGAGATGTCGATCCACCTGTCGGCCATGGACAACGCCCAAACTGCGGTGGTAGCCGATGCCTCCAACGCGATCTTCGTTCAGGATCCCGTGCCGGGCCGTGCATGGACGTCACTCGTTGCTCGCGAGGTGGGCGACCGCGTGTATCGCGTGTGGGGCTCGATGGAACGCAAGTGCCCCAGCGCAGATGATCCCGCAGCCGAAGGTTTTGCGGTGATCGCCGACGTGCCGACCGTCGCGTCATTTGCCACCACCACTTCTCGCGACCCGGCATCAGCAGGCAACCTCGCCGTCGGTCTGTGCGAACCACGCGCGAACGGTCGCAACAAGATTCGTTACTACCGCGGCGAGATCCGCGCGGTGAACAACGCGCGAGGTCAAAATCGCACGATCAACGTGCTCCCCTTGGAGAGCTACCTGCGCGGCGTCGTGCCACGTGAGTCTCCAGCCGAATGGGGGTCGGCGGCAGGTGGCGCAGGAATGAACGCTCTGCGCGCCCAAGCAGTCGCTGCGCGCTCATATGCGGCGACGGAGAATCGCTACGCCGGCCTTGCACGCACGTGTGACACCGAGTCGTGTCAGGTGTATGGAGGAACCATGGTGCGTGAGGCGCTGAACACGGCGCCGACGGTCCTTGAACATCCGCTCACCGATCAAGCGATCGCGGAGACCGCAGGTGTGGCGATCCTGCGCAACGGGAATCCCGTGCGAACGGAGTTCTCTGCCACGAACGGTGGGCGCACCGCTGGCGGCGAATTTCCAGTGCAAGCAGATCCCGGAGATGCCGTCACCGATTCGCTGAACTCGCTGTTCGTGTGGACGCGAATCATCTCTGCCCAAGCGATTCAATCGAAGTGGCCGCAGATCGGCTCACTCGTTGCAGTACGCACCAGTCACGACGGTCAAGGTGGCGACTTTGGTGGCTACACCACGGGAGTCAGCATCGTCGGTACGGCGAGCACCGTGAACGTGTCCGGCTGGACCTTCAGGTCGACATTCGATCTCCCCGCACCCTGGTTCGGCGTGAATCCCATCGGAGGAGCCGCATTCGATGCGGCACCGGTTGGCTCGATCCTCTTCCTCGGGGACTCCGTGGGCGAGAGCATCACCGCCGAATTCGCCAGCGTGGTGGTACCTGCCTACCCGCGCACCAACTTCCAAGCCCGTTCGAATCGTTGTTTGGTTGGAGCGGGCTGCATCCAAGCAGCGGGGGTGCAGCCAGATGGCATCTCGATCATCAATTCACTTGCTCCTGATCAATTCCCCAACGTGGTGGTGGTGCAACTCGGATACAACGATGATCCTGCGACCTTCTCTGGAGACGTCGATCAAGTGGTGAACGCACTCAACTCGCGCGGTGTTCAGCGAATCGTGTTCGTCAATCTCTCCACACGCCGAACGACGTCGAACTACACCCTGTCCAACCAGGTGCTCGCTGCGGCTGCAGCCCGTTATCCCAACGTTTCAGTCCTCGACTGGAACGCAGCCAGTAGCGCCCCCTCGCAGTATCGCTGGTTCCGCGACGGCGTGCACCTCACCTCCACCGGACGAGCAGAGTTCACACTGTGGATCCGCAACCAACTGGATGCACTCCGCAGCCAAGGGTTGATCACCATTGGCAGCGGCACCGTGGTGCCACTTGGAGCGCCGATGAGTCTCGGTAATCGGGGCGACAACGTGAAGCGACTCCAGAACGCGTTGAACACGTACCTCCAGACGCCGAAGCGCAAACGGTTGCGTGCTGACGGCGTGATGGGTAAGACGACCGTCGCTGCGGTGACGGCAGCTGAGACGAAGGCCGGACTCCCCGTTGACGGTGTGGCAGACGAGCAACTTCTCGCCGTGCTCGGTGTCGATCCGAGTTCGATCGTGATCAAGCGCGGGACACGACATCCATCGGTGGCCACGGCCCAAACGGCACTTGCCCGCGTGCTCAACATGAAGGTGCGAGCCGACGGTGTCTACGGCCCAGCTACTGCGAATCTTGTGCGCAGGTTCCAGAAGATGGCCGGCGTGAGGGCAAATGGCAACTTGAACGCTGCCACTTGGCAGCTCCTGCTCAACGCTTCAGCGAATCGCTGAAGCGTCGTTCCCACGCTTCTGTCGAGACCATCGACTGGTAGGCGGCGCGGTATTCGCGCTTCAGTCGTCGATAGTTGATGGCGATGTCCTTGACTGCCACCAACACCTCGCCGAGCAACCTGAAGAATCGTGTGTTGTCACGCGTCACCACATAGCCGTCGTCGATGCGATCGTGCCGATAGAGGATCTCGTTGCGGAGAGTCGCCACCCCAACTGCGCGCGCATCGATCGGGGCGACACCGGGACCCCTGCGGCGCAGTCCACGAGGCACGAAAGCGCCACCCATCAGCAACAGCGCGAAGAGGAACCCGAAGGCGCGGAGCACCTTGTGCCGCGGACGTCGGGGTGCAACGGCAGCCAACTCGGGCGACAGCGGACCCGGCTTCTCCTCCGCACAGGTGCGTAGCTCGTCGTGGAGCGCTGAGTGGTCGATCTTCGCCCACTCGCCCGGACCGGCCAGGAAGGCATAGAGGCCCTTCAGCATGTACTCGGTGGATGCATAGCGCATCGAAAAGAGGTTGCGGAAACCGAACGACCCGAAGCGGTAGGCCAGATTCCACCAGCGATGTTGATCGAACACGAGCGTGTCGATCAATGCGAGGTTACGAGCCTCGTAGTACAGCGACGACGGGTTGTTCTTCAGCCCGAAGTCGGCGTGCCACACGATGACTCCGTTCAGCGTGACGCTGTGCTTCCCCGTGTGCATCAACCCAAAGGCCACGTCGTCGCCACGCACGAACACGGGCAACGGGTTGTCCTGCGTGATGTCGATGGGGAACGCGGTGAACCACCATGCGGTGTAGTCGAAAGGAATCTCGGGCTGATCAGCGACGGCGAATCGTCGCTCGCGGAGGTCGTCTTCGCGGCCGAGTGCCTGGAGCGGATAGATCGAGCGGAAGCTGTACTCACTTCCCGCCTCGAACTGCAGCCACGGGCGTTCTTCGGAGAGCATCGCACCGTGTACACACAACTTCGGGTCGCGTGCGTAGCGGAACAACGCCATCGTGCGCACCAGTGCCTCGGGCTCGAGGTCGATGTCGTCGTCCATGAACAACACGTGAGTGGCCCAACCCTGTTTGCGCAACTCGATCAGGCCGCGAGCAAAACCACCCGCGCCACCAAGGTTGCCGTTTTCGACCACCTGCAACGGAGCATTCGCCGGTGCATCGAACTGCACGTTGCGCGCGTTGTCCACCACCAGGATTCGCACTGAGTCACGCAATGAGTCGATGTTCTCGATCAGATGCAGCACGTTGCCGACCGTCTTCTTGACGTACTGCTGACGGTTGAACGTGGTGATCGACAACGAGAGCCGCACCTCGCGTGCCGGCGCGTCACTCGTCACCCACTCCCCACCCGTCATGCACACTTCTCCGCCGGCAGCAACTACCCGCACGAAATACACGCCGTGGCGAGATGCCGCAAGCGCCGGCAGTGCCATCGACACGAATTCGGGACACCCTTCGCCGCGGGGTAAGTCTGCGCTCGCCACCACCGTCTCGGTGGCACCGTTCACCGCCACCACCTCGGCGCGCCCGATACCCGAGGCACGAACCCGCACCTCGAGCGAATCGACGGTGGTGAGCCGACGCCAACGACCAGCATGGAACACACCGAAGGAGGTGTCGAAGGAAGCCGAGCCTCCATCGCCAAGCACCAGCCCCCCGTTCACCAGGCGCACGTCTCCCGACTTGCGGAGGTACAGGAGTGGCTCAGCGAACTCAGGTGTAGGCAGCGTCAGACGCTGCAGGAGATGATCGGTCATCGTCCCAGCGGATCCACCGAGAACGTCGGCATCTCACCACCGTCAGCCAATGCAGCAACCATCCGATCTGCGGTGTCCAACGCTTCGTGGATCGTCACGTCCATGTCCAGATAACGGTAGGTGCCGAGTCGACCCATGAAGGTGACGCCCCGCTCGGACTCCGCCAACTGCACGTACTGGAGCAACTGCTCTTTCTCTTGCACCAGCCGAATCGGATAGTACGGAACGTCATCTTCGCCGGCGAGTCGCGAGTATTCACGGTAGGTCACCGTTCGCGCATGGTCCTCCCACGGCGCGAAGTGCTTGTGCTCGGTGATCCGCGTGTACGGCACGTCCTCGTCGCAGTAGTTCATCACCGGACAACCTTGGAAGTCACCATCATGACGCTCCTCCACGAAGTCGAGTGTGCGATAGCCGAGGCGACCGTGCGAGTGTCCGAACCACGCATCGATCGGTCCCGTCCACACGACGTGGTCGAAGCCTTCAGCCATCGAACGATCAAAACTTGTCGACAGCCGCACCTCGATGGACGAGTGATTGAGGATCGCCTCGACGATCGGCGTGTAACCATGTCGTGGAATCGCTTGCCACGGGTGGTTGAAGTATGAGTCGTCATACGTGAAGCGCACCGGCAACCGGGCGAGGATGCTCGCCGGCAGTTCCTGTGGATCGAGACCCCACTGCTTCTTGGTGTAGCCAGCAAAGAATGCCTCGTAAAGCTCCCGACCGACGAACTTGAGCGCCTGATCCTCGAAGGTCACCGGTTCACCGATCGACTTGTCGCTCTTGTCTTCGATCAACTGCTTGGCCTCATCGGGTGACAATGTCGTGCCGAAGAACTGGTTGATCGTGAGCAAGTTGACCGGCAACGAATACACGCGACCTTGCGAAGTGGCCTTCACCCGATGGTTGTATGGCACCATCTCGCCGAAGCGATTGATGTACTCCCACACTCGCTCGTGCTGGGTGTG
>CAZWKD010000007.1:0-33776 GCA_964633985.1 uncultured Acidimicrobium sp. | reverse complement strand
TTCAAGGGCATCATCTGTGAGAAGTGCGGTGTGGAAGTCACCCGCTCCAAGGTGCGTCGTGAGCGCATGGGCCACATCGAGCTCGCCGCTCCCGTGGTGCACATTTGGTATCTACGTGGAACCCGCAGCTGGCTCGCGTATCTCCTCGGTGGCCTCGAGCCGCGCGACGAGATCAAGGCCAAGCAGTTGGAGAAGGTCATCTACTTCGCCGCCTGGTTGGTCTCCAGCGTGGACGCCGACAAGCGTCACGCCGACATGACCGTGCTCGAGCAGGAATTGCTCGAGGATCGCGAGCAGCTGAACAAGAACCGCGAGAAGGACATCAAGCAGCGCCAGAAGGACGCCGAGGCGGAACTGAAGGAGCTCGAGAAGTCCGGAGCGAAGGACGCCGACATTCGCGCGCGCCAGAAGCTCATCGACAAGGACCTCACGCTGATCACCGATCGCTACACCAAGGAAATCGATCTGATCGAGCGCGCGTTCGACACCTTCAACAAGATGCACTCGCGCATGATCGTCGAAGACGAAGAGTTGTGGCGCGAAATCAAGGATCGCTACGGCGATTACTTCGTGGGTGGCACCGGTGCCGAGGCGATCAAGTCGCTGATCGACACGATCGACTTCGAAGCCGAAGAGGCGCTGTTGCGTGACGCGATCACCAACGGCATCAACGGCAAGCCGCTCAGCACGCAGCGCAAGCAGAAGGCGATCAAGCGTCTGAAGATCATCGCGTCGTTCAACCGTCGCGATGAGAGCGGCCGTCTGGTGAACAACCCGAAGGCCATGGTGCTCGACGTGATCCCCGTGATCCCGCCGGACCTGCGCCCGATGGTGCAGCTCGACGGTGGCCGTTTCGCGACGTCCGACTTGAACGACCTGTACCGCCGCGTGATCAACCGCAACAACCGTCTCCGTCGTTTGCTCGACCTCGGCGCACCCGAGATCATCGTCAACAACGAGAAGCGCATGTTGCAGGAGGCCGCCGACGCGTTGTTCGACAACGGTCGCCGTGGTCGCCCCGTCACCGGCCCGGGCAACCGCCCGCTCAAGTCGCTGTCCGACATGTTGAAGGGCAAGCAGGGTCGCTTCCGTCAGAACCTGCTCGGTAAGCGCGTCGACTACTCCGGTCGTTCGGTGATCGTCGCCGGCCCGACGCTGCGCTTGCAGCAGTGTGGTCTGCCGAAGCTGATGGCCCTCGAGCTGTTCAAGCCGTTCGTGATGAAGCGTCTCGTCGACCAGCAGTTGGCGCAGAACATCAAGAGCGCCAAGCGCATGGTGGAGCGTCGTCGTCCGCAGGTGTGGGACGTGCTCGAAGACGTGATCAAGGAACACCCAGTGCTCCTCAACCGCGCGCCAACGCTGCACCGCCTCGGTATCCAGGCGTTCGAACCGCTCCTCGTAGAGGGCAAGGCCATTCAGCTGCACCCGCTCGTGTGCACCGCGTTCAACGCGGACTTCGACGGTGACCAGATGGCCGTGCACCTGCCATTGTCGGTGGAGGCGCAGGCCGAGGCCCGCGTGTTGATGTTGTCGGCGAACAACATCCTTTCGCCGGCGTCCGGTCGTCCGATCGTGACGCCGCAGCAGGACCTCGTCATCGGTGGCTTCTATCTCACCAACGCGGTGGATGGTCGCCCCGGCGAAGGCCGCGTGTTCCGTCACGTGTACGAAGTGGTCAACGCTCTCGACGAAGGTTCCGTCTCGCTGCATGCCAAGGTCAAGTTGGCGGAGCGCGGTGCCGATGGTCGCATGAACTACGTGGATACGACCCCGGGTCGTTTGCTCGTGGAGGAGCGTCTGCCCGCCGGTTACGTGACCAAGTTCGGTCACATCACCGAGCCGCTGCGCAAGCGTGAATTCGGTGTGTTGGTGGAGCGTCTCAGCGACTTCTTCGCCAAGGCCGACATTGCCAAGGCACTCGACGACATCAAGGACCTCTGCTACCGCTACGCGACGCAGTCCGGTCTCACCGTCAGCGTGGACGACGTGAAGACGCCACGCAACAAGCGCCAGATTCTCGAGGACTACGAGAAGCAGGCCGAGAAGGTGGAGACCCAGTTCCGTCGCGGCATCATCACCGACGGCGAGCGCCGTCAGCAGGAAGTGCGCATCTGGACGGAGGCCACTTCTGACGTGCAGAAGGCGATGGAAGCCGAGTTCAAGGCACTCGAGTTCAACCCGGTCGACATGATGATCGGTTCGGGCGCTCGCGGAAACATGACGCAGATGCGTCAGATCGCCGGCATGCGCGGCCTCGTGGCCAACCCTCGCGGTGACATGATTCCGCGCCCGATCAAGAGCAACTTCCGTGAGGGTCTCGAGACGCTCGAGTACTTCATCGCCACCCCGGGTGCCCGTAAGGGTCTCGTGGACACGGCGCTGCGTACCGCCGACTCGGGTTACCTCACCCGTCGTTTGCACGACGTGGCACAGGAACTGATCGTCCGCGAGGACGACTGTGGCACCTCGCTCGGTATCTGGGTGGAGAACGTGCAACGCGACACCGCGAACACTCGTAGCTACCTCGAGACCAAGTTGTTCGGCCGCGCGTTGCTCAACGACATCGAGTTGTCGAACGGCACGACCATGGCGAAGAACACCATCCTCGGTGACGCCGAAGTGGCGACGCTGCGTGACGACGACAAGGTCAACCGCGTGCGCGTGCGCTCGGTGCTCACGTGCGACGCCGAAGTCGGTGTCTGTGCGCTGTGCTACGGCCGTTCACTCGCAACGGGTGCGTCGATCGAACTCGGCGAGGCGGTCGGTGTGATCGCCGCGCAGT
The DNA here is from genome assembly GCA_964633985.1 of uncultured Acidimicrobium sp. Classification (GTDB taxonomy): domain Bacteria; phylum Actinomycetota; class Acidimicrobiia; order Acidimicrobiales; family Ilumatobacteraceae; genus UBA3006. The sequence goes on along the minus strand of CAZWKD010000007.1, from coordinate 30,994 downwards.
CGATCGGTGAGCCGGGAACCCAGTTGACGATGCGTACCTTCCACACCGGTGGTGTGGCGGGTAAGGACATCGCCGGCGGTCTTCCCCGCGTGGTGGAGTTGTTCGAGGCGCGCAACCCGCGCGGCTCGGCCCGACTCGCTCGCGCCACGGGTGTCGTGCGCATCCTCGAAGACGAGGGCAAGGGCATTCCCGTCAAGGTCGTCGACGACCAGGGCGTGGAGCACGAGATCGTGTTGCCAACCGGTAGCCGTCCGATCGTGCGCGATGGCGACAGCGTGACCGCTGGTGATCGCATCACCGATGGCCCGCTCGACCCGAAGGAATTGATGGAGATCAAGGGACCGCGTGAAACGCAGGTGTACCTCGTGGAAGAGGTGCAGCGCGTGTATCGCGATCAAGGCGTGTCGATCCACGACAAGCACATCGAGTTGATCGTCCGTCAGATGACGCGCCGCGTCGGCGTGCAGGAGCCGGGGGATACCCAGTTCCTGCCTGGCGAGCGTGTCGATGCCAAGGTCTTCCGTGACACCAACCGGACGATGGTCGAGCAGAGCAAGCGCCCTGCCGAAGGTCGCCCCGAGTTGATGGGTATCACCAAGGCTTCGCTCGCTACCGACTCGTGGCTGTCGGCGGCCTCCTTCCAGGAGACCACCCGCGTGCTCACCGAGGCAGCGATCGACGGCAAGGCCGACAACCTCGTCGGTCTGAAGGAGAACATCATCATCGGCAAGCTGATCCCCGCCGGCAGCGGCATGGATCGCTACAACGCCTTCGATGTGAGCGCTCCGGACTACGTGCCGATGGCCTACTACTCGAGCGAAGACGAGGAAGACCCCGCGGCCTTCCTTGCCGGTCTCCACGGCACGTACGTGTCGGGCGACACCGACTCGGGTTCGGAACTGGCTCAATAACGGGGTCTGGAGCCTTCCAGACCGCGCAGACACTGGGTTGCAGGTTGCCGTTTCGCAGCCTGCAACCGTAGGATTTCCATCCCGTTGTCGGGGGGTTCGAGTACTCGAATCACTCGGTTTCGTCACACCAGTTACTACTCAACCCACTATTAAACGAAGGTAAACGCGTGCCCACCATTCAGCAGTTGGTTCGACAAGGTCGAAGCACCAAGTCGAGCAAGTCGAAGACTCCGGCGCTCAAGGGTTCTCCCCAGCGCCGTGGCGTGTGCACCCGCGTTTTCACCACCACTCCGAAGAAGCCGAACTCGGCTCTGCGCAAGGTGGCCCGTGTCCGTCTTTCGAGCGGTGTCGAAGTAACTGCGTACATCCCGGGTGAGGGACACAACCTGCAGGAGCACTCGATCGTGCTCGTCCGCGGTGGTCGCGTTCGCGATCTTCCCGGCGTGCGCTACAAGATCATTCGTGGTGCGCTCGATGCGGCAGGTGTGAAGGATCGCAAGCAGGCTCGTAGTCGTTACGGCGCGAAGAAGAAGTAGGAACACATGTCACGCAAAGGCCCCGCCGCTCGTCGCGAACTCGCACCGGATCCGGTGTACCGCTCGCTGCTCATCAGCCAGATCGTCAACAAGGTGATGTTGCACGGCAAGAAGAGCACCGCCGAAACCATCGTGTACGACGCGATGAAGTCGATCGAGACGAAGACGGGCTCCGAGCCGCTTTCCACCGTGAAGCGCGCAGTCGACAACGTGAAGCCGCCCCTCGAAGTGCGCAGCCGCCGCGTCGGTGGTGCCACCTATCAGGTGCCAGTGGAAGTGCGCCCGCGTCGCGCCACCACGCTCGCCATTCGCTGGATCGTGGAGAACTCCCGCGATCGTCGTGAGAAGACGATGGCCGACTGCCTCGCCGCCGAGTTGCTCGATGCGGCCAACGGTCTCGGCGCGTCGATGAAGAAGCGTGACGACATGCAGAAGATGGCGGAGTCCAACAAGGCCTTCGCTCACTACCGCTGGTAGTCCACACCGAACCCCCAGGAACACGATCACATGGCAAACCGCGAATATCCCCTCGAGCGTTACCGCAACATCGGCATCATGGCGCACATCGACGCCGGCAAGACGACGACGACCGAGCGCATCCTCTACTACACCGGCAAGACCTACAAGATCGGTGAGGTGCACGAAGGTGGCGCCGTGATGGACCACATGGCCCAAGAGCAGGAGCGCGGCATCACCATCACCTCGGCTGCCACCACCGCGTTCTGGCGTGACCATCGCATCAACATCATCGACACTCCCGGACACGTGGACTTCACCGTGGAAGTGGAGCGTTCGCTGCGCGTGCTCGACGGCGCAGTCGCCGTATTCGACTCGGTGGCCGGCGTGGAGCCGCAGACCGAGACGGTGTGGCGTCAGGCCAACAAGTACCGCGTTCCGCGCATGTGCTTCATCAACAAGATGGACCGCACCGGCGCCAACTTCTACCGCACGCTCGACATGATCAAGGACCGCCTCCAGGCGGTGCCGGCCGTCGTGATGCTGCCCTACGGCGGCGAGGCCGAATACAAGGGTCTCATCGACATCGTCAAGATGAAGGCCGTCGTGTGGGATGGCGACGAGAAGGACTCGAAGTACTCAGACGTCGAGATTCCCGCCGAGTACAAGGACAAGGCGCAGCAGTATCGCGCCGAGTTGCTCGAGCTCGTGGCTGGTGAAGACGAAGAGTTGATGGAGAAGTACCTGGAGACGGGTGACCTCTCCGAGGACGATCTGCGCAAGGGCATCCGTAAGGGAACGTTGTCGTTCGCTTTCGTGCCCGTGCTCTGTGGTTCTGCTTTCAAGAACAAGGGCGTGCAGCAGATGTTGGACGCAGTGGTGGACTACTTGCCGAGCCCGCTCGACATTCCGCCGGCGGAGGGTGTCAAGCCCGACACTGAGGACGTCGTCACGCGTGAGCCGGATGACAAGTCGCCGTTCGCTGCACTGGCGTTCAAGATCGTGGCCGACCCGTTCGGCAAGCTCACGTACTTCCGTGTGTACTCCGGAACCGTCACCAAGGGTGACGAGGTGTACAACTCCGTGAAGGAGAAGCGCGAGCGCATCGGTCGTCTGTTGTTGATGCACGCCAACCAGCGTGAAGACATCGAAACCGCGTACGCCGGAGACATCGTCGCTGGTCTCGGTTTCAAGGAAGTAACCACGGGTGACACCTTGTGCGACCGCAGCAACCCGGTCGTGCTCGAGCGCATGGAATTCCCTGAGCCGGTGATCCACGTCGCCATCGAGCCGAAGACGAAGAACGACCAGGACAAGTTGGGCAAGGCCCTCAAGTCACTGTCGGATGAAGACCCGACCTTCCGCATTCGCACCGACGAAGAGACCGGTCAGACCGTGATCTCGGGAATGGGTGAGTTGCACTTGGAGATCCTCGTCGACCGCATGCAGCGCGAGTTCGGCGTCGATGCCACCGTCGGTAAGCCGCAGGTGGCGTACCGCGAGACGGTGACGAAGAAGGTCGAGTCCGTCGAGTACCGCCACGTCAAGCAGACCGGTGGTTCGGGTCAGTTCGCCGTCGTCAAGATCACCGTCGAGCCGAGCGGCGTGGGCAACGGCTACATCTTCGAAGACGAGATCACGGGTGGACGCATTCCTCGCGAATACATCCAGCCGACCAACCAGGGCATCCAGTCCGCGCTCGACAACGGCGTGCTCGCGGGTTACCCCACGGTGGACGTCAAGGTCAGCCTCGTCGACGGCCAGTACCACGATGTCGACTCCAGTGAAATGGCGTTCAAGATCGCCGGCCAGATGGCGTTCCGCAAGGCTGCGCAGATGGCCAGCCCGATCATCCTCGAGCCGATCATGGCCGTGGAAGTGGTGACCCCTGAGGACTACATGGGTGACGTGATGGGCGACTTGTCCAGCCGCCGCGGTCGCATCGAGGGCATGGAAGCCAATGGCAATGCCCAGAACATCAGGGCGCAGGTGCCGCTTTCAGAAATGTTCGGTTACAGTACAGACCTGCGTTCGCGCACCCAGGGACGTGCAACGTACACGATGCAGTTCCACAGTTATCAGCAAGTTCCCGAAGCAATCGCCCAAGAAATCATCAAGCGAGTGCGCGGCGAATAGCACGAGTTTTCACAACATAAACATCGAGAAGTAAAAGAAGCAAGGAGCAGCAATGTCAAAGGCAAAGTTCGAGCGCACCAAGCCGCACGTCAACATCGGCACCATGGGTCACATCGACCACGGCAAGACCACGTTGACGGCCGCCATCTCCAAGACGCTGGCGTCGAAGGGCCTTGCCGAGGCGACTCCCTTCGATCAGATCGACAAGGCGCCGGAAGAGAAGGCTCGTGGTATCACGATCTCGATCGCGCACATCGAGTACGAGTCGGAGAAGCGCCACTACGCGCACGTCGACATGCCAGGTCACGCTGACTACATCAAGAACATGATCACCGGTGCCGCCCAGGTAGACGGCGCGATCCTCGTGGTCGCCGCCACCGACGGCCCGATGCCCCAGACTCGCGAGCACGTGTTGCTCGCCCGTCAGGTGGGCGTGCCCTACATCGTCGTGGCCCTCAACAAGTCCGACATGGTGGAAGACGAGGAGCTCCTCGAGTTGGTGGAGGTCGAAGTTCGCGACCTGCTCAACCAGTACGAGTTCCCCGGCGACACCGCCCCGGTGGTTCGCGTCTCGGCGCTGAAGGCCCTCGAGGGTGACGCCGCTTGGCAGGAGAAGATCATGGATCTGATCCGCGCTTGCGACGAGTCGATCCCCGAGCCGAAGCGTGAGCTCGACAAGCCGTTCCTCATGCCGATCGAAGACGTGTTCACGATCACCGGTCGTGGCACCGTGGTCACCGGCAAGGTGGAGCAGGGTCGTGTCCACACCGGAGACGAAATCGAGATCGTCGGTCTGCGTGACACGCAGAAGACCACCTGCACGGGTGTCGAAATGTTCCGCAAGCTGCTCGACGAGGGTCAGGCCGGCGACAACATCGGCGCCCTGTTGCGCGGTACGAAGAAGGAAGAAGTCGAGCGTGGTCAGGTGCTCTGCGCCCCCGGCTCGATCACTCCGCACACCAACTTCGAAGGTCAGGTGTACGTCTTGACCAAGGAAGAGGGTGGCCGTCACAAGCCGTTCTTCAACAACTACCGTCCGCAGTTCTTCTTCCGCACCACCGACGTGACCGGAACCGTCGAGCTGCCGAAGGGCACCGAGATGGTGATGCCTGGTGACAACGTGACCATGACCGTGGAGCTCGGCAAGCCGATCGCCATGGACGAAGGTCTCCGTTTCGCCATCCGCGAAGGTGGCCGCACCGTGGGTGCCGGTCGCGTAACGAAGATCCTCAAGTAACTCACATGTCTTCGAGCATCCGCATCCGTCTGAAGGCGTTCGACCACCAGATCATCGACGAGTCTTCGAAGAAGATCGTCGAGACGGTGGCGCGCACCAACGCGACGGTGCGGGGCCCGATCCCGTTGCCCACGGACAATCACCGGTACACGGTGATCCGTGGGCCACACGTGGACAAGGACTCGCGTGAGCACTTCGAGATGCGAATCCACAAGCGTTTGATCGACATCGTCGATCCGAATGCGAAGACGATCGACAGCCTTCAGCGCATCGAGTTGCCGGCTGGCGTCGACATCGAAATCAAGCTCGGCTAATTCGATTCCCGTTCGTGCAGTAAGCACTGCATGAGAGCGACGCTCATCCAGCGTCCGAACTTTCTGCCGACTTCTCGTTCGATTCCCACCAACTTGTAGCCGCACGCCTCGTGCAATGCGCGAGACGCCGTGCCCGATGCTTCGATTCGGGCGATCACCGAATGGAACCCTGAGGCCGCCGCCTGATCGAGGAGCGCGGTGAGCAGTGCCTTGCCGATACCACGGCGCGACATGTCACGACGGACGTACACCGAGTTCTCGACGGTGGTGCTGTAAGCGGCGCGATCCCGATATTCCGACAACGCACCGAAGCCGACCACCTCGCCCGACTCGTCCACGGCGACGAGGGCCGAGAAGGCTCCGCTGCGGGCCTCAATCCAATCGCGTTGGGCTTGCAGGCTGCGGGGGACCAGGTCGAAGGTCGACGTTTCTTGCTCTACCTCGTGGTTGTAGATGGTACGGATGGCTTCCGCATCGGCAACTACGGCGTTGCGGACCGTTACCCCTCTCACTTGGGCGAACTTACTCGCTGGCTGGTAGAAAAATCCTCATGACTGACTGGTCGCAACCCCCCGCACCACAGAACCCGTTTCCGTCCGTCGAACCTTCTCAGCCCTCGCCACAGGCCAACTCTCCGCAGCCGGAATCTCCGCGTTCGTTCCCGCCTCCGCAAATGGAGCAACAACCCAACGACAAACCGCTCGGCCGAGCAGGCGTCACGTTGCTCGCTCTGCTCGTCGGACTCTCCGCAGGTGTCGGCGGCGCGATCCTCGCCGATGAAGCGGGGTGGACCAACGGCGATTCGGTGATCGACGGCACGACCATTTCTCCCGTCGTCACCAGTGCGGTCGATCCGAACGATCCAAGTGTCGGTGATTCGCCGGTGGCACAAGTAGCCAATGCGATGGCCGACAGCGTCGTGACGATTTCCGCCGTGGTGGACGAAGGCTTCGGACCAGGCGAGTCCGTCGGCTCCGGTGTGGTGTTGTCGGCGAGTGGCGAGATCCTCACCAACGCACACGTGGTGGAAGGAGCCGAGGAAGTGCGGGTGCGCTTCGCCGGCGAAACCGAACCGCGTGTAGCGCGTGTCGTGGCTGCAGATGCCGGCAACGACTTGGCACTGTTGCGGATTGCTGCAACGGGTTTGAAGCCGGCCACATTCGCCCAACCCGACACGGTGCGAATCGGAGATGAAGTAGTAGCCATCGGTTACGCACTCGACCTCGATGGTGGCCCGACGGTCACCACGGGAATCGTTTCTGCGCTGAGCCGCACCATCGTCACCGACTCGGGCGCGCTCAATCGCCTCATCCAAACCGACGCCGCGATCTCGTCGGGCAACTCGGGTGGCCCGCTCGTCAACATGCGCGCTGAGGTGGTGGGTATCAACACCGCCGTCGCGCGGGGCGACGCAAGCTCGGCGGCCAACAACGTGGGCTTCGCCATTTCGGTGGAGGAGATCCTGCGGGTGGTGGACCAGTTGCGGAGCCAGGCCGGTAACGGCCAGCGAGTCGAGGGCTACCTCGGAGTCAGCGTGGATCGCCGGGAAGACGGCGGCCAGGGAGCGGTCATCACGAGCGTGCAGCCCAATTCGCCCGCTTCACGGGCTGAAATCCGTGAGGGCGACGTGGTGTTGAGCGTGGATGGGGAGCCGATCGACGGCCAGGCCGGGCTGGTGGCGGCCATTCGAGACTGCGAACCCGGCCAAGTGGTGGAAATCCAGCTTTCCCGAGACGGGGAGCGGGTCACCGTGACGGCCACTCTGGAAGCCCGCGCCGACTAGGAGATTCCGACGGTCCTCCCAGGTGGGAGGTGGACGGGTCGCAGATAGAGTCAGCAGTCCGCATTTGAGCCCCCATCAGGGTTTGGCTGCGGGCAAGACGTCACAACCGACGTCTGCGCAAGCCCGAAAGGGAACTGCGCAGCACCACCATTTACGGTGCTCCGCCGGCCATGCCGAGCGGAGCATTTGCGTGAATGGCATCGGTGAAACGTCGGTTGCAACGAACACTCGAGATTGAAGAAAAGGGTCGCCGTTATGGCACAAAAAGCAATCGTCGGCGAGAAGGTCGGCATGACACAGGTGTGGAGTGATGACCAGCGCGTGATCCCCGTGACCGTGTTGCGTGTCGAGCCAGCCCGAGTCGTCCAGGTGAAGACAGGCGAGCGCGATGGATACAGCGCGCTGCAAGTCACCTACGGCCAGAAGGACGCCAAGAAGTTGACCAAGGCCCAAGCGGGACACTTCGCGAAGGCCAACGTGCAGAGTGGTCGCAAGCTCGTCGAGCTGCGTCTCGACTCGGTGGATGGTTTCGAGGTCGGTCAAGAGATCGCCGTCGACACGCTCGCCCCGGGCGAGTTGGTGGACGTCACCGCCGTCAGTCGCGGTAAGGGTTTTGCCGGTGGCATGAAGCGTCACAACTTCGGTGGCCAGGGCGCGAGCCACGGTAACCACAAGCACCACCGTGCGCCGGGCTCGATTGGTTCGTGCTCGTTCCCCGGTCGCGTGTTCAAGGGTCTGCGCATGGCCGGTCACCTCGGTCACCAGCAGACGACCACGTTGAACCTCGAAGTCGTGCAAGCGGACGCCGAGCGCGGCCTCCTGCTCGTGAAGGGCTCCGTGCCCGGACCGAACGGTGGTGTCGTGATCGTGCGTAACGCCGTGAAGGGAAAGAAGTAAGCCATGGCGACAGCAAAGAAGGCAGCGAAGAAGGTCGCCGCGAAGAAGGCGCCCGCCAAGAAGGCTGCGGCGAAGAAGAGCGCAGACACCTCATCGGAGAAGGCTGAAAAGAAGACCGCGCCGAAGACCGGCAGCGTCAGTCTTCCGCAGGAGTACTTCGGCATCGAGCCGAACGTGTCGGTGATGCACCAAGTCGTCACCGCGCAGTTGGCCCACCGTCGCGCCGGTACGCAGAGCACGAAGACTCGCTCGGAAGTACGCGGTGGTGGCAAGAAGCCGTTCGGCCAGAAGGGCACCGGTAACGCCCGTCAGGGTTCGATCCGCGCACCGCACTTCAGTGGTGGTGCCGTGGCTCTCGGTCCGAAGCCGCGCAAGTACTCGCAGAAGACCCCGAAGAAGATGATCGCGCTCGCCCTCCGCTCGGCTCTGTCCGACCGTGCACTCGACAACCGTGTGGTCGTCGTGGACGCCTTCGGTTTCGACAAGCCGAGCACCAAGCTCGCGTCTGCGTTGCTCGACTCGCTCGGCGTCGACGGCAAGGTGATGGTGGTCGTGGAGCGCACCGATGAGATGGCGACCAAGTCGTTCCGCAACATCAGCAACGTGCAGGTGGTGCAGACGAACGAACTGAACGCCTACGACGTGTTGTGCAACGACTGGCTGGTGTTCACCCAGGCCAGCTTGCCGAAGACGAAGACCTTGGAGGCCTCGAAGTGAAAGATCCTCGCGACATCATCCTTCGCCCGATCATCTCGGAGAAGACCTACGCGCTGATGGACAAGGGCACGTACACCTTCGAAGTGGATCCGCTGGCGAGCAAGCCGGAAATCAGCGACGCCGTCGAGTCGATTTGGAACGTCAAGGTGCGCAGCGTGAACACGCTGAACCGCCGTGGCAAGGTGCGTCAGACGCGCGGTACCAACCGCTTCGGTCGTCGTGCCGACTCCAAGCGCGCAATCGTCACCCTGGAAGCGGGCAACGAAATCCCGCTGTTCGAGAACTGAGGAATGGGCAATGGCAATTCGTAAACGCAGACCAACGAGCGCGGGACGCCGCTTCCAGACGACGTCGGATTTCGCCGACATCACCAAGTCGAAGCCGGAGAAGACCCTCGTCCGCAAGAAGACGAGCAAGGGTGGACGCAACGCGCACGGTCGCATCACCTCGCGTCACCAGGGTGGTGGCCACAAGCAGCAGTACCGCGTGGTCGACTTCAAGCGCAACTACGACCGCTTCGATGCGAAGGTCGCAGCGATCGAGTACGACCCGAACCGCACGTGCCGCATCGCGTTGTTGCACTACGCCGATGGCACCAAGTCCTACATCCTCGCCCCGAAGGGTCTCGAGGTGGGCATGCGCGTGCAGAGCGGTCCGAAGGCCGACATCAAGGTGGGCAATGCAATGCCGCTGCGTTACATGCCGGTGGGCACCATGGTGCACAACATCGAATTGCGCCCGGGTCAGGGTGGCAAGGTCGCTCGTTCCGCAGGCATGGCCGTGCAGCTCGTCGCCAAGGAAGGCGCGTACGCCACGTTGCGTATGCCGAGCTCGGAAATGCGTCGCGTGCCGATCGACTGCCGTGCCACGGTGGGCGAAGTCGGCAACGCCGAGCACGAGTTGATCAAGATCGGCAAGGCCGGTCGCAACCGTTGGAAGGGTGTGCGTCCGCAGTCTCGTGGTGTGGCCATGAACCCCGTCGATCACCCGATGGGTGGTGGCGAGGGCAAGACCTCCGGTGGTCGTCCGCCGGTGTCGCCATGGGGCAAGCCCGAGCGTCGCACGCGCAACAAGAACAAGGCGTCGCAGTCGCTCATCGTTCGTCGTCGTCGTTCAGGAAAGGCACGGGGTTAACACATGTCTCGCAGTTTGAAGAAGGGTGCTTTCGTAGACGAGCACCTGTTGAAGAAGCTCGACGCCATGAACGAAAGTGGCGATCGCAAAGTGATCAAGACTTGGTCGCGCCGCAGCACGATCATCCCGGACATGGTGGGCCACACGTTCGCCGTGCACGACGGTCGCAAGCACGTACCGGTGTACGTGAGCGAGTCGATGGTGGGTCACAAGCTCGGCGAGTTCTCGCCGACGCGCACCTTCAAGTTCCACGCGTCACAAGAGAAGGCCGCGCCTGCAGCGGCAGGGAAGAAGTAAGCCATGACCGGCCCAAAGTTGAACGAAGCCACGCGCAAGGCGGGAGTGTCGAGCGGCACCCGCGCCAAGGCGATGAACGTGCGGATGTCGGCGAGCAAGGTGCGCATGGTGTTGAACCACGTGCGCGGCCTCGACGTGAAGTCGGCCGACAACATGCTCGCTCTCATGCAGCGTGACGCCGCCCACGACGTACGCAAGTTGCTCGCGTCGGCAGTGGCGAACGCCGTGAACAACGATTCGAAGGACGCCGACGATCTGTACGTGAAGGCGTGCTTCGCCGACGAAGGCCCGACGCTGAAGCGTTTCCGTCCGCGCGCCAAGGGTCGCGCTGGCGGCATCTTCAAGCGCACGTGCCACATCACGATCGTCGTCGAGACGATGACCGATGCACAGCTGGCCGTCCGCGAGGCGAAGCAGAGTGCCAAGGGTCAAGCCAAGACGTCGGGTCGCGCCGCACGCGTCGCCGCCAGCCGCGCTCGGGCCAAGTCCGCGCAGAAGCCGGCAGCCGAGCAGAGCGAGTCGACCGACAACACGACCACCGAAGACGCCAAGACAGAGTCCGGCGAGGAGAACTGATGGGCCAGAAGATCAATCCGTACGGCTTCCGCCTGGGAGTCACGACCGACTGGAAGAGTCGTTGGTTCTCGACCAAGGAATATCGCCAGTACCTCACCGAGGACTGGAAGATCCGCGAGTACTTGAACACTCAGCTGGCCGACGCCGCCGTCAGCCGCATCGAGATCGAGCGCACCCGCGACAAGCTGCGCATCGACGTGCACACCGCACGTCCGGGCATCGTGATCGGTCGCAAGGGTCAGAAGGCTGACGAGTTGCGTGCCGGACTCACCAAGATGACCGGCAACAACAAGGTGCAGTTGAACATCACCGAGATCAAGCAGGCCGAACTCGACGCAGCACTCGTTGCGCAGGGTGTGGCCGACCAGTTGGTCAACCGCATCGCCTTCCGTCGTGCCATGAAGCGCGCGGTGCAGAACGCGCAGAAGTACGGTGCCGAGGGCATTCGTATCCAGTGCTCCGGTCGTCTCGGTGGCGCAGAAATGTGCCGCACCGAGTGGTACCGCGAAGGTCGCGTGCCGCTGCACACGCTGCGTGCCGACATCGACTACGGCTTCCGTGAAGCATCCACCTCGGCCGGTCGTATCGGCGTGAAGGTGTGGCTGTACAAGGGTGAGATCCTGCCGTACAAGAGCGTCTCGGATGAGCGCATTGCACGCGAGGCGGCGATGGCCGTGGGTCAAACCTCGGGCTCGATCGAGCCGACGATGCGCGTGGTCACCTCTGCTGGCCCGCGCACCGCAGACACCGACGAAGTCGAAGTGACACCGCTCGTGAAGGAAGCCGACCCCGAGTTCGAGCGCTTGCTCGCCGAGGAAGAGGACATCCAGCGCAGGATCGTGGATTCCCACGAGACGCCGAAGTTCGGACGGGAGGGCTGACATGTTGTCGCCGAAGAAGGTCAAGCACCGCAAGCACCATCGCGGCCGCACCGGAGGAGTCTCCAAGGGTGCCACCGAGTTGGCGTTCGGCGAGTACGGCATCCAGGCTCTCGAGCCGGGTTGGATCACCGCTCGTCAGATCGAGGCTGCACGTATCGCCATGACCCGTCACATCAAGCGTGGTGGCAAGGTCTGGATCAACGTGTTCCCCGACAAGTCGGTGACGAAGAAGCCAGCCGAAACCCGCATGGGTTCGGGCAAGGGAAACCCCGAGTTGTGGGTGGCCGTGGTCAAGCCCGGTCGCATCCTGTTCGAGTTGTCCTACCCCGAGTCGGCAGTTGCCCACCAGGCCCTGAGTCGCGCAGTGCAGAAACTGCCGATCAAGGCACGTGTGATCAGCCGTGAGGAGATGATCTGAGATGGCCCGCGAATTGAAGGAACTGAAGGAACTCGATCTGGCTTCCCTCGTGGAAGAGCTGCGCGTGACCAAGCAGGAGGCGCTCAACCTGCGCTTCCGCCATGCCACTGGTCAGCTCGACTCCTCGTCGGAGTTGGGCAAGGTGCGTCGCCAGATCGCCCGTATCAACACCCTGATCCGTCAGCGCGAAATCGCTGCGGCAGAAGCGAAGTGAGAAACAGATGACCGAAGCAATCAACACCGAAGTTCGTCAGGCACGCAAGGTCCGCGAGGGCGTCGTGGTGTCGAACAAGATGGACAAGACGATCGTGATCTCGATCGTCGAGCGCGTTCGTCATCCCAAGTACGCCAAGTTCGTGCAGCGCACCAAGAAGCTGTACGCGCACGATGAGGCCAACGACGCGCAGGTGGGCGACCGCGTGCGCGTCATGGAAACCCGCCCGCTTTCGAAGCAGAAGCGTTGGCGCCTGATCGAAGTATTGGAGCGTGCGAAGTGATTCAGCAGGAATCTCGTCTCCGCGTAGCCGACAACTCGGGCGCCCGTGAGGTGCTCGTGATCAAGGTTCTCGGTGGTACCCGCCGCCGTTACGCCTCGATCGGCGACGTGTTCATTGGCACCGTCAAGGACGCCATCCCCGGCGCCGGTGTGAAGAAGGGCGAAGTCGTCCGTTGCGTGGTGGTGCGTACGAAGAAGGAGAAGCGTCGTCCCGACGGCAGCTACATCCGCTTCGACGAGAACGCCGCCGTGTTGATCAAGGAAGACCTCACCCCGCGCGGCACCCGCATCTTCGGACCTGTCGGTCGCGAGCTGCGCGACAAGAAGTTCATGCGAATCATTTCGCTGGCCCCGGAGGTGTTGTAGTCATGAAGTTGAAGAAGGGCGACACCGTGATCGTGATCGCGGGCAAGGACAAGGGCAAGCAGGGAGAGATCATCTCCGTGCAGCCGAAGGCGAACAAGGTGATCGTGGCTGGTGTGAACACCGCCAAGCGTCACCTCGCCTCCCGTGGCACCACTGCCAACCAGGGCGGAATCGTGGACAAGGACATGCCGATCGACGCATCGAACGTGATGCTCGTGCACAAGGGCAAGCCCACCCGCGTTGGTTACAAGGTCAAGAGCGATGGCACCAAGGTGCGTGTCGCCAAGCGCACCGGAGATGAGATCTGATGAGCACCACCACCTACGTACCTCGACTCAAGGCGCACTATCACGACGTCGTTCGTGCCGAGCTGATCAAGCAGCTCGGAGTGAAGAACGTCATGCAGGTGCCGACCCTCGAGAAGATCGTGATCAACATGGGCGTTGGTCGCGCCACTCAGCAGTCGTCGTTGATCGACGGCGCCGTGGCCGACCTCACGGCGATCTCTGGTCAGAAGCCGATCGTCACCAAGTCGCGCACCTCGATTGCGGCGTTCAAGCTGCGTGAAAACCAGGCGATCGGCGCCAAGGTCACGCTGCGCGGCGACCGCATGTGGGAGTTCCTCGACCGTCTGATCACCGTGGCGATCCCGCGTATCCGCGACTTCCGCGGCCTCCCGGGCAAGTCGTGGGACGGCAACGGCAACTACACCTTCGGTTTGACCGAGCAGTTGGTGTTCCTCGAGATCGATTACGACAAGGTCGACACCACTCGCGGTATGGACATCACCATCGTCACCACCGCAACCTCCGACCTCGACGGCAAAGCGCTGCTCGATGCGTTCGGTTTCCCATTCCGTAAGGGCGAGGCACCTGCCTCCGTCAAGAAGTCGCGCGGCAAGGCCAAGGGCCGAGCCGGCAAGAAGTAACGAGAGGGCACACCCAAATGGCAAAGAAATCACTCGTCAACAAGGCCAACGGCACGCCGAAGTTCAAGGTGCGCGCCTACACGCGTTGCCAGAAGTGCGGCCGCGCGCGTGCGGTGTACCGCAAGTTCGGCCTGTGCCGCCTGTGCCTGCGCAAGATGGCGCATGCGGGCGAGATCCCCGGTTTGACCAAGGCGAGTTGGTGATCGCTCATGATGACTGATCCCATCTCCGACATGCTCACCCGCATTCGCAATGCGAATGCGGCGATGAAGGACGACGTCACCATGCCGTCGTCGAAGCAGAAGGTCGCTCTCGCAGAGATCCTCAAGCGCGAGGGTTACATCTCCGACTTCCAAGTGGTCGACAACTCCGGTCCGGCCAAGCAGCTGAAGATCGGCCTCAAGTACTCCGACGATCGTCAGCGCACGATCTCGGGAATCAAGCGAGTGTCCACCCCAGGTTTGCGGGTGTACCGCGCCGCCACCGAAGTGCCCCGCGTACTCGGCGGTCTCGGCGTCGCCGTCCTGTCCACCAGCCAAGGGCTCATGACCGACCGCGAAGCGCGTCAGCGCAACGTCGGTGGCGAAGTCATGTGCTTCGTTTGGTAGCAGAGGAGAACAACTGATGTCTCGTATCGGAAATGCCCCGGTCCAGGTGCCTTCGGGCGTCGACGTCACCATCGCCGGTCGCACGGTGTCGGTGAAGGGCCCCAAGGGTTCACTCAGCCGCGACTTGCCGGACGGCGTGTTGGTGGCTCGTGAGGGCGACACCCTCGTGGTCACTCGCGCCAACGACGAACGTGATGCGCGTGCGCGTCACGGTCTCGTGCGCACGTTGATGAACAACATGATGATCGGTGTGACGGAGGGCTTCGTGAAGGAGCTCGACATCATCGGCGTCGGTTACCGCGCGGAAGCACAAGGCCCGAACAAGTTGAAGTTGGCTCTCGGTTTCTCGCACCCGGTGGTGTTCGAAGCACCCGCTGGCGTCACCTTCGAAGTGCCTGCACAGACCAAGGTGATCGTCAAGGGAGCCGACAAGGAAGTGGTCGGCCAGGTTGCCGCCAACATCCGTGAGATCCGCAAGCCTGAGCCGTACAAGGGCAAGGGTGTGCGTTACGTCGACGAGCGAGTCCTGCGTAAAGCGGGCAAGACCGGCAAGAAGTAAACGGGAGACGAAGAGATGACTACCGCAGCAAGCCAGCGCCACTCGGGCCGACTCCGTCGGCACCGTCGCGTGCGCAAGAAGATCACGGGCACTGCCGAGCGCCCCCGTTTGGCCGTGTTCCGCAGCAACAAGCACATCACCATCCAGGTGATCGACGACCTCGCGGGCCACACGCTCGCGTCGGCCTCGACGGTCGAGCCGGACCTGCGCAAGGCCGGTTCGGGTTCGACGGTGGAAGCCGCCAAGCGCGTCGGTGCACTCGTCGCCGAGCGGGCGAAGAAGGCCGGTGTGACGAAGGTGGTGTATGACCGCGGTGGATTCCTCTATCACGGTCGAGTGGCAGCGGCGGCAGATGCCGCCCGAGAGGCAGGTTTGGAGTTCTAATGACTGACACATCGCAAGCACAACGGGTCACCGAGCCCGGTCAACTCCGCGAGTCGCGCGTGGTGCACATCAACCGCGTCGCGAAGGTGGTCAAGGGTGGTCGTCGCTTTTCGTTCACCGCGCTCGTCGTGGTGGGTGACGGCGCCGGTCGCGTCGGCCTCGGATACGGCAAGGCCAAGGAAGTTCCGTTGGCCATTCAGAAGGGCACCGAAGAAGCGAAGCGCAACGTGTTCAACGTGCCGCTCGCCGGTTCGACGATCACGCACCAGGTGCTCGGCATCAACGGTGCCGGTCGCGTGCTGTTGAAGCCCGCTGCTCCCGGTACCGGAGTCATCGCCGGTGGTGCCGCTCGCATCATCTTGGAAGAGGCTGGCGTACACGACGTGCTCGCCAAGTCGCTTGGTTCGCCGAACGCGATCAACGTTGCTCGCGCCACGATCAACGGTTTGAAGTCGTTGCAGCGTCCCGATGAAGTCGCCAAGCGTCGTGGCATCCCGGCCGAGAGCTTCGTGCCGAAGGGTCTGCTCAAGGCGTACAACGATCGCAAGAAGTCGGGAGCGCACTGATGGTTGCGTTCAAGAAGCCCGGTCGTACGACCAAGGACCGCAAGCCGCAGGGCAAGAAGCGCGCAGCAGCTGCTCGTCTCGCCGCGGCCGAGAAGAAGGCATCGTCGGGCAATACCTCGACGAAGCGCGTACCCCGCGTGAAGCCCAAGCTCACCGGCGCCACCCTCACCGTCACGCAAGTGCGTTCGGAGATCGGCAACAAGCCGAAGAACCGCGCCACGCTGCGGGCACTCGGTCTGCGTGGCATCGGACAAACGAACACGTTGCCCGATCGCCCCGAGATTCGCGGGATGATCGCACGAGTTCCCCACCTGATCGAAGTAACGGAAGGTAAGTAGACATGCGCGTAGACGAACTCAGGCAGTCAGCCGGCGCGAAGAAGAAGCCGAAGCGCGTCGGTCGCGGTATTGGCGGTAAGGGCGGCAAGACCGCAGGCCGCGGTACCAAGGGTCAGTACGCCCGCAACACGGTCGCACGTGGTTTCGAAGGTGGTCAGATGCCACTGAAGCAGCGCGTGCCGAAGTTGAAGGGCTTCAACAACCCGTTCCGCGTGGAGTACTACGCCGTCAATCTCGACTCGATCGATGCGCTCAACCTCGCCGAGGTGGACCCCGCTTCGCTCGTGAAGAGTGGCGTGGCACACAAGGGCACCTTGATCAAGGTGCTCGGCCGCGGCAAGATCACGAAGGCCGTCAAGGTCTCGGCTCACGCCGTGTCCAAGTCGGCCGAGCAGGCGATCACCAAGGCTGGTGGCAGCGTCGTCATCCTGCCGTTGCCGCACAAGGGTCCGCGTCCTGCGGCCCGTGGTAACCAGTTCACCAACCGCTAATCCGCACGGAGGCCGTGGCCATGCTGAGCACCATCAAGAACGTCTTCCGAGTGGACGATCTGCGCAACAAGATCCTGTTCACGTTGGCGATGTTGATGGTGTACCGCTTCGGTGTGTCGTTGCGCGTTCCTGGCATCGATGGTCAGGCAGTCGAGCAGCTGCGTGAGGCTTCGCGTTCACAAGGTGCGCTCGGATTCCTCAACCTGTTCTCGGGTGGAGCGTTCGGTAGCTTCTCGATCTTCGCCCTCGGCATCATGCCGTACATCACCGCGAGCATCATCATGCAGGTGCTCGGTGTGGTGATCCCGAAGTTGGAGCAGTGGCAGCAAGAGGGCGCAGTCGGTCAGCGCAAGATCACCCAGTGGACGCGTTACGTGGCCATCGGAATCGCGCTTTTGCAGGCCGCGGGTCTGACGTTCATCTTCGGACAGGGCAATGGCTCGGCATTCTTCGGTGCGGTGGCCAACGTTCCCGACATCGTGCTGCTCGATCCGTTCATGCCACGTGCCTTGCTCGTGATCCCCACACTCGTTGCCGGCACCGCATTCCTGATGTGGATCGGTGAGTTGATCAGCCAGCGCGGAATCGGCAACGGCATGTCCATGCTGATCTTCGCCTCCGTCGTGGCCGACCTGCCGTACTCGTACTACTCGTTGCTCGAGACCCGCAAGGGCGTGGTGTTCGTCGTCCTGATCGCCGTGACGTTGGCGATTCTCGTGGCGGTCGTGCGTGTGGACCTCGGCCAGCGTCGCATTCCCGTGCAGTTCGCCAAGCGTCTCGTTGGTCGCAAGATGTACGGCGGCCAGAACACCTACATTCCGCTGAAGGTGAACCAGTCGGGTGTGGTGCCGATCATCTTCGCCAGCTCGGTGTTGTTGTTGCCGGTGTTGTTCACCAACATGCTCGGCTCCGCCGAAGGGTGGCGCGGTTCGATCGCCGGGTTCGTCAACGACTACCTCGTCAACAGCCAGAACCTGCTGTACATCTCGGTGTTCTTCTTGATGATCATCGCGTTCGCGTACTTCTACAACTCGATCGCGTTCGATCCGATTCGTCAGGCCGACCAATTGCGTAAGCAGGGCGGTTTCGTTCCTGGTATTCGCCCCGGTCCGCAGACCGAGTCGTTCCTCGGCAAGACGGTCAACCGCATCACGCTTCCCGGCGCCATGTTCGTCGCGTTCATCGCGATCACGCCGTACATCGTGTTGTGGGTGGGCGACGTACAGACCTTCCCCTTTGCCGGCACCACCGTGTTGATCGCGGTCGGTGTGGCCCTCGAGTTGATGCGCCAAATCGACAGCCAGTTGATGCAGCGAAACTACGAGGGGTTCCTCAAGTAGTCCGTACCTCGTAGGGTACGAAACGAACGGACAGCACATGCCTACGGGAATTCGCGTCATCATGCTCGGTCGCCAAGGGGCGGGAAAGGGCACGCAGTGTCGGCGTTTGGCCGAGCACTTCGGCATACCCCACATCTCCACGGGCGAAATGTTGCGCGCAGCAGTCCGTCAGGACTCCGTGTTGGGTAGGGCAGTGAAGCAGGTGCTCGACGCCGGACAATTGGTGGACGACGAGTTGATGATCAGCCTCGTGCAGGGCCGCCTCGGCGAACCCGACGCGCGCACGGCGGGTTACGTGTTGGACGGCTTTCCGCGCACCGTCGCGCAGGCGCAGTCGTTCGACGACATCAGCCGGGCTCGCCCGGTGAACGTGGTGATCGACCTCGAGGTCGGTCGCGACTTGGTGGTGGACAGGCTCTCTGCCCGTCGCACGTGCGAGCAGTGCGAGGCCAACTATGTCGCCACCGGCAACGAACCGAACCCGTGGAGCTGTGAGAAGTGTGGGGGAGCGGTGATCCAGCGGGCGGACGACACCCCCGGGGCAATCAACAAGCGTCTCGACCTCTACGACCAGCAGACCTCCCCCTTGATCGACTACTACCGGGCCAAGTCCCTGTTGGCCGTCGTGAGCGGGGTGGGTACGCCCGATGAGGTATTCGCGCGGCTCTTGGCGGCCGTGCAGGACGTCACGAAGGCGTGAATTCGGGGTTTTCGGGTAGATAGTCCCGCCGATAGAGTCACCCTTCGCCTTTTGGGAGGGTTGACCACTCAAAAAGCACCAACCAGATCGCGTGTCGAGGAGAGTGTTCTGCCGAAAAACAAGGAAGATGCGATTGTGCTGGAGGGCACAATCACCGAATCGTTGCCCAACGCAATGTTTCGGGTCGAACTCGACAACGGCCACACGGTTCTGGCTCACATCTCGGGAAAGATGCGAATGAATTACATCCGCATCCTGCCGGGGGACAAGGTCCAGGTGGAACTCACACCGTATGACCTGACCAGAGGCCGCATCACCTACCGACACAAGTAATAGACGAGCAAGTAGTACGAGCAAATAGGAATCACGAGGCAACAGTGAAAGTAAAACCGAGCGTCAAGAAGATCTGCGAGAAGTGCAAGGTCATTCGTCGCCATGGTCGCGTGATGGTGATTTGCGAAAACCCGCGCCACAAGCAGCGCCAGGGCTGAGAAGGACAACACATGGCACGTATTTCCGGAGTCGACATCCCGCGCGAGAAGCGTCTGGAGATCGCTCTTACCTACATCTTCGGCATCGGTCGCAGCACGTCACAGAAGATGTGCGCCGAGCTCGACCTCAACCCGAGCACCCGCGTGCGTGACCTCACTGATTCCGAGGTCAACAAGATCCGTTTGTACATCGAGAACAACCTCACCGTCGAAGGTGACCTGCGTCGCGACGTACAGACCGACATCAAGCGCAAGATCGAGATCGGCTCCTACCAGGGCGTGCGTCACCGCAAGGGTCTGCCCGTTCGTGGTCAGCGCACCCACACCAACGCGCGTACCCGCAAGGGACCGAAGAAGACCGTGGCCAACAAGAAGATGGCAGTGAGGAAGTAAGCAATGGCTAAGGCACCAGCACCCCGCAAGCGCAAGCGCGACCGCCGCAACGTGGCGTCGGGCATCGTGCACATCAAGAGCTCGTTCAACAACACGATCGTTTCGATCACCGACACCGAGGGCAACGTCATTTCGTGGGCATCCTCCGGTGGCGTGGGCTTCTCTGGCTCGCGTAAGTCGACTCCGTTCGCCGCGCAGATGGCTGCCGAGAAGGCTGGCCGCGCCGCGATGGACCAGGGACTGAAGCGTGCCGAAGTGCACGTGAAGGGTCCAGGCTCTGGCCGCGACACCGCGCTTCGTTCGATTCAAAACCTGGGCATCGAGGTGTCGGGCATCAAGGACGTGTCTCCTGTGCCGCACAACGGTTGCCTCCAGCCGAAGCGGAAGAGGCCGTAACCATGGCTCGTTATACCGGTCCGAAAGTTCGTATCTCGCGCCGTCTCGGCGTGAACGTGTTCGAAAACGCCAAGGGCTCGAAGGCCCTCGAGCGTCGCCCGTTCCCCCCGGGAACGCACGGTCGCACCCGCCGTCGTGGCGCAGGTAGCGAGTACCTCACCCAGCTGCAGGAGAAGCAGAAGGCGAAGTACATCTACGGCGTGCTCGAGCGTCAGTTCCGCAAGATGTACGAGAAGGCCACCCGTCTCTCCGGTCCCACCGGTGAGAACTTGCTGCGCCTCCTCGAGTGCCGTCTCGACAACGTCGTGTATCGCGCCGGTTGGGCGAGCACGCGTCCGCAGGCTCGCCAGTTCGTCAGTCACGGTCTCGTGATGGTGGACGGCAAGCGCGTGAACATCCCGTCGTACAGCGTCACCAAGGGCCAGATGATCTCGCTCAGCGAGAAGGCCAAGAACATGATCGTGATTCAGCACAACATCGACACCCTCGACCGCAAGGTGGTGGGTTGGTTGGAGACCGGTGAAGCTGGTCGCCTCGTCACGGTGCGCGACTTGCCGCAGCGTGAGCACATCGATGTCCCCGTCCGTGAGCAGCTCATCGTCGAGCTCTACTCGAAGTAACCCCCTAAGGAGAGAAGCACATGCTCGTCATTCAGCGCCCCACCGTGGAAGCCATCGGCGTCGCGGAGAACAATCGTCAGAAGTTCTCGATCGGACCGTTGGAGCCGGGTCTCGGCCACACCATCGGCAACTCGATGCGCCGCATGCTCTTGTCGTCGATCCCGGGTTCAGCGATCACGACGGTGAAGTTCGAGTCTGCTCTGCACGAGTTCGACACCATCGAAGGCATCACCGAGGACGTCACGGAGATCATCCTCAACCTGAAGGACGTCGTCGTCACCTCCGAGTCCGACGAGCCCGTCGTCATTTCGCTCGACGTGAAGGGTCCGGCCGAGGTCACCGCTGCGGACATTCCGTGCCCCGCAGGTGTGGAGATCTTGAACAAGGGTCAGCGCATCGCGACGCTGTCGGCCAAGGGTCGTCTCGTCGTCGACCTCACCGTCGAGCGCGGCAAGGGTTACATGTCGAGCGACCGCGACACCCGCAAGGTGATCGGCGTCATTCCGATCGACGCAATCTTCTCGCCGGTTCGTCGTTGCACCTACACCGTGGAGCCCACTCGCGTGGAGCAGTCCACCAACTACGACAAGATCATCCTCGACATCGAGACCGACGGCAGCATGGAGCCGCGTGAGGCGTTGGCCTCCGCCGGCGCAACCCTGCGCAACCTCGTCGACCTCGTTGCCACGTTGTCGGATGAGCCCGCCGCACTCGAGCTTGGCGAGCCCGCCGGCATGGGTTCGGGTTCGCCCGACCTCGACCTCAGCATCGAGGATCTCGAGTTGTCCGAGCGTCCCCGTAACTGCCTCAAGCGCGCCCAGATCAACACCGTGGGTGAGTTGCTCATGCGCAGCGAGGAAGACCTGCTCAACATCACCAACTTCGGTCAGAAGTCCCTCGACGAAATCAAGGTCAAGCTCGACGAGCGTGGCCTGTCGTTGAGGATCTGAGCCAGGGTTTCACAACAGGAGTCGATGACCAATGCCAGCAACACCACGTCGTGCGCCGAAGTTCGGCGGTAGCGCCGCACACCAGAAATTGATGATGGCGAACCTCGCCGCGTCGTTGTTCGCCGCCGAGGGCATCGTCACCACGGAGGGCAAGGCCAAGGCGCTGCGCCCGATCGCGGAGAAGTTGATCACCAAGGCGATCAAGGCGCAGGGTGAAGGCCCGATGCGTCTGCACCGCATTCGTCAGATCCAGTCGTACTTGAACGACAAGGAAATGACGAACAAGTTGGTCAACGTCGTGGCTCCGCGTTACGCGGGTCGCCCCGGTGGCTACACGCGCATCCTCAAGCTCGGCCCGCGGCACGGCGACAACGCGCCAATGGCGAGAATCGAACTCGTCTAGTAGTTCGATCATGCGTCGCGCGCGCATGACGGTCGCCTATCGCGGCGATCAATTCAACGGCTTTGCCGTCAACCCTGGTGTCACGACCGTTGCCTCGACCATCGAGGCTGCATTGCAGCAGGTGATGCAGGAAGAAGTGAAGGTCATTCCTGCCGGTCGTACCGATGCCGGCGTGCACGCGTGGGGGCAAGTGATCAGTCTCGACTTGCCTGAGCGCGTCGAGCTCGACTTGTTGGCCAAGCAGTTGAACGCTTTGTGTGGTCCGTCGATCGTGGTGCGCGAGGCGCGCTGGACACAGCCCGACTTCCATGCCCGATTCTCGGCGTTGTGGCGTTCGTATCGCTACACGATCCTCAATTCACCGACCCAAAATCCGTTCATGGTGGAGACCGCCTGGCACATCTCCCGACCGTTGAATATGCGGGCGATGCAACTGGCGAGCGATGCACTGATCGGGGAGCACGACTTCTCGGCATTCTGCCGTAAGCCCAAGTTGCCCGAGGAGCGCTCGATGAGGCGTTATGTGATGGCCGCCAAGTGGTCCGCGCTCGAAGGTGACGTACTGCAATTCGAGATCATTGCGAACGCCTTTTGCCACCAGATGGTGCGGTCGATCGTGGGCACCCTGGCCGACATCGGGATGGGCAAGCGCCCGCCGAGTGACATGCGGGGGCTGATCCTCGCGGGGGACCGGAGCGAGGCTGCCCACTTGGCACCACCCCAAGGTCTCGTGTTGTGGGAGGTGGGGTACCCCGTCGAGCCGGAATGAGCCCGAATGAGGTGGTTCTGTGGGCACCAAACCGTGCCCGGCCGATTGTGACCGTGGGTCCCGCCCCGTATCCTGAAGAGTCCTGTTGGCGCGGGTTTCGCGGTCCAACGAACGTTCGAAAGTAGTTGACATGCGTACCTTCACCCCAAAGACCGCCGACATCACTCGCGACTGGCATCTCGTCGATGCCGACGGCTTGGTGCTCGGCCGGATGTGCACCGAAGTGGCGCGCATCCTGCGCGGTAAGCACAAGCCGATCTTCTCCACGCACATGGACACGGGTGACCATGTCGTCATCGTGAACGCCTCCAAGGTGGTGCTCACCCGGGGCAAGGCAGAGACCGAACTCGTCCACGACTACAGCGGTTACCCGGGCGGTCTGCGCACGCAGACGTACGGCAACTTGCTGAAGCGCAAGCCGGAGGATGCGATTCGTCGCACCGTTCGCGGCATGCTGCCGAAGGGACCACTCGGTCGTCAGATGATCAAGAAGCTCAAGGTGCACGCTGGCCCTGAGCACAACCACCAGGCACAACAGCCGAAGGCGCTCGACATGTCGCACGCCAAGGCTCGTTGATCAAAGGAGTATTCGTGGGAACCAAGCCACTCACCCAGACCACCGGTCGTCGTAAGTCCGCCATCGCCCGCGCGCGTCTGCGCCCCGGCACCGGCAAGGTGACCGTCAACGGTCGGACGTTCGAGAACTACTTCCCGAACGAAGTGCAGCGCGCACAGGCCACTGAGGCTCTGCGTGTCATCGAAGCCGAAACCGCGTACGACGTCGACGCCGACATCCAAGGTGGTGGCATTGCTGGTCAGGCTGGCGCGTTGCGCATGGCGATCGCCCGTTCGATCCTCGATCTCGATCCAGAGAAGCGTCTTGCATTGCGCAAGGCCGGTCTGCTTACTCGCGACTCCCGCAAGAAGGAGAGCAAGAAGTACGGCTTGAAGAAGGCGCGCAAGGCGCCGCAGTACACCAAGCGATAAGCCTTGGCACGTCGGCCCGCGGCCGCGTGGAATCGACGATGACGCCGACTTTCGGCACCGATGGAGTGCGCGGAGCTGCATTCAGCGAGCTCACGGTCGACTACGTGCAGCGCCTTGGTCGCGTTGCAGTGGAAGTGCTCGCGCTGACCGACTTGGTGGTCGGTCGCGACACGCGTGAGTCGGGGCCTGCGTTTGCAGAGGCCATCGCCGCTGGCGCGGTTTCGGCGGGTGCCCGTGTGATCGACATTGGCGTGGCACCCACTCCGGCGATCGCGTTCGTTGCTCAACATCTCGGCTGCGCAGGTGTTTCGATCACGGCCTCGCACAACCCGCATCACGACAATGGCGTGAAGATCTTCAGCGTCGGTGGCACCAAGCTGCTCGACGCTGAGCAGGAGCGCATCGAGCAGGCTCTACACCAGCACGGCGTGGGAAGCGGCACGGGAGCCATCGACGGTTCTCGCCGTGCCGAGTTGCTCGGCGCCTACGCGACACACGTGCGCTCGGCAGTGGGTGAGCGTTCGCTGCAGGGGCTGACGATCGTGGTCGATTGCGCGAACGGGGCGATGAGCGAAGCCGCTCCAGAGGTGATCGCCGGGCTGGGAGCGACGGTGATCGTGATCAACGACGAACCGAACGGTCGAAACATCAACGAAGGCTGTGGCGCCACGCATCCCGAGGTGGTGGGCGAAGCAGTACGCCTGCACGGAGCACAACTCGGACTCGCGTTCGATGGTGACGGAGACCGTGTGATCGCCGTCGATCACCAGGGCGAACCAGTGGACGGCGATCATCTCATCGCGCTGGCGGCGCTCGATGCCAAGGAGCGAGGCCAGCTCGAGGGCGGTGTGGTGGTGACGGTGATGACGAATGCAGGATTCCATCGCGCAATGCGCGAAGCCGAGATCGAAGTGGTGACGACCGCGGTGGGCGACCGCAACGTGCTCGCCGCAATGGAAGAGCGTGGCTTCGTTCTCGGTGGCGAGCAGAGCGGACACATCATCCACGCACGTCATGCGACGACAGGTGACGGTCTGTTGGCCGGAGCGATCTTGGCTGCGATGGTGCGGCGTAAGGACCGAACGTTGCGCGAGTTGGCACGTGCAGCGATGACGTCGTTGCCGCAAGCACTCGTCAACGTGCGCATCGCGCAGCGCGTTCAGGATCCGATGAGTGTGATGAAGGACGAAGTACTCACTGCGGAGCAGCGACTTGGTGCAACTGGTCGCGTGTTGTTGCGCGCGAGTGGAACGGAGCCGATGGTGCGTGTGATGGTGGAGGCTGAGACACAAGCACTCGCCGATGAAACCGCCAAGTCGTTGGCAGATGTCGTGGCAGAGCGCTTCGGGGCGGTTCGGTAGCCTGTAGGTATGTGCGGCATCGTCTGCGTCGTGTCGCGTCCATCGAGGCGTGCAGTGCCGACGAGTGGTGCGGTACTGGCTCTGTTGGACGCCGCAATCGACGCGTCGGGTGACCCTGTCCGGGCCGGCAAGGCCTTGGTCGATGCCGACGCCTTGCTCAAGGGCGAAGCGGGCGTGGCGGCACTGGTGGAGGCATACGAATTGCAGTCGGCGATCCTTGATCGGCTGGATCGGATCGATCCGGTACTCGATCGACTGGAACAGGAACTCGAGGCGTCCAGCGGCTTGTCGACACATGAACTGGAGCGCCGCTCCAATGAGTTGAGTGTCCTTCGCGATGCGTCATGGGCGCTCCGCCGAGATCGCATCGGCGCCGCACGGGCAGTGGCCGAGTTGTGTGGAAAACAGGCGAGTGATTCGGCGCGCAACGCGTACTTTGCGATCCAACAGGCCTTCGCTGCGCTCGACCGTATGGAAGTGCGCGGTCGCGACTCGGCTGGCGTGCACGTGATGGTGTGGGGTCACGGGCTCGAGTCGAGCGATGGGCGTGTGCGCCGCCTGCTCGGATCCCGAGTCGAAGATGCGCTGTTCACCTCAGGTTCGGTGCGACCCGGCACGGGCAGTCGCGCGTGGTCGTTCGTGTACAAGGCGGCGGCGGAAATCGGTGAACTCGGCGACAACACACGAGTCATGCGCAAGGCCGTGCTCGAAGACGAACTGTTGCGCCTGCTCGTCAGCCAGCCAGGTGCACGCGTCTCGGTGATTGGTCACACGCGGTGGGCGAGCGTGGGCATCATCTCCGAACCAAACGCACACCCGGTGAACAGTGAAGAGCTGGAACAGCGCGGCGGTGCGCCGTACCTCGTCTCTGCCGCCAACGGCGACGTGGACAATCATGCCGACATCAAGGCTCGTTATTCGTTGTCGATTGCCGACCCGATCACCACAGATACGAAGGTGATTCCGACGCTCGTGTCACGCCGGTTGAGCGAAGGTACACCGCTCGTCGAAGCGTTCCGTGAATCCGTCGCCCAGTTCGAAGGTTCCATTGCGATCGCCACGATCAGCGCAGACGAACCCAACAAGGTGCTGCTTGCACTGCGTGGTAGTGGCCAGGGCGCATTCGTCGGTCTTGCCGAAGATCGCTTTCTTGTTGCGAGCGAACCATACGGTGTGGTCGAAGAGACCATGCACTACGTGCGCATGGACGGGGAAGCACTTGCCGACCCCTCCAACCCGATGAGTCGTGGCCAGGTGCTCGTGCTCGACGGCGATCGTGCAGGCACCGTCGAAGGAATCACTGGCCTGTCATATCTCGGCGAACGGTTGCCTTCGATCGACGTGATCACGGCCGAAGTCACGACGCGCGACATCGATCGAGGCGACCACCGCCACTTCCTCTCGAAGGAGATCGCCGAGGCACCGCTCAGTTTCCGCAAGACGTTGCGCGGCAAGATCGGCGAGCGCGATGGCATGTTGCGCGCCACTCTGGACGAGACGGTCCTGCCAAAGAGCGTGGTCGACCGGCTCACGAGTGGCGCCATCCGTCGTATTCGTGTGATCGGACAGGGCACCGCGGCGATCGCCGGCATGAGCCTGGCGCAACTGCTGCGCACGCTCGTCGATCAGCGTGTCTACGTCGATGCGCTACCGGCAACAGAGTTGTCCGGGTTCCAGATGCAACTCGACATGACCGACTCGCTGATCGTGGCGATCAGTCAGAGTGGCACCACCACCGACACGAACCGCACGGTGGACTTGGTGCGCTCGCGCGGTGCGGCAGTGATCGCGGTGGTGAACCGTCGCAGTAGCGAACTCGCGGCAAAGGCCGACGGTGTGTTGTACACCTCCGACGGTCGCGACGTGGAAATGAGCGTGGCGAGCACGAAGGCGTTCTATTCCCAAGTCGCTGCAGGCGGTCTTCTGGCTTGTGCCATCGCCGAGGCGATCGACCCGACTCGTATCGCAGAGCGAGATCGTCTACTCACGGCGATGCGTCAGATTCCTGACGCCATGATGAGTGTGCTCGCGAAGCACGACGAGAT
Source organism: uncultured Acidimicrobium sp. (assembly GCA_964633985.1). GTDB lineage: Bacteria > Actinomycetota > Acidimicrobiia > Acidimicrobiales > Ilumatobacteraceae > UBA3006. The sequence goes on along the minus strand of CAZWKD010000007.1, from coordinate 3,510 downwards.
CACGGCGGCAGCGCGACAGTTCGCGCCAGCTCGTCGGTACTGGAGCATCGTCGGTAACGGTTCGAATGCAGTTGCTGCCGAGGAGATTCGGATCAAGTTGTCCGAGCTCTGTTACAAGTCGATCTCGTGTGACTACACGGAGGACAAGAAACACATCGATCTGTCCTGCGAGCCGATGATCATCGTCTGCGCGTCCGGCCTCGGTGACGGCACCGCCCAGGACGTGGCCAAGGAGATTGCGATCTACAGGGCACACAAGGCGCTGCCGATCGTTATCGCCGACGAGGGTGAGCAGCGATTCGATGCGGCTGCGGCCGTGATCGCGGTACCGAAGGTCGATCCGTCGGTGTCGTTCGTGCTCTGCGTGATGGTGGGGCACTTGTTCGGTTACGACGCTGCGCTCGCGATCGATTCGTTGGCGTTGCCGCTGCGTGCCGCTCGTGAAGTGGTGGAGCACGCCGTCGAGCGCGGTGGTGTGGGTTCGCAGTTGTTGACCAAGGTTCGCCACGAAATTGGTGGACCGTCGAACCGCTTCAACGAGACGCTGCTCGTGGGTAGTTACGACGGCAACCTCGAGGCAAGCACTGCGGTGCGGGTGTCGACGATGTTGCGGGTGGTGCTCGCATCGGATCCGTTGCAGGCGTACCAGTCGGCGACGGGCAAGGTGTCGTCGCCCGAGGCACTGCTCGACGATCTCACCGTCGCTCTCACGCGCGCGATCGACGAATTGACGCGACCAGTGGATGCGATCAAGCACCAGGCGAAGACGGTGACCGTCGGCATCTCCCGCAGTGACGAGGGTTTGCTCGACCGGGCACTCGTCAAGGCGGTACTCGAGGCCGGCGCTTCTCGAGATGCGCTGTCGTACAAGGTGTTGAAGGTCGTGGCTGATCTCGATCCTGCCGTCGACCAGGTGGTGGGATTCACCCGATACCGCATCGAGGGCGATCCCGAGGACGGCTCGGCCACGGTCGCGATCGTCGATCGGGGTGGCATCGCTCGGGAGCTCGAGTCACGAGTCGATCGCAGTTCACAGTTGGTCGGAACGAAACACCGCGTCGCCATCGACGGAAACGTGCTCGTCGCGCGCGGTCGTCGCGATGGACGCACCGTCATCTTCGTACCGGAGACCAAGGGGGCACAGACCATCGGCATCACGCTGCTGCACGTGATCTTCCACGACCACCTGCCCGTGTCCGCCATGCGCTCGGTGTTGCAGGGCTACGACAATCGCTACGACCGCTTGGTCGACTGGGTGACGGAGACGGAAGGCACGTTCCGCGAAGATCGCCTCGCTGAAATGGGCGTGGCGGACTTGCTGATCCTCCCGATCAGCGACACCGCGGACTTGTGGCGCACCAAGTAGGGCTGAGCAGATGATCGCTATCGGCATCGACGCCGTCGAGGTCGACCGCATGCGTCAGGTGATGACACGTACGCCCAGTTTTGCGCAGCGTGTTTTCACCAAGGAAGAGATCGCATCGCTCGCCGACCGTGAAGACCCGACACCGTCGTACGCCGCCCGCTTCGCAGCGCGCGAAGCAGTGATGAAGGCGCTCGGAGTGGGACTCGGAGCATTCGATCTACATGATGTTTCCGTCGAGCGCGCGTCGTCGGGCGAACCTCGACTCATCCTGCGTGGCCGCGCAGAGCAGCTGGCTCGTGAACGTGGCGTCAACAAGTGGTTCCTTTCGCTCACGCACACCGAGAGTGTGGCGATGGCAATGGTCGCAGCGGAGTAGCGGTTGAACGGCAACACGCACCGTTTCGCGTGGGCGGAAATCGACCTCGCCGTCTACCGGCGGAACATCGAACGACTCGCGCGCGCTGGTCGCGGGGAGACGTGGGCGGTGGTGAAGGCAGACGCGTACGGTCACGGCGCGGTCGAATGTGCGCGTGCCGCGCTCGAGGCGGGTGCCAAAGGTCTGTGTGTCGCCCTCGTCGGCGAAGGCGAGGAATTGCGTATGGCGGGAGTTTCCGCGCCCATCCTCGTCATGAGCGAGCAACCGCCAGATCAACTGGAAGACCTCGTACGCCTCGGCCTCACGGCGACGCTCTACAACGTTGGTTCGATCGATGCACTCTCTCGCGTCGCCAGTCGCATGGGCGTGATGACGACGGTGCATCTCAAGGTCGACACGGGAATGCATCGTGTCGGAGTTGCGCCGAGCGACGCGGTGGCTCGGGCGCAGCAGATCGCCGCGCACGAATGGCTCGAACTGGAAGGTGTCTACACGCACCTCGCCACGGCGGACATGCCGGAGCGCGATGCAGACTCGCAACGACAGGTGACGACGATGACTCGAGTGGTGGGTGAGTTGCGCAGTGCGGGCATCACACCGCGTCACGTTCACATCGGCAACTCGGCAGCCACGTTGCGTGGTCTCGGCGATGCGTCGGTGAACTCGCTGCATCGTGTGGGTATCGCCACGTATGGCGCATTGGAAGTTGCCGGTGTATCGGCGGATCTCGAACCCGTACTGTCGCTGAAGGCTCGTGTGTCGCACGTCCAGACGCTCGAAGCGGGCGAAGCGGTGTCCTACGGATTGCGTCGGCCGTTGACTCAGCGCGCGACGGTCGCCACCGTGCCGATCGGGTACGCCGACGGTGTGCGTAGGGGGTGGTGGGAGCACGGGACTGTGCTGATCGGTGGCAAGCGTCGCCCGTTCGCCGGAGTCGTGACGATGGACCAGGTGATGGTGGATTGCGGTGAAGACGCGGTGCGCGTGGCCGATGAGGTGGTGCTGATCGGTAAGCAGGGCCCAGAGAGCATCAGCGCAGGTGAGTGGGCGAGCGCGCTGGGCACCATTTCATACGAGGTTCTGACTGGCATTTCGCCGCGAGTACCGCGCAGATACCTACGCTGACACGCGATGTTGCGCCTTCGCAGTAGGAACGTCGACGACACGCGCGCCATCGCCGCCGCGATCGCCCGGCTCATTCGGCCACGTGACTTGATCGTGTTGAGCGGTGAGATGGGTGCGGGAAAGACCGCCTTCACACAGGGCTTCGCCGTGGCGGTCGGAGTGACTGAAGCAGTCACATCACCGACCTTCAACCTGGTGCACACCTACGCGGGAGCGGAACACACGATCCATCACGTCGACCTGTATCGGTTGGAGCGAACCGGCGAACTCGAGGATCTCGGGCTTGCCGAATTGCTGGATGCAGGTGGGGTGATGCTCGTGGAGTGGGGCGAAGTCGTGGGCGACGTGCTTGGCGATGCGTTACTCGTGCGCCTCGAACACGTCGAGGGCGCTGTGAACGACGAGCGTGACGTGGCGATCGATCGCCGTGGCCCGCAGTGGGATGCCCGTTGGTCGACACTCGAGACCGTGACGCGCGAATGGAGCAACTCGTGAAGCTGCTCGCGATCGACACCGCACTCGATGCCGTCTCCGTTTGTCTCGTCGACGGGAAAGAGGTGCTCGCCAACGCCGAGGCGAAGAGCGATCGCCGGCACGGGGAGATGCTCACCCCGATGATCCAGTCGGTGCTGCGTGAAGCTGG
>CAZWKD010000006.1:0-34824 GCA_964633985.1 uncultured Acidimicrobium sp. | reverse complement strand
CCTGGCGGCCACCTTGTTCAGGCCATCGTTCGAAGACCTCTGGGCGGTTCGCAACAAGTTTTAGATCCGTGGCGGCGAAAGGACATTCGCCTCAACTCAATCGATCGAGTATCCACTTTGCTGAATCTGTGTTTCGGATCTCTCGTCTTGTCCTTTTCGGTCTCACGGTATTCGTCGTTTCATCCTGCGGTGATGCCACCGAGAGCGGAACCCAGATCAGCGGAGAATTGTCCGAGTGGTCGATCGACATGGATGAAACGACGGCGATGGCTGGAGACATCACGTTTCGGATCAAGAACTCGGGGACCATCGATCACGAATTCGTCGTGGTCAAGACGGACATTCCCGCTGGAGCGATTCCAGTTCAGGGCGGCCTGTTTGTCGAGGACCAAGAAGGAATCGACGTGATCGACGAGATTCCACCGTTTGCCAAGGGTGGAACCGAAGAGTTGGCCATCGCTCTCGATGCGGGGCTGTACCAACTCGTCTGCAATCTTCCCGGGCACTATCAGGCGGGGATGCACACGACCTTCATCGTCAAGTGACCCATGCCGTGTCGGACACCGCCATTTCGCTTCGCGGCCTCACCAAGCACTATGGGAAATCTCGAGGAATAGCGGATGTCACGTTCGATGTACACCGGGGAGAGGTGCTCGGGTTTCTCGGACCGAACGGATCGGGCAAGACCACCGCCTTACGCACGCTCGTCGGATTGATTCACGCCACTAGTGGTTCGGCGCGGATCCTCGATCGCGATGCCCTGAGCCCGGATCCCGCACTACGCGCAGTCATTGGATACCTGCCTGGATCACTTGGCCTCTACTCTTCGATGACCGGCAGGGCATTCCTTCGCTTCCTGGCGAGGGTGCGTCGCAAAGACTGTGACGATGCGATCGAACAACTCGCTGATCGTCTGAAGGTCGACCTGGATCGCCGAATTCAGGATCTGTCGAAGGGAAACAGGCAGAAGATTGGTGTCATCCAAGCCTTCATGCACCATCCCCAAGTGCTTCTCCTCGACGAACCCACGAGCGGCCTCGACCCGCTCGTGCAACACGAATTCGAGATTCTCTTGGACGAGTCGAAGTCGCGAGGTGCCGCGATCGTCTTGTCCTCTCATGTCCTGAGCGAAGTGGAACACCTCGCCGATCGAGTGGCAATCATCAACGAGGGTGCCTTACTCGTAGTAGCCAGCGTGTCCACCCTCAAGGAGCGAGCACTTCGTTCGGTCGACCTGCACTTCGACGCCCCTCCGCCTGGTGACGCGTTCGAGAACATCGATGGAGTTCGCGACATGACGCGTCACGGAAACATGATCACGTGCTCGGTGCTCGGGAGCGAGCATCAGTTGCTCGAAGCAGCCGTTGAACACGGTGTGGTGACCGTCACCACTCGGGAGCCGAGTCTCGATGAGGTGTTCTTTCACTACATCGAAAGCGGTGCTGGGCGGTGAGCACGGCGGTCGCCATCAAGACATGGATGGATCATTGGAAGTCCTACGCCGCGTGGGTAACGGTCGCACTCTTTCTGTGCATCGTCCAGCTTTCCGTCTACCCGAGCATCGTCGATTCGGGAGAAGGCATCGAGGCTCTCCTCGACGCCTTCCCCGAGGCCTACAAGGAGATCTTCCGTATGGAGGATTACACGTCTGGTGCCGGCTATCTCGGAACTGAACTGTTCAGTCTCACGATTCCCTTCATCTTCATCGCCGTGGGCTCCACGTGGGGTGCCAGTCATTCGGCACTCGAGGAAGAGCGGCTCACCGCCGATCTCCTGTTTGCACTCCCACTCCGCAGATACCGCATCTTGCTTCAGAAGATTGGCGCCGAGGTCACCGCGTTGATCGTGCTCGGCGCACTCGTCGTGATCACGCTGATGATCGGAGCACGCCTCGTCGACATGGACGTATCCACCGTCGGCGTCGTTGGGGCGACGACGTCTTCTGCGCTGATCGGATGGCTCTACGCCGGCTTTTCACTGATGGTCGGCACGGCAACTGGTCGCAAGTCGGCAACCTTGGGCATTTCTACCGGTCTTGCGGTGATCGCCTTCATCTTCTATTCGCTCGATCCACTCGTCGACACATTTGCCGTGATCACCCCCGTCAACCCTTTCGAGTGGATGCTCTCAGGAAAGCCGATCGCCAACGGTCTGCAGGCCTCAGGAGGCCTGACGCTGTTTCTCGTCGGGGCGGCCCTTCATGCAGCAGGGCTGTGGGTCTTCGAGCGGCGCGACCTACGCGCATAAGGGCATCCCCGCCGGTGGCACATCCACGTTTTTGCGCTTGACTTGAAGGACGGGGTGTGACCCCGATGTTTCATGGGGGTTCTTCACATGCGTCATTCTCTTCGTCGTCTCGCCGTTGGTCTTCTTGCAGGCCTCGTTGCAGGCGCGCTCCCCCTCAGCGGAGCTGCTCATGCGGCCGAAACCGATGAAGTGGTCGTTGGCGCAGTCCTTGAGCCCTCGAGCCTCGACCTCACTGGGGCAGCAGGAGCCGAGATTCCACAAGTCCTTCTCGGCAACGTGTACGAGGGACTGGTTCAGATCACGGAAAGCGGAGCGATTCGCCCCTCGCTTGCCTCCAGGTACACCGTGTCGCCTGACGGCAAGACCTACACCTTCAACCTGAAGAGTGCCCGATTCCACGACGGATCTCGGCTCACTGCGAATGACGTGGTGTGGAGTCTGCGCCGTTTGATCGACCCGAACTCCCCCGTCACCGCCGACCTGAAGGGACAGTTCGATCGCGTGGAGTCAGTACGGGCAAATGGAGCGTCCACCGTGGTCGTGAAACTGAAGACACGTGACAACGACTTCGAGTTCAACCTCACCCAACGTGGTGGAGCCATCTTCAAGGCAGGCACATCATCGTTCGCCAGCACCGCCAACGGAACCGGACCGTACAAATTGAAGAGTTGGAATCGTGGCACGAGCATCACACTCGAGCGCAACGATCAGTATCACGGCACGAAGGCGAAAACGAAGACCGTGGTCTTCCGCTACATCCTCGACTCCACCGCCTTGAGCAACGCGATGCTGTCAGGCCAGATCGACATCATGACCACCGTGCAGAGCCCGGAGCTGCTCGACGTGTTTCGCCAGCGCAAGAACCTCAAGGTGTACTCGGGCTCCACCACCTTCGAGGTCACGATGGGTATGAACAACTCTCGCGCTCCGTTGAACAACGTGAAGGTACGTCAGGCAATTCGCCAGGCCATCGACAAGCGCGCGCTCGTCAAGACGGCATGGGCCGGATACGGACTACGCATCGGCTCATTCGTGCCGCCCACCGATCCCTGGTACGAGAACCTCGCCAACCGCTATCCATTCGACTTGGCCAAGTCGCGTCAACTTCTCGCCGAGGCGGGCTATCCGAACGGGTTCAGCCTCACGCTCGATGTCCCGGGCATCCCCTATGCCACTGCCTCCCAGGAGTTCATCGCTGCATCACTAGCCAAGGTGGGAATCAAGGTGACCATCCGACCGGTTTCGTTCCCCGAATGGATCAGCCGTGTGTTCCTGCAGGCCGACTACGACATGACGATCATCGCTCACGTGGAGCCGAACGACATGGGCATCTACGCGAATCCCAACTACTACTTCCGCTTCAACAACGCGCAGTACCAGCGACTTCTCACCGAGGCTCGCGAGGCCGAGACAAAGACTGCACGTAACGCGGCAATGCGCAGAGCGGCGCGAATCCTCTCCGACCAACATGTCAGCGATTGGCTCTGGCTGTTGCCCAACATCCAAGTGGCCAAATCCAACGTCACCGGTTTCCCGGTGCGCGCGATCGGTGGCGGCTACGTGGTGGCCAACATCGTGAAGAACTAGTAGTCGCCCGCCTACCCTCGTAGGCATCTCGATGAACTTCGCACAGTACGTCCTCCGCCGACTTGCCCTTGCAATTCTCTCGCTTGTCGCGGCGAGTGCACTGATTTTTTCGTTGTTGCGGTTGTTGCCGGGCGACATTGCCGAGACCAAGTTGGGCGTTGGCGCCACCCCTGAGGCAGTTGCCCAACTGCGAGAAGACTTGGGGCTGGATCGGTCCGTGTTCGTGCAGTACGGCGAATGGTTGGGCAATGCCCTGCGGGGCGACCTCGGCGAGTCATTGATCAGCGAGGTGAGTGTCTCTGGCGAGTTGGCCAACAAGTCGCGCGTGACGCTCCCTCTTGTGCTCGCATCTGCAGTGCTCTCGCTGCTCATTGCGGTGCCGCTCGGATTGCTGGCAGCCCTCCGCAGTCGGCGCTTGGACGGCACTGCGCTGTCCGTCGCCAGCCAACTTGGCGTCGCCGTTCCTTCGTTCTGGGTGGGCGTCATCTTGATCACGGTGTTTGCCGTCAATCGCAACGTGTTACCCGCTGGTGGATTCCCCGAAGCAGGTTGGGCCGATACCACCGAGGCAATTCGTTCGCTCGTTTTGCCCGTCGCCACTTTGACACTTGCCCAATCTGCCGTTCTTACCCGTTTCGCACGATCTGCTGCGCTCGACACCTTGAATCAGGAGTTCTTCCGCACCGCTCGCGCCACTGGACTGACACGTATTCGGGCACTCCGGGTGCACGGACTCCGCAACTCACTCCTTCCCGTGGTCTCGGTACTCGGCGTGCAGGTATCGACACTGGTGGTAGGAGCGATCGTCGTGGAGAGTGTGTTCGCGCTACCAGGAATTGGCCAGATGTTGCTGCAAGACGTAGCAATCCGCGACTTCAACAAGGTGATGGGAACACTCGTGGTCGCCATGGGAGTCGTCTTCATCGTCTCATTCATCACCGACGTGATCGCCGGCATCCTCGACCCACGGACGACGAAGCAATGATTCGTGGAACGACGATGAGGATCGGTGTCGCTCTCGTCTCACTCGTCTCTGGCATGACCGTCATGTCATTTCTCTGGACTCCTTATGATCCACTTTCGATCGACTCCGAGAACTCGTTGGCACCGGTTTCCTTGAGTCATCCGCTTGGCACCGACTTACTCGGCCGCGACGTGCTGAGCAATCTCATCGTTGGTGCCCGCTCCACTCTCCTAGTGGCCGTACTCGCCGTAGCAATCGCCATGATCATCGGCGTGACAGCGGGCATCGTGGCAGCTCTCGTCGGTCGACGCACACGCGCAGCACTGATCTTCCTGATCGACATCGTGCTTGCCCTACCAGGTGTGCTCGTTGCCATTGTGCTGGCCGCCGTCTACGGACCGTCAACGGTCACTGCCACGATTGCCATCGGCATCGCCTTGTCTGCAGCAGTTGCTCAGGTCACGCGCAGGGCAGCAATGAGCGTTCTCGCTCAAGACTTTGTGACGGCCGCATTCGCCTCGGGCTCGTCCAAGCACCGCATGGTCATCAAACACCTACTCCCCAATCTCCGTGCGAACCTGCTCGTGCAAGCCTCTGGGGCCGCAGCGATCGCGATCCTCGCGGAGTCGACGCTGTCGTACCTCGGGCTGGGAACCGTGCCTCCCACACCGTCGTGGGGGCGCATGCTCGCCGAATCGCAGCAGTTTCTGATCCTTGATCCCCTCGTGGCGCTGTGGCCGGGACTCTTCATCGCTCTTACCGTTCTCGGCTTCAACCTTCTCGGCGACGGACTGCGCGATTCATTCGACCACTCGATGGATGTGGAACAGACATGAGCGCCCTACGGATCGAGAATCTCACGATTCGTTTCGGTGAACGAACCGTCGTCGACGGACTCACGTTCGGCATGGACCACGGTGAGCGAGTGGGGATAATCGGCGAGTCTGGTTCGGGGAAGACGATGACAGCCCTCGCGGTTCTCGACCTCCTACCTCCGGGGGCACGCGTCCAAGGTGGCGTTCTCATGGACGAGCAACTCCTGCCTCTCGGCAACGATGCGGCGATGTCGCGGTTTCGTGGTTCGCGAATAGCCATGGTGTTTCAAGAACCACTCACCGCGCTCAATCCGTTGATGCCCGCGTGGAAGCAAATCGCCATCCCTCTCACCCTGCACACGAAATGCACACGCACCGAGGCTCGATCGCGCGCCGCTGAATGGTGTGCACGTGTGGGCCTGCCCGAACACGCTGCGACCGCCTACCCACACCAACTCTCCGGTGGTCAGAGACAGCGGGTCGGCATCGCTATCGCGTTGTGCGGCAACCCCCAAGTACTCATCGCGGACGAACCAACAAGCGCTCTCGACGTCACTGTCCAACGCGAGATCCTCGATCTCCTCGACAGAATCGCCAACGAAACTGGGACAGCTCTCATCTTCATCTCCCACGATCTCGCTGTCGTGAAGGCGATGACTGATCGAGTGCTGGTGATGCAAGGTGGATTACTGGTCGAACAGGGTATGACCAACGATGTCTTCGACGATCCTCGCCACGCCTACACCCAGAAGCTCGTGAGTAGCGCCAAGCGCTCATCGATGGCATTGCGGCAACTCACCGGAGAGATGACATGACCGCCCTCATGGAGACCAAAGACCTTTGTCGAACGTTCCGCACCTCGAGGCGATCCGACGTGCATGCGGTATCAAATGTCACCTTCCAGGCGAAGGAGGGACAACGACTTGGGCTAATCGGAGCTTCCGGTTCGGGCAAGACCACATTTGCCAAACTTCTCCTCGGGCTCGACGAACCGACGAGTGGTGATGTGCTCTACCGCGGCGCGCCGCTCGCATCGGCCGACATGCTCATGTTCCGTCGCGAAGTACAGCCCGTCTTCCAGGATCCGCGGAGTTCACTCGATCCGATGATGCGGATCGCTGACATCGTCCGCGAACCCCTCGAATGCCTGAACTCGAAGGATCGACACGATGAACGAGTTCGGGACGTCCTGCGCCTGGTGGGACTCGATGACGACATCGCCACTCGTCGACCCCACCAACTTTCTGGTGGACAGCGTCAACGGGTGGCCATTGCCCGTGCACTTGCGACCAAACCCCGTCTGCTCATCGCCGACGAGCCGGTGAGCGCACTCGATGCACTCGTACGAGACGAAGTCTTGGCACTATTCGAATCACTGACCGCACGACTCGGTCTTGGACTGCTACTGATCTCCCATGATCTCTCGGTGATCGCGCGGCTCTGCACGGACGTCGCCGTCATGCAACACGGCGAGATCGTGGAGCGCGGCCCTGTCAGCGAAGTCTTCAGGCACCCGAAACACGCTTACACCGAGGCTCTGCTCGCGGCTGTACCTCGGTTCAGCTGATTGTTCAGCCAACCAAGAGGGGTCAATCACGGATCAAGAAGGAGACACTGCCGCGATCTACACGAACGTCGGTGCCGCCCAGATCAAGCACCGCGTCCAGTATCCCCAGGGTCATGCGCTCGCCTGCCACAGTGATCTCACTCTCGCCACAGATCGAAATCGCCAGCAGTCCACCACTGAGCGACTCCCCAGAAGTCACCACACGTAGTCGCGCTGAATCACCGGCACGTGTCATCAGGTTGAGCGCCTTCATCGGTCCGTCAATGAGCTGTGCCTGCACCTCGGCATCACCCTGAAACAGCGTCACAGAGCTCGGCCGACACATGTGTTCGACCTGATCGATAGTCAAGACCACGCCGTTGCCATCGGCAACACAAAACTGTCGAGACACGTTCGGAAACGTGGAGAACGGAACGTCTTCGGTGATGTCAGCCGTGGACACCTTCCATGTCCATCCGTCGGGCAACGGACCATTCGCCAGTATCTCGTACTGAATACCTCGACCATTTCGCCAGGGTTGAGGATCTCGATCAGTTGCTCGCTGAATCCTCACGGGCAGTAGCGAGCACCCTTGGCACGAAACGTCTTCACTTCGCCCAGTTGCGACGACGTGATTCCCGTCACCGTCTCCAAATCCAACCCGCAGATCACGGTGTCCTTCATCTTCGCATTGGTGAAGTTGGCTCCCGCCACGATCGCACCAGTGAGATTTGCCCCAGAGAGATCCGCTCCCGTGAAGTCGACGTTCGTGAGATCAGCACGGATCAGCAAAGTCTCCTTGAGGTTGGCACGGACGAACTTCGCATTCTTGAGGTCGGCAACGCTGAAGTCGGTGAAGTCCAACTTGAGCAACGAATAGTCGACGTCCTGCAGATAAGCGAATTGGCACTTCAACACCGTGATGCAACGGGTCTCTGGTTCGGGAGTAGGCGGAATGGTGGTGGTCGTCGTGGTCGACGTCGTAGTCGACTCCTCAACGACTGTCTCTTCCGATCCGGACTCGACCGCCTGCTCGATAGTCGTGGTTGACTCGCCAGGAGAAGTAGTGCCGCTCGAATCTGTGGTCGACGTGCATGCCGCGAGGGCGACGATCAGCACTGCGACGAAGGGGGTTCGTCTCATCACCGCAAGGTTAGGTGACGCGAATTGCTAGTTTGAGCCACCATGGCTGAACTCAGCGGGCGTATGGCACTCGTCACCGGTTCATCGAGCGGAATCGGCGAAGCGATCGCTCGGCGACTGGCTGCACTTGGCGCCAAAGTCGTCGTCAATTCAGCAAGCAGCATCGAGGCAGGCAACCGTGTGGCCAAGGAGATCGGCGGCACGTACGTCCAGGGAGACATTTCCGAGGCAGAGTCCCGCGAACGCCTGGTTGCACATTGCGCATCACTTGGCGGGCTCGACATCCTCGTCAACAATGCGGGATGGACGAAACTCGTTGCGCATCACGACCTTGACTCGCTCTCCGAAGAGACTTTCCGCAAGACATTCGAAGTGAACGTGTTCGGTACGTGGGAATTGACCAAGTTGGCCATGCCGCTCCTCAAAGCGGCGAAGGACCCCAACGTCATCAATGTCACCTCGATTGCGGGAGTTCGCCCAGTAGGAAGCTCGATCGCCTATTCGATGAGCAAGGCCGCACTCAACCACATGACATTGCTCCTTGCAAAGAGCCACGCTCCCGTGCGGGTCAATGCGGTTGCTCCCGGACTCGTGGAAACCCCGTGGACCGAGAGTTGGCAGGATCAACACGCCGGAGTTCGCGCCATCGCCCCACTCCAACGCTCCGCCACTCCCGACGATTGCGTCGAGACCGTGCTCGGATTTCTCCGTAACAAGTACATGACGGGCCAAGTGGTCGTCGTAGATGGCGGACTGACGCTGAAAATCTAGGTTTTCGCTGCTGTCCTGTCATCAACCTGTAACACGCAAGAGTCAGCTTTGGCTATCCCGCGTGGGGAAACATGGATCTGAACGGCATTTGCCGTTCAACGACTCATCCCCTGGAGGGAATAAATGGAAGAAATGACAGGGCTGGTTACCAGCAACCCAGATCTCGTATACAACGCGCTCTCGTTCACTACTGCGACGTTGGGCATTGCGTTTGTGTACTTCTTGATCTCCCGCAACCGAGTAGCCCCGGCGTACCGCAGTGCGGTCACGATGTCGGCGATGATCTGCGGTATCGCGGCATATCACTACTGGAGAATGTTCACGAACTTCTCCGAGGGCACCTGGAACGAGGGCTACCGCTACGCGGACTGGCTGCTCACCGTGCCGCTACTCGTTGCCGAGCTCGTGGTGGTCTCCGGCGTTTCGAAGGAAGTGGCCAAGAAGGTGACCCCGCGACTCATCGTGGGCGCGCTCCTCATGATCGCCACCGGCTATCCGGGTGAAGTCGCTGAGTTCGGCTCCACCTCGCGAACGGTCTGGGGCGCGATCTCTGGTGCGTTCATGCTGTACGTGCTGTACGAGCTCTTCGCAGGCGAAGTCGGCAAGGCTCTGAAGAGCCAGACTGGCGAAGTCGGCAAGAAGCTGAACAACGTGCGCTACCTGCTCCTCTTCACGTGGGGTATCTACCCGATCTTCTACATCCTCGGTGACTCCACCAGCTGGTTGTCAGAGCAGATCGGTCTCTCCGTCGAAGAGGCAGCCACCGTCATCCAGGTTGGCTACTCAGCATCAGACGTTCTGGCCAAGGCCGCTTACGGTCTCGTGATCATGTCAATCGCACTCGCTCGCAGCGAGTCCGAGGGCTATCGCGCCGCCTAATCGCAGAGCAAAAGCCCCCGGCCCATTGGGTCGGGGGCTTTTCTCATTTCTGGAGAAGTCTCTTGCGCAAGAAATCGAGTGACGAGATGACTGAAAGCTGACGCATCAAGTCGCGAGTACCCGACAGATTGAACATCGTCGAATGAGTTCGACCATCTTCCATCACCAGACCGATACAGAGGGTTCCAGGTTGGTGTCCTTCTTGCGAGTCAGGGCCGGCAACGCCGGTTAGAGCAAGACCAATGTCCGAACCAAGAACCCGCTTGGCGCCTTCCGCCATGGCAACGGCAGCTTCTTCACTGACCACTGGCCCGTTCGGCACTCCGAGCAACGAGAACTTCACTTCGCTCGCATACGACACCACGCCGCCACGCAGCACCGCACTCGAGCCAGGAACGTTGGTGATGCGACCGGCAACGAGTCCACCAGTGACCGACTCAGCCAAGCCGAGCGTCAATCCCCGATCTTTCAGCATGCCCACGATGACCGATTCCATGGTGTCGCCGTCCACCCCGAAGACGATGTTGCCCACTTCATCTCGCACGGCGCGATCCCACTCGTTCAGCAACTGCTCTGCTTCGTCACGTGTGGCGGCCTTGGCAGTGAGACGCACCTTGATCCCCTCCCACCCACTGGCAAGGAATGCAAGCGTCGGATTGCCGGCACTATCGAGCCGCTGAATGACCCCGTGAAGGCGTTCGTTCAGGCCACTCTCACTTTCGCCCCAGGTGCGCAAGGTTCGGCTCACGATCACCGATGCACTCCCGGATCGCGCGAGCAGATCAGGCAGGATCGCCCGATCGAACATCTCGTACAGCTCGTGCGGTACGCCTGGCACCGCGTAGATCACCTTGTCCCCCACCGGGCAAATGAGTCCGGGAGCAGTACCGCGACGTTGCTCGATCACGGTGGCTCCGCGTGGCACCATCGCCTGTCGCATGTTGATTTCCGGCATGCGACGGTTGCGCATCGAGAACATCTCGGCGATCCGTACGGCGACGTCGTCGTCAAACTCCAGCTCCACACCCATCACTTCAGCGATTGCCTCCCTCGTGATGTCGTCGTGAGTGGGCCCAAGACCACCACAAATGACGATTGCATCTGCATCGGCCAGGGTGCTGCGGATGGCCTTGACCATCCGACCTTTGTTGTCACCCACCTTCACCTGAAGACAGGAGTCGATACCAGCCATCGCCAATCGCTCACCCAGCCACGACGAGTTGGTGTCGACGATTTGACCGAGGAGGAGTTCCGTGCCGATGGCGACAACATCGCAACGCATGTCAGGCCGCCTTGCTCGGGCGAATCGCCCGAAGCGCGTACTGCACGCCAGAGAGGATCGTGAGGAACACGGCCAACCACAACAGCGACTGCCACAGCCACGTGTGATCCAGTGCCGTCAGCGGCATCAAGGCAAACGCCACCGCCAACTGTTGGCTGAGCGTCTTGACCTTCGCCGTCCTACTCGCGGGCACGCTGACACCCTTGGATCCCACCACTACTCGGTAGATACTGACGATGACCTCACGTGTGGCGATGATCAGTACAGGGACGACCCAGAACACGTCCCGACTGACGAGCGTGAACATCGCACCGAGTACGAGCACCTTGTCAGCCAAGGGATCGAGGAATGCCCCGCTCTTGGTGGTGCCGTGACGACGAGCCAGATAGCCGTCGAACACGTCGCTCACGCACAGCACGAACCACAGCCCGAGGGCGATCCACGAACCGTTCTTGTCGTTTGGAATCAACGTGAACATCACTGGCGAGACGAGGATTCGCCCTACGGTTACCGCGTTTGCCCACGTGGCGAGGGAGTTCGGATCAACCGGCATGATCGGCCCCCACGAGCGCGCCCTCAGCAACGAGATCGGGTCCCATCGCGTCGGCAATTCGCACGTCGTGGAATTGCCCTACTGGAAGATCTGCGGCGACATGAATCACTCCGTCGATGCTGGGGGCTTCGCGGTGACTGCGCGCCACTCCCCGCTCGTCCACGAGGACCCGCAGGGTCTCACCGATCAACTCGTCCCGACGTGCAGCGGTGATCGCGTCCTGCATTTCACGCAACTCGGCGATGCGCTCGTTCATCAACGTTTGGGGTACGTGATTCGGCAGGTTGAGTGCATGCGTGCCCTCCTCGGGGCTGAACGTAAAGAAGCCGCACCAATCGAGCTGCGCTTCTTCGACGAAGCGGAGCAACTGGTCATGGTCTTCTTCGGTTTCCCCCGGATATCCGACGATGAAGTTGCTGCGGAACGTCGCATCGGGCGACAGCGATCGGATCCGGCGAATTCGCTCGATGAAGCGCTCACCGTCACCCCAGCGACGCATCCGCCGCAGGTGCTCCTTCGCCACATGCTGGAGGGAGAGATCGAAGTACGGCACATCAGTGGCAAGAATTGCCTCGATCAGTGCGTCAGAAAGATCACTCGGGTAGAGATAGAGCAGTCGTGTCCACGGCGCGATCGCGCTGACCTCGTTCACCAGTCGGACGATCGACCCTGCTCCAAGTTCGTTCGGACGATCCTTGCCGTAACTGGCCAAGTCTTGAGCGACGAGAACGACCTCTTGTACTTCCAACTGGGCGACCTCGCTGAGGATCGAATCCACGTCGCGGCTTCGCTGCGGCCCTCTGAACGAGGGAATGGCGCAGAAGCCGCAGTTTCGGTCGCAACCTTCGGCGATCTTCACGTACGCCCACGGCGCCACGGACTTCGGTCGTGGAAGGTTCAACAAGTCGAACGCTGGAACGGACTTGTCGGACTTCTTCGACAACTGGATCGGCACACCGAACCCCGCCACCTGGTCAGCCTCGGGAATCGCGTCGGCGAGTTCCTGTCCGTATCTCTCCGCCATACAACCCGTGACCACCAGTCGGGCTCCGTTCTTGCGCTTTTCCCCGAGTGCCAGCACCGTGTCGATGCTTTCCTTGCGGGCCTCCTCGATGAAGGCACACGTATTGACGACGATCACGTCTGCCTCGCCAGGATCAGCAGTCCTCGCAAGCCCATCGCGCTCGAGGGAGCCGATGATCTTGTCGGAGTCCACGTCGTTCTTGGGGCACCCCAACGTCTCGACGTAGAAGCGTTGCACGACGGATGATCCTACTGGTCGGTTCTCCCGTGTTCAGTGAGGTGTCGTCAGGCGTTGAGACGAAGACCAGCGCACGGCCACTGCATCGAGACGAGTCGACCCGTGCCCGAGAGCGTGATGTAGGCGGTTCGCAAATCGTCACCTCCGAAGCAGATGTTCGTGGTCAAGGGATCGCCAGTGAGCACCTGACGCAATACCTCTCCGCCGGGTGACACCACGGTGATGCCAGCAGTCTGTAAACCGAGGGTGGCCACACACACGTTTCCTTCGCCATCGACTGCGAGCGAGTCGAACAACTGCAACCCAGCCAAACCACACAGCAACGCCGACGGATCGATCGGCGAGTGATGCGCCACCTCACCTGGTCCGGCAATTGCCGCCTTGAACACGCGGCCGGTGTGTGTCTCTGCCCAGTACAAGGTGCCACCGTCGGGTGAAAGCCCAATGCCGTTCGGGGAATCTGTCGGATGCACCACCTCACGAATCATCGAACCGTCCGTCTTGGCGTAATAGATCGACGAGATGTCTGCTTGGCGACCATGGCGAATGCCGTGATCGGTGAAGAAGAAGCCACCGTGCCTGTCGAACACCAGATCATTCGGTCCACGCAACGGCACGCCATCACAGTGTGTAAAGAGGTCACGCAACTCACCGGTTTCAGGATCGAGTCGCTGGATGCGTCCTCCGATGTATTCGTCGGGATTCATCGGTCCAGGAAATGTGAGTCCAAAGAAGTCCATCTCGCCGAACGAGCCGCCGTTGTTGCATACGTACAGCGCACCGTCCGGACCAAGAGCAAGACCATTGGGTCCACCTGGCACATCTGCGATCTTGCTCTTCGTGCCATCAGGGGCAATCCGCGTCACACACTTGCCGAACATCTCGACGAGTGCGATGGATCCATCCGTCATGGCGACGGGACCTTCAGGAAAACGGAGGCCCGAGGCCACCTCGATGAATTCGCTCATTGGCTCACCGTAGTCCTCGTGGGACTCGACGAAATCAGCTGGCTCGCTGGAGCTCCTCGAGTTCCTCCACCGTCATCAACACCTCACGGGGCTTGGAACCCTCACTTGGGCCCACCACACCTCGCGACTCGAGCAAGTCCATCAATCGACCGGCACGAGCAAATCCGACCTTCAGCTTGCGCTGCAACATCGACGTGCTGCCCTGGCGCGTCCGCACCACGAGGTCCATCGCCTGCCTCAGCAACTCGTCTTCCTCGCTGTCTCCCGTCGAGAAGAGTCCGCCACCATGTTCGCCCTGCTGCTCACCATCGACTCCCGAGACGTAGACCACCTCGGGCGCTTGACGGCGCCACGTACCGACGACCTTGCGCACCTCGTTCTCATCCACCCATGCCGACTGCAAACGCTGCGAGACCGACGTGTTGCCCGGAAGCAACAACATGTCGCCCTTACCAACGAGCTTCTCCGCACCCGGCTGGTCGAGAATCACGCGACTGTCGGTGAGACTCGACACGGCGAACGCCATACGCGCAGGAATGTTGGCCTTGATCACACCGGTGATGACGTTCACGCTGGGGCGCTGCGTGGCGACGATCAGGTGAATGCCCACTGCGCGCGCCTTCTGAGCGATTCGCGTGATGCAGTCCTCGACATCGCGCGCTGCCACCATCATCAAGTCGTTCAACTCGTCGACGACGACGAGGATGTACGGCATTCGTTCGAAGTTGCCGGCTTCCTCAGTCTCGAAGTCGCCCCTGTCGAACGCAGCGTTGTACCCGACGATGTCGCGGAAGCCCGCCTCAACGAGGAGGTCGTAACGGCGTTCCATCTCCTTCACCGCCCAACCGAGCGCATTGGCCGCCTTCTTCGGATTGGTCACTGGCGGCGTGAGCAAGTGCGGAAGGCGCGCGTATTGGGCCATCTCCACCTGCTTCGGGTCGATCAAGATCAAACGAACCTGCTCCGGAGTCGAGCGCATGAGGATCGACGTGATGATGCAGTTGATCGCACTCGACTTACCAGCGCCCGTGGTACCGGCGATCAACATGTGCGGCGTGTTGGCGAGATTGAGGAACACCGCTCGGCCGGCAATGTCCTTGCCAATACCCACGTCGAGCGGGTGCATTGCCGAACGTGCTTCCTGCGAACTCATCAAGTCGCCGAGCGAGACGAGTTCGCGCTGAGCATTCGGGACTTCGATACCAATGGCTGACTTGCCAGGAATGGGAGCCAGGATTCGCACGTCCGTTGCGGCCATCGTGTATGCGATGTCACGGGACAACGACGTCACCTTCGCCACCTTTACGCCGCCACCGAGCGACAACTCGTAACGAGTGACGGTGGGGCCACGCGTGTAGCCGACAAGTTCGGTTTCCACTCCGTGCTCACGCAGTGCCTCAATGAGACGCTCTCCGCGTTCCACGGTGACTCGCTCGTCCGCGCGTTCATGGCGAGTCACGGTGAGCATGTCGAGTGTGGGCAACGTCCACGCGCTCGGCTTGGCGCCCGGGCCTAGCGGCATTTGCTGTGGCTCACCCTTCATCAACTTCGTCGCGCGCGGTGCGGGTGTAACGACCGGTTCATCGGCCACGTCCATCTGCTCATCGACCTGTTCTTCGACTGGCTTCTCGCGACGCAAACGTCGCTTCTTTGGTTTCGGCTCAGCTTCTGCCGGGTACAGATCGTCAAGCCCCACGTCGTAGAACTCGGGACCTTGACCAGAGAACTCACTCTCGTCGACGAACTCACCGCCGAGAGGTTCTTCGTTGCGACGACGCTGCGGGACCGAGACACCATTGACCCATGCGCTCGTGCGTCGCCACAACTCTGCCGGTGTGCTGGCAGTGAGGATCAACACCCCGCAAAAACTGACGGCGAGCAAGATGACCGTTGCTGCGAGTCGTGTCGTCACGTCGCTCAAGGGTTGACCCGCCAACCAACCGAACCAGCCACCGGCGCGAGACAGTGCGTCGACGTCGGCCTCGACCGAACCCGTGCCCCAAATGATGTGGATGATGCCGAGCACTGCCAAAGCAATGATCGACAGACCAACCGTGAGACGAACTCGGTGCTGCACCTCGGCGCGCTTGATGAAGGCGACACCAAAACCCACGGCCATGAATGGCGTGAGGAAACGACCCACCCCGACGAGCGACGACAACGAGGTATCGAGCAGACGACCGAGGGGACCCGCCATCTCGAAGAACACCGACATCACGAGCAAGACGCCCAGACAGATGAGCGCAACACCACCGAATTCGTTGCCCCGCCCAGCGACGATTTCCCGCATCACCGAAGGTCGGCGGCGCGCGAAGACCTCCGAAGTGTCCTCGGGGGCATGGCTCCGCACCACTCGGGAAGCTTCGGCGCGCGGTCGGGCAGCGGCCTTACGGGGCTTGGTGGCCATTGATCAAAATTACCCCTCGGGTGCAGGGCAAATCGGGGATTCCCCTGCCCCTATGCCTCCATGACCACTGGAACGATCATCGGGCGACGCTTGGTGCGTTCGCCTACGAACTTGCCCGCGGCACGGCGCACCTCTTTTTCCAGAGCATCGACATCGCGCACTCCCCGGCTCAATGCCGACTCCACCGCAGCGGCGACGGTCTCGCACGCTTCGTCGATCAAGTCTTCGGCTTCCGGCGCGTACACCCAACCTCGCGTGATCACTTCCGGGCCGACGAGCACCGAGCCAGATTCGACGTCCACCGTGACGACGACAATCACCACACCTTCCTCGGCAAGAACACGACGATCTCGCAAGACTCCCTGCCCCACGTCACCTACCACGCCGTCTACGTACAACATGCCGGCCGGCACTCGTCCAACGAGCTCGATCCCGTCGTCGGTGATCTCGATCACGTCGCCGTCTTCACACAGCATCGTGCGCGACTCAGGCACGCCCATCGTGCGGGCGTGACGAGCGTTGGCCACGAGGTGGTGGTACTCGCCATGGATCGGCACGAACCACTCGGGTTCACAGATCGACAGGTACATCTTCAGGTCTTCTGCCTGAGCGTGTCCGGTGGCGTGGACATCGGCGAGACCGGAGTGCACCACTTCGGCTCCTGCCCGCAACAAGCCGTCGATCACTCGGTTCACATTGGACTCGTTGCCGGGGATCGCATGGCTCGAAAAGATCACCGTGTCCTGAGGACCGATCTTCACGTGCTTCGAGTCGCCACGAGCAAGGAGTGAAAGTGCGGCCATTGGCTCTCCCTGTGACCCCGTGGACACGATGCACACTTCGCTCGGCGGATAATCGTCGATGTCTTCGATTGACACGAAATGGCGATCGGGGATCTGCATGAGACCGAGATCGCGCGCGAGACGAACGTTGTTCACCATCGATCGACCGAGTGGTGCCACCACTCGCCCCGATTCGACGGCGGCTTCGGCGATTTGCTGAACGCGATGGATGTGACTAGCGAAGCTCGCGGTGATGATTCGTTGATCGCGGTGTTCGTTGAACAACTGCCGCAACACCTTTCCGACTGTGCGCTCGGAAGGCGCAAACCCACGCTCTTCTGCGTTCGTGCTGTCGCACATCAACAATCGAATGCCGTCGCCTGCCGCCAAGGCACCGAGACGCGCGAGATCGGTGCGTCGATCGTCCACCGGAGTGAGATCGATCTTGAAATCACCGGAATGAATGATCACCCCCTGTGGGGTGTGAAGAGCGATTGCGTGAGCATGCGGAACCGAGTGGGTGACGGGAATGAACTCCACGTCGAATGGACCGATTTGGCGACGCTCGTTGTCAGCAACGGTGATGAACTCGGTCTTGCCCAACAGTCCTGCCTCTTCGATGCGGTGACGGGCCAAACCGAGCGTCACGCGTGATCCGTAAATCGGGAAAGACAGGTCGCGAAGCAGGAACTGCAGACCGCCGACGTGGTCTTCGTGGCCGTGCGTGGCTACACACGCCTCGATTCGGTCTGCGTTCTCTCGGAGGTACGTGAAGTCGGGCAATACGAGATCGATGCCGTGCATGTCCGGATCGGGAAACATCAACCCGCAGTCGATGATCAGCAGACGTTCGTCCTGCTCCACCACCATGCAGTTGCGACCGATTTCACCGAGACCACCGAGGAACGCAACCCGGACGCTGGATGCCATTACTTGGCAGCTCGCGCGGCGCGCAGGTTGTCGAGCACCTTGCGTGCCCGCTCCTCGAGGCCGGCAGGGGGTGGGCCCATCGGCAGCCGCGCTTCACCCACGTCCAAGCCGAGCACGTTCATCATCACTTTGCTCGGCAACGGATTCGGGTTCTCGTCGCCCGTTTCATAGGCGAAGCTCTCGAGGAGACGTGCATTCACCTTGCGTGCGCCCACCACGTCCCCCGCTTCCCACTTGGCGAACATCTCTTGATGGTCCTCTGCGCACCAATGCGTGGCGACGCCGATCACTCCGCATGCTCCGACCGACATGAAGGGCAACGTGAGGTTGTCATCGCCCGAGTACAACTCGAAACCCTCGGGCGATTGGGACATGAGCAATGCCGACTCGGCCGGATTGCCCGCGGCATCCTTCAAGGCGACCACGTTCTTCACCTCGCGCGCCAACTTCAGGAGGAGCGGCGTGGAGATCTTGCGACCCGTCCGTACGGGGATGTCGTACACGACCACCGGCAACGACGTGGCACCGGCCACCGCGCGCATGTGCGCCTCGATGCCCGCCTGTGACGGGCGGTTGTAATAGGGCGTCACCGCGAGAATGCCTGCTGCGCCGAGCGCAGTGGCCTCCTTCGTCATGTGGATCGAGTGTGCCGTGTCGTTCGTACCAGTGCCGGCGATGACGGGAATGCTGACCGCCGAAATGACCGCCTCGAAGAGCGCCAGTCGCTCATCATCCGTGAGCACGGGAGCCTCACCCGTGGTGCCTGCGACAACGAGGCCGTCGTTCCCGTTGTCCTGCAACCACTTGGCGAGGCGACGAGCACCGTCGAGGTTCAGCGACTGGTCACGATTGAACGGCGTGACCATCGCCGTGACGACGCGACCGAACCGTGGCATGGCGAGATACTAACCCCACCGCCCGTTTCGTCAGGCTTGAGGAACTTCCTGACCGAGTTCGAACTTGAGATATTCCTCGCCGGTGTTCTCCCAGTCCTCGAACTGAATGACACCCATCTCCTCGTATCGGCGACGGAGCCACGACTCGTTGCGATCGAGCAGACCCAACTTCTTGCAGTTCGGCACGATCTTGGAGAACAGCATCTGCTGGAACATCTTGCGGCCTGGGTCGTTGATCATCAGCGGGACCACCTGCTTCGGATCGACACCCATGTGGTGCCAGACCTCTTGCTGCAGGAAGCGGTCGCGCATGCGCACGCTGGCTTCGAAGGCAAACTCCTGACGGTCCTTGATTTCGGCATCTGTCATGCCGTCGTAGACCTCTTTCAGGCTGAGCACCCCGAATGCAACGTGACGCGCCTCGTCACTCATGACGTAGCGCAACAAGTGCTTGAGCAACGGCTCGTTGGTGAGCTGGTGGAGGAAACCGAACGCTGCAAGAGCGAGACCTTCCACCATGATCTGCATACCGAGGTACGTCATGTCCCACCGTGAATCGTTGACGACGTCGTCGAGCAACATGCCGAGATGGCTGTTGATCTGATAGCCGCCCTCCATCTTTTCGTCGAGATAACGAGCGAACACTTCGACGTGTCGCGCCTCGTCCACTACTTGCGTGCTTGCGTACAACTTGGCGTCGTACCACGGCACCGTCTCTGTGATCTTGGCGGTGCAAATGAGCGCACCCTGTTCACCGTGGAGGAACTGCGAGAGCATCCACTTGCGACCCTGGATTCCGAACTCCAACCACTCCTTGTCGCCCCACCTTTCGAGTGGCGTGCCGGCGTACCAGTTCGGATCGATGCCGTTGCCAAGAACTTCCTGGTCGGACTTGATCGTCTTCTCGATGTCCACGTCGGTATCCCACGGAATGTCCGTGGTCGAATTCCACTGACCGACCTTCGCCTTCTCGTACAGCTTGCGCAGCTGCGGACGGGCGAGGGAGTAATCCCACGTGAAGATCGTGTCTGCCTCGTTCTTCACCGCGTGCAACACCTCATCGGGGTCGATCATCGGTGTGGCGAGAATGGCCTCGACGTCATTGATTTCGTCGCGACCGATCATGTCCTGGTTGCTGGAGTGCGTGACCGTCATGGCCAAAGCATAAGACGCATTTGACCCCGAACTTTGACGACCCAAGAGAAACTTGACTAGGTTGGTCGGGTATTGCCAATCGGCAATACTTCCTGCACGACCACCCGGTCAACCAACAGAGGGGGACTCTCCACACATGAATACGTCACGCAAGATCGCCGTTGGGCTCGCGCTCGTCGGCACACTCGCCCTCGCTGCATGCGGTGGCGACTCGGACGGCGGCAGCGCCTCTGGCTCTGGCACCGGCAACGACTGCACTTCGGGCAAGACACTGGCTGAAGGCGTCTTGACCATCGGTACGGGCAACCCTGCCTTCTCGCCATGGGTCGAAAACGACGCACCAGAAAGTGGCGAGGGATTCGAAGCGGCAGTTGCCTACGCAATTGCCGACGAGCTCGGCTTCGGCGCGGAGAACGTCACGTGGGTCCGCACCAGTTTCGACGAGGCCATCCAGCCGGGAGCAAAGAACTTCGACTTCAACCTGCAGCAGTACTCGATCACCGAGGAGCGCAAGCAGACCGTCACGTTCAGCGATCCGTACTACACCACCAACCAGGCAATCGTCGGTTATGCCGACTCTGCCGCTGCCGGTGCGAGCACCGTGGCTGACATTCGCGATCTGAAGTTCGGAGTGCAGTCGGGTACGACCAGCCTCGAGTTCCTCACCAACGTGGTGCAGCCGACCAGCGAACCGTTCGTCTATGACGACAACGCCGCTGCCAAGGCCGCTCTCGAAGCGAAGCAGATCGATGCCATCGTGGTCGACCTCCCGACGGCGTTCTACATCGCCGCAGTGGAGATCGAAGGCGCCGCAGTGCTCGGTCAGTTCCCCGCTGGCGAAGGTGTCACAGCGGATCAGTTCGGCTTGGTCTTCGACCTCGACAACCCGCTCGCCGAGTGTGTGAATGCAGCTCTTGCTTCGCTCAAGGACTCGGGCGACTTGGCTGCGATCGAACAGACGTGGCTCGCCGACAAGACGAGCGCGCCCGTCATCAGCGTCGACTAAGGAACTACGACGCACTCCATTTCGGAACGTCAGGCGTACGAACGACGGCAGCGCCGGCGTAGCAATCTGATTGCTGCGCTGAGCACTGCCGTCGTCGTCGTCGCCGTAGTTCTGCTCGTCCCGCGCATGCCGCGCTGGGATCGGGTCAAAGCCTCGTTCTTCGACGGCGAACTTCTCGCCGACTCATTCCCTCGTCTGCTCGATGCATTCGTGCTCGACGTGATGATCTTCGTGTGGACGACCCCGTTCATCCTCCTTGCAGCGATGCTGATCGCAATCGCCCGAAACACCCGCGCACCTTCGCTCTTCCCTGTTCGCATCTTCGCCATCGCCTACACCGACATCATGCGCGGCGTGCCCGTGATCCTGTGGATCTACCTGATCGGTTTCGGCGTTCCTGGTATCGGGCTGGAGCGACCATGGAACTCACCTCTGCTGTGGGGCTCCGTGGCACTCGGGCTCACCTACAGCGCCTATGTCGCCGAGGTGTTTCGCGCCGGCATCGAAGGCGTACACGAATCACAGCGTGCGGCTGCGCGATCGCTGGGATTGTCGAGCGCCCAGACGATGCGCCACGTGATCCTTCCCCAGGCCGTGCGCAAGGTGCTCCCACCGCTGATGAACGACATGGTGAGCCTGCAAAAAGACGTGGCTCTCGTCAGCCTCATCGGTCCGATCGAGATCCTCCGTCAGGCGGGAATCGACAAAGCCAAGTTCGCCAACTTCACACCGTTTGTCGGTGCCGCCATCATCTTCTTGTCGATCACGATCCCACTCACTCGGTTCACCGACTATCTCCTGACCAGGGAGCGTGAACGCACGGGTGGATCGAGGGTGAGATGAAAATCCGGTTCAACAGTGTCTCCAAGTCGTTCGGCGACAACCGAGTGCTGAACGACGTGTCGCTCGACATTGCCGCCGGCGAAGTGGTGACGTTCATCGGCGCCAGCGGCTCGGGCAAGTCCACGCTATTGCGCTGCACGAACTTGCTGGAGACCGTGGATGCAGGTTCGATCACGCTCGACGACGAGGTGATCACGAAGGTGGGCATCGACCCGAACCCCATCCGACGGCGTATCGGCATGGTGTTCCAGAGTTTCAACTTGTTTCCACACATGAGCGTGACACGCAACGTGACTCTCTCACTCACGGAAGTGCTCGGTGTCGACACTTCAGAGGCAACCGAACGCGCGCATTCTTTGCTCGAGCGCTTCGGATTGAAAGACAAAGTTGACCGCTACCCCGATCAACTCTCGGGTGGTCAACAACAGCGCGTCGCCATTGCCCGCGCCATGGCCCTCAACCCCGAGGTCTTGCTACTCGACGAGATCACGAGCGCGCTCGACCCCGAGCTCGTTGGCGAGGTACTCGACGTCGTGCGCGAATTGAAGGGAAGCGGCATCACCATGTTGTTCGCGACACATGAGATGTCGTTCGCCCGCGAGATCAGTGACCGTGTGTGCTACCTCGACTCGGGCACGATCGCCGAGTCCGGATCGCCGCGCGAGATCTTCACCTCCCCTGCCAACGAGCGCACGCGGCAATTCCTCGCTCGCGTGCTGAGGAGTTAGCGGCGCGACTCAGTGTCAGCTTGGAAGGACGTGATTCGCGAACTGGTCGCGCAACGTCTTCTTGGAGAACTTTCCCACGCTCGTCTTCGGCACTTCGGGAATGAACACCACGTCGTCGGGCACCTGCCACTTCGCGAGTCGCGGACGCACGTGGTCGAGCACTTCTTCCACCGACATCGATTCGCCGTCTTTCAGTACCACGCACGCGAGCGGACGCTCCGACCACTTCGGGTGAGGCACGCCGATCACGGCAGCTTCCTTGATCTTCGGATGCGACATCAACTCGTTCTCCACTTCCACCGACGAGATCCACTCGCCGCCTGACTTGATCAAGTCCTTCGTTCGATCGACCAGTCGAATTCGACCTTTCGGGTCGACCGTGGCGACATCGCCCGTGCGCAGCCAACCGTCTGCCGTGAAACTCTCGTGCGCGCGCTCGTCGTTGTAGTAGGTGGACGCGATCCAGTTGCCTCGACACTGCAGCTCCCCCGAAGTCTCGCCGTCCCATGGCGTCGGGTTGGTGGTTCCCGGTTCGACGACACGGGCATCGACGCCGAAGGAGATCTGGCCGACGGTCGTGCGCAATTCAGCCTGCTCCTCCACGCTCAGACGTTGGTCTTCGCTGCTCAGCGAACAGACGGCGGCGATCGGACTCGTCTCGGTCATTCCCCATGCCTGCAGAATCGGCATTCCGATCGCCTCGCGATACGCCTCGCTCAACGCTTTCGGAACAGCTGAGCCGCCACACGGGATCGCCCGCAATGAGCTCGTATCGCGCCCCTTCAACTCAGGCAGAACTGCCATCCAAATCGTCGGCACACCTGCCGCCACGGTCACGTGCTCTTCGACGATCAGATCGGCGATCGCCTTTCCCGACAGGTCGGGGCCTGGCATGACGAGGCTCGCTCCACTCGCCACTGCGGCATGCGCGAGCCCCCAGGCGTTGGCATGAAACATCGGCACGACCGGCAAGATCACATCCGACTCGCGCGCGCCGAGTGAGTCCACCGTCATCGCGCCCATCGTGTGCAGGAATGTCGAGCGGTGGCTGTACACGACGCCTTTGGGATTACCCGTCGTACCGCTGGTGTAACACATGCTCGCAGCCTGGTTCTCGTCGGTGATCTCGAACTCCACTCCCGGCGTGCCCTTCATCAACTGCTCGTAGTCGTGCAGCTCCATACCCTTCACCGAGTCGGGTACCTCACCCTTACCGTCGTCCATCACTACGAGGTGCTTCACCGTGGTGAACGTGGGCAACAACGGGGCCAGCAACGCAAACAGGGAGCGGTCGACGAAGATCACCTCGTCCTCGGCGTGGTTGACGATGTAGGTGAGCTGTTCCGGGAACAATCGGATGTTCAACGTGTGCGAGACACGACCCGTGCATGGCGGGGCAAAGTACAACTCGAGGTGTCGTGCCGTGTTCCACGCGAACGTCGCAACCCTGCCGTGCTTCGAAATCTTCAACTTGTCGAGCACACCACCGAGTTGCCGCGTGCGCGCTGCCCACTCCGTGTAGTTGGTGCGGTCCCTGCCGGTTGCCGTGGCCGTGACGATCGTCTTCGTGCCGTGATACTTCTCGGCACGTTCGAACAAGTGCGCCAACGTCAGTGGCGTCTGCTGCATCAACCCCTTCATTGACACCCCCCAGTGTCTTGCGATCGAGACGAGCGCTCACCGAGAACCTACACAAGTCGGCTACCGTGCTCCGAATGCGCAAGTTCGTGCTCGGGTTCACCACATTGCTTTTCGTGGTCGGCACGATCGGCAGCAACATCGGTCCGGCATTGGTGGACGAGAATCCCATGCTCGTCATTTCACTGAGTTCACGGAATCGCAATCTTTTTGGTTCCGTTCCCTATATCGATCCACTCGCCTATTCCTTGATCGGATTCAGCAGAGTTCTGATTGCCGGTGTCGCGCTCTATTTGGTCGGTCGCTGGTACGGCGGCCGCGCGCTTTCCTGGGTGGAGGGCAACGTCGGTGAATTGCCTGCCATCTACAAGTGGACCGAGCGGGCCGTTGATCGCTACGGCTGGCTCGCTCTCGTTGCCATGCCCGGCAGCAACATCGTTTGCCTCCTGGTGGGCCACCGTCGGATGCGCCCAACACCGTTCCTCCTACTCATCTCACTTGGCATCGTGATCAAGCTGATCACCCTGTGGGTGGGGGGCAGGATTTTCGAAGACCAGATTCGTTCATTCCTCGGGGCAATCGAGCGATACCAGTGGTGGATCGTGATCGCCCTGTTCGGCATCAGTTTCTTGCAATCGGCTAGGCGAGGCCGCCCGCGCCCCGAGTAGTTTCGGCAGCAATCAGACAGCAGTAATCAGAACAGGAGTCGACATGGCCGCCAAGAAGCGTGCAAAGAAGTCAGTGAAAAAGGCGTCGAAGAAGTCAGGCAAGAAGACGCCGAAGAAGTCGGTGAAGAAGTCGGGAAAGAAAGCGTCGAAGAGTTCTTCCAAGAAGGTCGGCACGCAGGTGGCGCTCGGTGGCAACCCCGTACACACCGTTGGCACGCTGCCCAAGGTGGGCGCCAAACTTCCGTCGTTCACGCTCACCACGGGCGACCTACAGGACGTGTCGAACAAGGACTTCGCGGGCAAGCGTGTGATCTTCAACATCTTCCCCTCGATCGACACCAACACGTGTGCCACCAGCACTCGCACGTTCAATTCGCTCGTCGGCAGTCTGAAGAACACTGAAGTGTGGTGTGTCTCTGCCGACCTGCCGTTTGCTCAGAAGCGCTTCTGCGGCGCCGAGGGCTTGAACAACGTGAAGACGGCATCCACCTTCCGCTCCGATTTCGGCAAGACTTTCGGCGTCACACTGCGCGACAGCGTGCTGAAGGGCGTACTCGCCCGCGCCATCGTCGTCGCCGACGAAAAGGGCAAGATCTTGCACACCGAGATGGTCAGTGAGATCGCCAAGGAACCGAACTACGACGCTGCAGTGAAAGTGCTCCGCTGAGCGACAACGCCTAGATTCCGAGAAGGTCGTCGAGGCCGAGGGTCACGCCCTTGCGCCCGGCGATCTTCTTGCAAGCAAGCACGACACCTGGCATGAAGCTGACACGGTCGACCGTGTCGTGACGGATGGTCAGCGTCTGACCTTGCGTGCCGAGCACGACCTCTTGGTTGGCCACTGCTCCACGCATACGAATGGCATGGATCGGGATGTTGCCCGGACCTTTTGCGCCACGCGCACCGGGGATGGCTTCGTGCGTAGTCGGATCGTTGGCCCACGTGGGGTTCGTCGCAGCCATGCGCTTGGCAGTAGCGATCGCCGTTCCCGACGGTGAATCGGCCTTGCCATCGTGATGGATCTCGACGATCTCAGCAGTATCGAAGAATGGCGCGGCGATTTCTGCAAAACGCATCATCAACACTGCGCCGATGGCGAAGTTTGCGGCGATCAGACAGTTGCTGGAGCCAAACACCGAGCGGAACGACTCGATGTCGGCCTCGGTGAACCCCGTCGTGCCCACCACCGCATGCATGTCGTGCATCGCCAGCCACGGCAACGTCACACGAGCAGCTTCGGCGACGGTGAAGTCCACCACCACCTGAGCGCCTGCGTCGGCCAAAGCCTTGAGTTCACCCGCAATGCGCAGCCCATGCACCTCGGCACCGGGACTGGCGGGGTCGACCACGGCAACGAGTGCGAGGTCCGGATCGGCGGCGACGGCATTACACACCGTCGCCCCCATCCGACCTGCTGCGCCGACGACTCCGACCTTGATCATGGTCGCGACGCTACTCCCCTACCTGTTGGCTAGTTACCGGAGCCGAATTCGCTGTCGAACTCGTCTTCGAAACTCACTGCCACGGCGTTGTCCGGACCGCTGTCACGGCTACCGCGGTCATCACGACCACCGCGACCACCACGATCGTCACGTCCACCACGACCACCGCGATCGCGATCACGTCCACCACGGTCGTCACGGCCACCACGACCACCTCGGTCATCACGACCACCGCGACCACCGCGGTCGTCGCGGCCACCGCGTCCACCGCGATCACGATCACGTCCACCACGGTCGTCACGGCTGCGCTCACGAGGAGCCTCGCCACTTCCCTTCATCGCCTCACCCGTTTCCGGATCGATGAGCGAGAGACTCACTTTGCCGCGGTCGTCGATGTCGTCCACGCGCACGGTCACCTCGTCGCCGAGGTTGAGCACGTCTTCCACCTTGGAGATGCGCTGACCGTTGCCCAACTTCGAGATGTGCACGAGGCCATCGCGACCAGGGAGGATGTTGACGAACGCGCCGAACTGGGCGACGTTGACGACTCGGCCCTTGTAGGTGGCACCAAGCTCCGCAGTCGGCGGCTCGACGATGGCCATGATGCGCGACTTCGCGTCGTCCACCTTCTGCATGTCGGGCGAACCGATGGTGATGATTCCCTGCGCACCGTCGTCGCTGACGTTGATCTCGGCACCCGTCTCTTGCTGGATGGTGTTGATGACCTTGCCCTTGGGGCCGATCACTTCACCCACCTTGTCGAGCGGAATGGTGAAGGTGATCACCTTCGGCGCGCTCGCGGCGAGCTCGGTGCGCGGCGAACCGATGGTCTGGTTCATCACGTCGAGGATCTTCAATCGTGCTTCCTTGGCCTGCTGCAGCGCCGCTGCGAGCACATCGCTCGGAATACCGTCGATCTTGGTGTCGAGCTGCAATGCAGTGACCGCATCCGAAGTACCCGCCACCTTGAAGTCCATGTCACCGAAGGCATCTTCGGCTCCGAGGATGTCGGTGAGCGTGGTGTACTTGCCACCGTCGTAGATCAGACCCATCGCAATACCGGCGACGGGGGCCACGATCGGCACACCGGCGTCCATCAACGAGAGGCTCGAGGCACACACCGATGCCATCGAGGTGCTGCCGTTGGACGACAACACTTCGCTGACGAGACGCAGCGTGTAGGCGAACTTCTCTTGATCGGGCACCACGGGGAAGAGCGCGCGCTCGGCGAGAGCTCCGTGTCCGATCTCACGACGCTTCGGGCTACCTACGCGGCCCGTTTCGCCGTTGGCCCACGGGGCCATGTTGTAGTCGTGCATGTAACGCTTCGAAGTTTCCGGCGTGATCGAGTCGATCATCTGGTTCATCTTCGGCATCGCCATCGTGAGCACGTTGAGCACCTGGGTCTCACCGCGCTGGAAGAGACCCGTGCCGTGCGCCGTGGGGATTAGACCCACCTCGGCGGACACCGCACGCAGATCCTTCGGGGTGCGACCGTCGATGCGCACGCCGTCTTCCACCACGCGCTTGCGGACCAACTTCTTGGTCAACGAGCGGACGGCTTCCTTGATCTGCTTTTCCTGCCCGGCGAACTGACCTGGCTGGTCGGCCGTTCCGGCGAGCGCCGCCAGAGTGTCGGCCGTTGCCGCGTCGATCGCCGCATTGCGCTCCGCCTTGAGCGCGATTCGAATTGCTGGCTGCAACTTGTCGGTGGCAACACTCTCGACGGCTGCGAACAACTCGTCGGTGTAATCGAGCACTGGCGTGTAGGACAGCGGCTCGATCGGGCCACGGGTGGCGATCACGCTGGCAACCAACTGGCGCTGCAGCTTGATCGACTCCTTGATCCACTGCTTGGAGGCATCGAGACCACTGGCGATGACCTGCTCGTCCACCTTCGGTGCGCCGTCGCCGTAGTACGTGAAGCTCTTCTCCGTACCACCAGCCTCCACCATCATGATGGCAACGTCGCCATTGTCGAGCTCGCGCCCGGCAACCACGATTTCGAACGTCGACTCTTCACCCTCGGTGAATGTCGGGTGCGCGATCCAGTTGCCGTCCTGGCCGTAGGCCAAACGCACCGCACCGATCGGACCATCGAACGGGATGCCGCTCACCATCAGCGCGGCAGATGACGCGTTGATCGACAACACGTCATGTGGGTTGACCTGATCGGCACCGATCACGGTGATCACGATCTGGGTTTCGTTGCGATAGCCATCGGGGAAGGCGGGACGCAACGGTCGATCGGTGAGTCGGCACGTGAGGATCGCCTGCTGACTCGGACGTCCTTCGCGACGGAAGAACGAACCTGGGATCTTGCCGGCTGCATACGCACGCTCTTCTACGTCGACCGTGAGGGGGAAGAAGTCGATGCCGTCACGCACGCCCTTGGCGGCGTTCGCGGTGGCGAGTACTGCGGTGTCGCCGATCTTGGCAACGACAGCACCTTGCGATTGGAGGGCAAACTTGCCCGTCTCGAAGGTGAGCTGTTTGTCGGTGCCTGCAATCGGCGCCGATACGGAAATGGCCTCGGCCATGTTGGTTTCCTTTCGTTCCCTCGTCGTTTCTCGACTCGGGTGTCATGGAACGACCAACCGATTCCCAGTCGGCCTCGCCGCGATTTGCACCGCGGCAGAGCCGACTGACAACCGGCCCTGGGCCGTTCGTTTATTTTCTTCGAGAATCGTCTGGCTGACGCTCAGCGACGCAGACCGAGTTCATCGAGCAACTTGCGGTACTTCTCGATGTCGCGGGCCTTGACATAGTCAAGCATTCGGCGACGACGGCCGACCATCATCAACAGACCACGACGGCTGTGGTGGTCCTTGTCGTGACTCTTCAAGTGCTCAGTCAACGAATTGATTCGCTCGGTGAGCAGTGCAATCTGCACTTCCGGCGAACCTGTGTCGGTCGCGTGCGTCCTGTGCTTGGCGATGGTGTCGCTCTTTGGCGCAGTAGCCATGGTTCTCTCTGCCTTTCTGGTCCCATCAAGTAGGGATTCGGATCGGTCGCCAGAGCCTCTTAGCCCTAGGCATCACACCGGAGCAACAAGCCCCAATGGACCCCCTCACCCTACCGACAGGCACCTTGGCTTCCCCCTCTCGGCCGAAACACTGCTCAGTAGTGTGAATTGCCGTGTTCACGGGGATCGTCGAGGAAAAGGGTCGCATTCTGTCCCGTAGCGGCGATCGGTGGCGATTTGCCGCTACGACAGTGCTTCAGGGCAGCGACATCGGCGCCTCTATCGCGGTCGACGGTTGCTGTCTCACACTCGTTGCTACCGATTCGGTTTCATGGTGGGAAGCAGACGTGAGCTCCGAGACACTCTCGCGCACCACGCTCGGCGACCGGCACGTCGGAGATCACGTCAATCTCGAGCGGCCGATGGCGCTCGGAGAACGATTGGGCGGACATCTGGTCCTCGGTCACGTGGATGCCACCGGAGAGATCGTCTCCCCTGCGCCAAACCTTCGCGTGCGCATTCCGGCGTCGTTGACCAAGTTGCTCGTGGAAAAAGGTTCGGTCACCGTCGACGGTGTCAGCCTGACGGCATTCGACATCGACCGCGATTCATTCAGCGTTGCCGTCGTTCCGCACACAGCCGAAGTGACGACACTCGGCGAACGCAAGAGCGGTGACCGCGTGAACATCGAGATGGACATGCTGGCCAAGCACGTGGAACGTTTGGTGGCTCCGCACGCTCGACGCAAGCGGTGGTGGTCGCGATGAGTGGCGAACTCGAAGCACTGCGCAAGGACATCGACGACATCGACAAGGCGATCGTCGACTTGCTTGCCCGACGCATGGACGCGTGTCGTTCGATCGCCGAGGTGAAGGCACGTTCCAACTCTCAGGTGATGCAACCAGATCGTGTCCGCAACGTGCTCGTCTCGAGGCGCCAATGGGCGATCGACTCGACGATCGATCCAGATTTTGCCGAACAGATCTTCCGAGCGATCCTTGCAGAGACACATCGCATCGAACTTCTCCACGATCGTGGCGGTGAAGCACCGACCAAGGTTGCTGCGACTTCGATGAGCGCTCTCGACACGGTCGCCGTGCGAATCGATCATGTGGTCGTTGCCGTCACCAACCTCGATACGGCAACGCAGTTCCTCGGCACGGTGGGTTTCACCATCGAGAACTCGAGCGACCCGGGCATACGCGTGGCGAGCGCCGGTGGCGTCACCGTGATACTCGTCGGACCCGACGGCGATCCCGCGGTGCGCAAGCATCTGGATGAGTACGGATCGGGCGTGCAACACATCGCCATCGAGGTGCTCAACGCCAAGTTCGTGCAGGCGGCACTGGCCGAGGCCGGCATTCCCATGCTCACCGACGTAGTCGTCGATGCCGCGGGCCACGAACAGCTCTTCACCGTGAAGGATCCGGCAACCGGGGTGCAGATCGGCTTCATCAGTCGAACTGGCCACCGCGAAGCCATCAGTGGTGACAACGTGCGGGCGCTGTTCCGCGCTCTCGACTCGCTCTAGTCACACCACTGACTCAGTCGACCAAACGTTCTTGCCAATCGGTGGTTCAGGCTGTACTTTGACGTCTGCACGACAGCAACGGGTGTCGCCCCACCTCTAACAAGGGTCGACGGTCGAGTCGGGCGCTGGCAATCAACGATCTCATCTAGTCAGGAGAGCATCTTGTTCGACGTTGCCCAGCGCGCGCAGAGCGACACCCTCGTGCACGCCCCACTCGAGAGCCTCACGGCCGAAGCCCGCGCGATTCGTGACCGAAGGTTCGGCACCCGGATCACCTATTCGCCCAAGGTGTTCATTCCGCTCACGATGCTGTGCCGTGACAAGTGCGGCTACTGCACCTTCGCTCAACCACCCGCGCGACTGACCAACCCGTATCTCGAACTCGACCAGGTGCTCGCCATCGCCAAGCGCGGCGCCGACGCCGGTTGCCACGAGGCCCTGTTCACGCTTGGCGAGCGACCTGAACTTCGCTACGACGTTGCTCGCGACTGGCTACGCGAGCACGGCTATGACTCGACGGTGCACTATCTGCACGACGCCGCCAGATTGGTGCTCGCCGAAACTGGCCTCTTGCCCCACGCCAATGCGGGCGCCTTGTACCGCGACGAGCTTGCGCTGCTACGCAACGTTGCACCTTCGCAAGGAATGATGGTGGAAACGCTGCGCGACGACCTCGACTGTCACCGTGGCGCACCCGACAAGGTTCCGCAACGCCGGCTCGACACCCTCGAGTTCGCGGGTGAACTCGCGATTCCCTTCACGACGGGAATCCTCGTCGGCATAGGCGAGACGCGCGAGGACCGAATTGCTGCACTTCTGGCCATCGCCGAGTCGCATCGTCGACATGGCCACGTGCAAGAAGTGATCGTGCAGAACTTCTTGCCCAAGCAAGGAACGGCGATGCATCGGGCAGATGCGTGCCCCCAAGATGAGTACTTGTGGTCGATCGCCGTCGCGCGAATCCTTCTCCCCGACGACATTCACCTACAAGCGCCGCCGAACTTGAGCGACGACTTCTCGCCATTGATCGACGCTGGCATCGACGATTGGGGCGGCGTGTCGCCGGTCACTGCGGATCACGTCAACCCGGAACGGCCATGGCCGGCGATCGACCGACTCGCCGAGGTGTCGAATTCGCGCGGCAAGGAACTTGCTCCCCGACTCACCATCTATCCGGAGTTCGCCTCCCAACCATCGAAATGGCTGGACGATTCGTTGCGCTTCAAGGTTCTCGATCGCAGCGATGCCGAGTGCTTGGCTCGAGACGATCGCGGCTCGGTGTGGCCGCAGAAGGTCACGCAAGCCGACATCGTGCAGGACGGAGCCGAAGTGGTGCTCGTCGGCAAGCGCTCGTCACAGTGGTATTCGGGTGCGACCAACTCTCCAGACAAGTTGATCACCGACGAACCGATCGGAGTCGTTGGCGGGCGTGTGGGCGAAATCCTGCGTGGTGTCGAGATGGGCCAGCGCCTGGAGGAAGACGACGTCGTCGATCTGTTCCTGGCGCGCGGCAATGAGGTTCGGGCCATCGCCGCTGTGGCGGACCGCTTCCGCAAGCAAGCCGTTGGAGACGACGTGACATGGGTGCACAACCGCAACATCAACTACACCAATGTCTGCACCTTCAAATGCAAGTTCTGCGGATTCTCCAAGGGACCGCTCAGCCTGAACCTCCGCGGCAAGCCATACCTACTCACACTGGATGACATCGCCGAACGCGCGCGCGAGGCATGGCAGCTTGGCGCCACGGAAGTGACCTTGCAGGGTGGCATTCACCCTGACTTCGATGGCGACTACTACATCGACGTGGCTCATGCCGTGCGAGATGCGGTTCCCGAGATGCACATCCACGGATTCACCGCGCTCGAAGTGACCGAAGGAGCTCGTCGACTAGGACAATCGCTCGAGGACTATCTGTTGCGCTTGAAGGCTGCCGGCCTCGCCTCGCTGCCCGGCACTGCCGCCGAAATTCTCGATGACGAAGTTCGGGCCGTGCTGTGCCCCGACAAGATCAACACCGAAGAATGGCTCGAGTGTCACCGTGCAGCACACCGCATCGGTCTCCGCTCGAACATCACGATGATGTTTGGTTCGGTCGAGTCGCCACGCAGCTGGGCGCGCCACCTCCTCGTCACACGCGCACTTCAGGAGGAAACCGGCGGGTTCACCGAATTCGTGGGACTCCCATTCGTGCACATGGCCTCGCCCATCTACTTGCAACGCAAGGCCCGCCGTGGACCCACGTTCCGGGAGACGATCCTCGTGCATGCGATCGCCCGAATCGTGTATCACGGCCTGATCGACAACGTGCAGGTGTCATGGACGAAGATTGGCGTCGAAGGAGCACGACAGCTGCTCCGCAGCGGATGCAACGACCTTGGCGGAACGCTGATGGACGAGAACATTTCGCGCGCAGCCGGTGCCAGCCACGGACAGAAGATGACCGAAGACGCCTTCGGTTCGCTCGTATCACCACTCCACAGACCGCTCGTCCAGCGGTCGACGCTCTATGACAGGGTGGCGCGCACCGAGGCGATGTCCTCGGCCAACTGAGCGCGTAACGATTCGAGTCCGTCGAACTTTCGCTCACTACGGAGGAACTTTTCGAAGGTGACTCGGGCGCGTTGCCCGTAGAGATCGCCCGAGAAGTCGAGCACATGTGCCTCGAGTAGCGAATGCTCGGAGTGCTCCACGAAGGTGGGGCGACGACCCAAGTTCACCGCGCAGAGATGAACCCGTGATTGCTCGTCGATGAATCGTCCGGCATACACACCGTCTGCCGGCAGGCACATCGTCGACGGCACTTGGATGTTGGCGGTGGGAAACCCGATCGTGCGGCCTCGCTGATCTCCGCGCACCACTTCTCCTCGTACTTCGAAGGGGCGCCCGAGAAGCCTTGCCGCAACCTCCACTTGCCCCCC
Organism: uncultured Acidimicrobium sp.; assembly: GCA_964633985.1. GTDB lineage: Bacteria > Actinomycetota > Acidimicrobiia > Acidimicrobiales > Ilumatobacteraceae > UBA3006. The sequence goes on along the minus strand of CAZWKD010000006.1, from coordinate 896 downwards.
CGCAAGGGCGCGCCTGATCGCAGTTGAACTGACGGGTTCTTCCACGCCATCGGGGCGACCGATCAACTTCACTGGCTCGACCCGAAATCCGATTTCCGCACCGAGCGTTCGCAGCAACTCGACGTTGCCTTGGCGTCGGTGACCGAAATGAAAATCCTCGCCCACCACGATCGCCTTCGTGAAGAGCCCGTCGATGAGCACCTTGCGCGCGAATTCCTCCGCGCTCATCAGCGCCTTCTGCTCGTCGAACTCCACGATGCAGGTGGCGTCCACCCCCGTGGCGGCGAGAAGTTCCATCTTCTGTTCCATGTCGGTGAGCAACTTGGGAGCAGACTCGGGGCGAACGACCGATGCGGGGTGACGGTCGAAGGTGACGACCACACTCTGGCAATCCAAGGATTTCGCCAACTCGCGTACTTGGGCAATCACTGCCTGATGACCACGATGCACACCGTCGTAGGCGCCGATCGTGATTACCGACGGGCGTTCGTTGCCGCCGCGATCTTCTTCAGCGATGACACGCACGGGTGGTCACGATACTGGCTCGGCCAAAACGACCGCCGGTACCGCCTCATCGTCGACCAACTCGTAGACACCAACCAGCGCTCCTCGTTCATCGGTCAACGCCCACGGTCCGTCGCCCTCGAAACGCGGCAGGCGGCGACCGTTCATCACCATGCGCACCACATCGTCACTGATGACGACCTTCTGCGCGAGTCGCAGCGCCTCGATCGACGGCAACAGTGCTGCATCATCGATCGTCGACGCTTCACTCTCGTCGAATGGGCCAATCGAATGCCGACGCAGAGCGCGGAGGTGGGCGCCTCCGCCCAATGCTGTTCCCAGGTCCGCAGCCAACGAGCGGACGTAGGTGCCTGAAGAGACGGTGACGTCGA
>CAZWKD010000005.1:45765-47127 GCA_964633985.1 uncultured Acidimicrobium sp. | reverse complement strand
ACCAATTCGAGCACCGGCGATTCCTCCGTGCCCAACGATCGAGCGGTCGTTTCCCGAGACGGGGACTCGCTCTCCTCAGAGTCACCGCAAGACACCAGCAAGAGGGTTGCCGCCAGCACCACACGCCTCATGAAACGAGCCTAGAAACTGTCGTCGTTCCTCGCCGCGTCGAGCTGCGAGGAAGAGGACTACCGACAGTACCGCGATGACCATATTGCGGATTCACTCTTTGCTCACCTGAACTGTGTGGAAACCGCCACTCGCGATGAACTCGATCAGGTACGTAACGATGCCACAAGCACCTGGACGACCGATTCCCGCCCCTTTCCCAATTCCCTTGATTTCTCCGTAGCCCATCGCGCGGTGCGATTCGTGCTTGGCTTTCCCCCGTCGACTCGCGGGAGTCGCCGAATTCTCGATTTTGACCGACTTCTCCTTTTGACGCAGATGAGTCTGGCGCAGGGGCTCTGTCAACATTCCGCAATAGGGAGATTTACCCAGACTTCATTACTGGACAGCAAGACTTGCCCGGAACTCCGCATCGGCAATGAGTGCCATCACTTCGGGCGATGGTTCACTCAGACGCTCGAGAGTCACCCCGATGATGTCGCCCGTGAATCGGTAAATGTGCGGATAATCGCCCACCGCCGCTCCACTATCGAGCCCGATGTCAAAGGTCTCGCCGCTGATGGAGAACACCACGGGTACCGACCGATCAATGCGCACGTAACCAACTGGGTCGCCATCTATCCCGAGCACTGAATCTCCGCCCGCACCGAAACCACCGTCGTAGGCATGATCGAGCGTGATCACATGCCTGCCTGGCTGAAGAGAACGAGAGGAAACGGCCACTGAGTGTTCATGGCCAAACCAGTTGTAGTGATAGCGAGGCTTGCAGTCGTTATCCACATACAGCGACCAACCCGCCATGTTGCCGCCTTGTGCGGCGATGACACCTTCGCACCCTGTTGTCGGCACGTCGATCTCCGCCGTGATTCGGAAGGAGCAATTCTTCAGGTTGACTACCGATCGTTCGGGCATTCGTTGATGCACCTTCGTGTACGTCATCTTCTGTAGTGCACCCAGTGCGTCGGGAACGGCAAACTTGGGGCCGAAACCTTGGATTGGCTCCTTCAATGGATACACATCGTTACGAAGGGCTTCAGCGTGGAAGAGCGTTTTCAGTGCAGTCAGTTTTTCGGGATACCGAGACGACAGATCATTGCCCTGGGAGAAGTCTTTACGAATGTCGTACAGCTCCCACTTCTCCTGAGGCCCATCGAATGGAACCGAATCGAACCGCTTCCAAGGCACTCTTCCGTGGAAACAAGACGCAATCCAACCATCGTGATAGATCGCTCG
>CAZWKD010000005.1:31099-45665 GCA_964633985.1 uncultured Acidimicrobium sp. | reverse complement strand
GTTCCGCCAAAGTGCGACGCCACCTGCTTCATCCATTGAAACGGTGAGTCGAGCGCCCAGGCCCATGCGAGGTTGTAGTGGTTCTCGCATCTTGCGGTACCGAAATCGTCCATGTGCTCGAGCAACCATTCGGGGTCTTCGGGAAGCCCGTTCTGGAATGAAGGCGCACTCCATGCACCATTCACCGTGCCCTCGGCAGAGGCGCCGTTGTCGCCCGTGATGTAAATGAACAAGGTGTTGTCCGTCTCGCCCATCTCATCGAGAGCCGTGAGCAACCGACCGACTTGTTCGTCGGTGTGTGCCATGAATCCAGCAAACACTTCCATCAGCCGTGCAGCCACTGGCTTGTATCGGTCTGGGTATTCTTCCCACGAAGGAATCTCAGTTGGGCGGGGTGTGAGTGTCGTTCCTTCGGGAATCACACCGAGTTCGAGTTGGCGCCTGTAGATGCGTTCCCGAAGAACATCCCATCCATCATCGAATTGCCCCTTGAATCGTTGGATGTATTCAGGCCACACGTGGTGCGGACAATGCATCGCCCCAGTTGCCAGATAGGCGAAGAACGGTCGGTGTGGATTCGAGCCACGCTGCAATTTGATCCAGTCGATCGCACGTTCGGTTATGTCCTCGGACATGTGGTAGTCATCGCGACCTTCATAGGGCATCACCGGTGTGGTTTGATCGAACATCGGTGGCTCGTACTGGCTCGCTTCGGCACTCAAAATCCCATAGAAGCGTTCGAACCCCAAGCCTGAAGGCCATCGATCGAACGGACCCGTCAGGGTTTGTTCATGAACGGGGGTGAGGTGCCACTTCCCGAACGCTCCGGTCGAATATCCGTAGTGACGAAGAATTTCGGCCACGCTTGCCGCTTCCTTCGGGATGATGCAGTCGTAACCAGGAAAACCACTTGCGCCTTCGGGAATGTTGCCCATGTGCACTGCATGGTGATTGCGCCCAGTCAACATTGCAGCACGAGTCGGTGAGCACAATGCAGTGGTGTGGAATTGGTTTAGACGTACACCGTTCTGCGCAACGCGGTCGAGTGCCGGCGTCGGCACTGGTCCCCCAAACGTGCCACACGTGCCAAAACCAACATCGTCGAGTAGGACGAGCACGATATTTGGAGCATCCTTCGCTGGTAAAGGAATCTCGGGTCGAGATGGCTCAGACTCGTCGATCAATCTCCCGAGGTTTCCCCTGAATGGCGGGGTCGCAAACGGAAGGTCAGGCCCGTTGGGTTGCACTAAGACCTCGTCACCCTGCGATACCGACATGGTCAAAACACCGACGAATCGTGTCGATCATCAACCTGTCACCACTCGCAGCAATCTCTGCGTTCGACCAAACCATCTTCGTTCCAAGGATCGAATGAAAGGTCTGTCTACTCATCTGCACCTCCGAATCGGCTCCGTCTCCGGAAGTTGGCACCGCGACACAATTGCGGATCAATAGACCAGCCGTTTCGTCGCCGATCACGAATCGCACGTGGCCAGACACCCCGTCTGCTCGGTAAGGATCCAGCAGTACTCGCAGAGTATGCACGAGGTCGACCGATGACATGTGCGCAATCGCTTTTGCACTAAAACCATGGCGCATGAATCGATCCATCGGTGTCTGGCCATCAACATGACGTGCACGCGTAATCGCCCAATTGCGAATGTTCGCAGCGGGAGTTCGCTCTGCGATCATTCGAAGGCCTCTTGCCAATAGTTGTCGATCCGAATCCGTTGCGCCTACTGATCGAGCAAGCCAAGTAGCCAACTCGATTCCCCATCGCACATCGTTCGAGTCAAACGCAGCAGAAGCCTGTGTCGCCACCTCCTGGCGACCACCGAATCCTTCAATCAGCTTGGCGTATCTCGTGCTCGGCTCCTCAGGAAAAAGTCGTGACTCCTCCCCGTCGAACCACCCGCGCAAACCGGTGTAGATCTGCCGAACGTGATGTTCGGCAACTCCGTAGCGTTCGCTCGTGAGGTAATCGACGTCGAACAGTGGAGGAAGCGTCACGCGCGACGCAATTTCGTCCATCGTCCAGCCCTTGTTCATGGCCCGAACTGTCTGGTCCCACAAAAACTGAATCGAATCGCGATAACGGGTTGCCTTTTCGCGAATATCATCGCGACCTGACAAGGGTGGTCCGTGTGTCGCGATCAGATGATCAGGCTGCCAAGCGATGATATTGTCGATCCCAGGGATCAAGACACGTGGGTCGCGATACTCCTCGCCACGAATGGCAAAGATGTTGAACAGCACTGGCCACACCGTGTTGTGCACACATACGCCAATGTCAGGAAAATACAAATTGATCGAATCGTCGCTATCGCTCGGCGAATACTTCACCCGCACACGAGAACCCGCAATGTGAATCTCGCCGTCTTCGGGTAGCACTTCGGAGATCGGCACGTAGCCCGGCGTTGCTGGCGCGTGGGCGGCATTGCGATACGAAAATCCAAGCCCGACATTCACCAGCCCATCGGGACCGTCTGACGGCATCACGATTCCGAATTGTTCGACGAGACCTCGACCGTATGCGGGAGCGATCTCCCCCGCAGTTCTCGACTTGTTCACAGCAATCTTGTGATGACCGTAAATCGACAGCGGAGCGAGATGGTTGCCTTCATCAAGAATCGCCTGCGTGCCCTCCACATAATGAAAATGGGAATACACCACTGCCGCAATTGGACGGGTTGTGTGCTTCCGCAATTCGGCCAAAGCGAATGTCATCTCTTGAATCGACTCACCCGTATCGATCGCGATGATTCCTTCGGGGGCATCGATGAATGTTTGGTTGGACAAACCATTACCCACGAAGCACCAAGCACCTGGCCGAATCTCATGGAAGCGACGCTGGATTACCTCGTTTTGGGCGAGATGATCCGCGTGTACGCGCGCACCATTCGGCGCCACAACCGTGCGACTTCCGTTTGGCTCGAAGCTCCGAGCAACCATCCCCTACCCCCGCGAACAATCATCGTGGCACACGAGTCAAGAGCAGGTATCGACTAACTGGGTGATCGATTGGAGGCGACGCCGGGAATCGAACCCGGATACAGGGCTTTGCAGGCCCTTGCCTAAGCCATTCGGCCACGTCGCCGCAGTGCAGGCTACCGACGACACACCGCGTAAAGCCGACGATGACGAGAATTCGACTCGTACGATGATCCGATGCCTGAGCAACACCCAGACACCACGGCAATCACCGCTGGACGTGATGCATCAGGTTCGCTTGCGCCCGTGCTGTGGCCTAGCACCACATGGCAATCCACTGGATTGGATGAGACCAATGCTGCCGCATTAGCCGTTCATGAGGCGGGTAACTACGCGCGTTATGCCAACCCGACCGTGCGCGAGTTCGAGAACGCAGTAGCCGCCCTCGAAGGCGCTGAAGACGCGCTTGCCACGAGTTCCGGAATGGGAGCGATCGCCACGGCGATCTTCGCCCTGTGTTCTACGGGCGACCACATCGTCGCCCAGAAGCAGTTGTACGGGGGCACGCTCGCGCTTCTCAACGGTCCATGCAGACGTATGGGCATCGAAGTCACGTTCGTCGATGGAAGCACACCAGGGGCCCTCGAGGCTGCGGTCATACCGGGCAGGACGATGCTCGTGATTGCCGAGACGCCGAGCAATCCGCAACTTGCACTCGTCAATCTCGATGAAGTTGGGTCGATCAAGGGCCCGTTCACGTTGGTGGATTCCACTCTTGCCACTCCCCTCGGACAATCCCCTCTGCGTCACGGCGTCTCACTGGTCATGCATTCGGCCACCAAAGGCATCGCGGGTCACAACGACGCGATGCTCGGCGTTCTGGCAGGCGAGAAAGACCTGATCGACGCGATTTGGAGCTACTCGGTGTTGCACGGCGCCACTGCGGCGGCGTCCGATGCACTCAACGGGTTGCGCGGAATTCGCACGCTTGGTGTGCGCTTCGCTCGTCAATGTGACACTGCGCTCAAGGTTGCTCACGCACTCGAAGCCACATCGGGGGTGGTTCGTGTTCACTATCCAGGTCTCGAATCACACCCACAACACGCGCTTGCCAAACACCAAATGCGAGATTTCGGGACCGTCCTCTCGTTCGAAGTAGATGGTGGTGTCGACAAGGCACGCAGCGTGCTGTCGAAGCTCAGGATCGTCCGTCCAGCAGTGTCACTGGGCGGGCCGGAGACGTTGATCTGTCATCCCGCCACGAGCACACATGTCAGCATGACGGCTGAAGATCAGCACGACGCAGGAATCAGCGACGGACTTCTCAGGTTGTCGATCGGTCTTGAAGACGCAACCGACGTGATCAATGACCTGCAGCGTGCGCTGCAGTGAGGTTCAGCGCTCTTCTTTGAAGATGACGTGCTTGCGTACGATCGGGTCGTACTTCTTCAACTCGATGCGCTCGCGTGAGTTGATCTTGTTCTTGCGCGTGACGTAGACGTAACCGGTGTCAGCAGTGCTGCGCAGTTTGATGATCGGACGACGATCTTTGCTCTTTGCGGCCATGGCTCAGACCTTCTTTCCGGCCTTGCGCATGTCGGACACGACACGCTCGATACCCACCTTGTCGATGGTGCGAAGGCCCTTGGCGCTGACGTTCAACGTGACCCAACGCTTTTCCGACGGCAACCAGAAGCGCTTCCTTTGGGCATTCACCCTCCACCAGCGCTTGGTCTTGATGTTGGAGTGCGATACGGAATGGCCCGTCGAGGGCTTCTTCCCGAGGACGTCGCAGCGATTTGGCATTCGGGCAGTCTAGGGGCCCAATGGCGGCCAGACACCTGCCCTGCCCCGATACACTTTCCAGTCCTATGAAGCCCGACATTCACCCCGAGTACAAGTTCGTCGTATTTGAGGACTCGTCGGCGAACTACCGCCTGCTGACCCGCACCACCATGCGTGTTGATGCCAACAAGACCACCCAGTGGGAAGATGGCAACACTTATCCGCTGGTCCAGCTGGACATCAGCAATGCCAGTCACCCGTTTTTCACCGGCCAGATGAAGATCATCGACTCGGCCGGTCGTGTCGAGCGCTTCAACAAGCGTTACGGCACCCGCAAGAAGGCCGTTGCCAAGAAGGAACCCGCCAAGAAGTAATCAGGCCAGGGTGCGCAGCACCTCGGTCAGCTGTGCAGTGGTGGTTCTCGGGTTCACGATGCACAACCGCAACATCGTCTCCCCCTTCACGTGCGAGGGCACGATGAACGCCTTCCCCTCAGACAACTGCTGGTCACTCCACTGTTGATACTGCTCGGCAGTCCAACCCCGTCGACGAAACACCACGATCGAAAGTTCCGGCTCCATCACCAGGTCCAGGTAGTCGGTATCGGCAATCACTGTCGCGATCTCCCGCGACACCCTCAATGTTTCTTCCATCGCGTCGGCATACGCCTCGGTGCCATGCATCGCCAAACTGAACCAAAACGGCAAACCTCGCGTACGCCGAGTGAGATGGTGCGCGAGGTCGCTCGGATTCCACGCCTCATCCCGTGGCTCGTCCTGCTGCAACACGTCCAGGTACTCCGCATGTTGCGTGTGGGCGAGACGTGCATGAGCAGGGTCGCGATAGATCAACGCACAGCAGTCGTATGGTGCAAACAGCCACTTGTGCGGATCGACGATCATGCTGTCTGCGCGTTCGATTCCAGTGAAGAGTTCTCGCGCACTCGGCGCACATAGAGCCGCTGCACCATAGGCGCCATCCACGTGGAACCACGTATCGATTTCATTCGCGACATCGGCGACACCTGACAAGTCGTCCACCACTCCGAGGTTCGTCGTGCCGGCCGTAGCGACGACTGCACAGACTCGACGGCGATCCTCCGCCGACAATGACTCGACGAGCTCCCGCATAGCCACACCCGAGGACCGACCGCGTTCATCGGTCGCACAACGCAAGTAATCGGCATCCATTGCCGTAGCGGCCTGCGAGATGGAAGAGTGGGCGCCGCCCGTTCCGAGGATCAATGGTCGAACACGATCCAGGGTCCCGTCTGCACGTTGGCGCCATCGATGGCGAGCTGCGATGAGGGCCGACAGGTTTCCCGCGCTACCGCCACTGACGAACACTCCTCCCGCGCTTGCGGGGAGCCCTGCCAAGTCGGCCAACCACCGCAGCGCCTGGTTCTCCGCGTACACGGCTCCCGCACCTTCCAACCAGGATCCGCCGTAGATGTTCGAAGCACTCACCATCAGGTCGAACAGCACCGAGCTCTCGGTGGGCGCCCCCGGCACGAACGAGAGGAACAGCGGGTGGTCGACGCTGATGCACGCAGGCGCCAGCACGTTGATGAACTCGTCCAATACATCGAGGCCGTTGCGTCCCTCCGGGAGGATCGTTTGCCCGACGAGCCGTTGCAGTTCGCTCAGACTGCGCGAGCCATCGAGAGGTGGCGGATCCATCTGAATGCGCTCCATTGCGCGCTCCACGATGCGCTTGGCGAGCTCGTCGCTCTCCTCGTCATAGAAGTGCATGTCCTGAGCGGACGACGTCACTTTGAGAGCCCACCAATCGCCGTATCGACTGCCTGTCTCGTGGGTAGTGATGGCACCGCACCGTGCACCGTCGTGGCCAAGGCGCCAGCCACTGCGCCCACGCGTGCCGCTTCTTTCACCGACCAGCCCTGAGCGAGCATCGCGCACATCGCACCGGTGAACGCATCGCCCGCACCCACCGTGTCCACTGGCTTCACTACGTGCGGTGGAACCGTTGTAAGACCATCGCGGCTGGCCACCTCAGCACCACGTTCACCAAGGGTGGTCACCACTTCGCGAACGCCAAGTGTGAGCAATTGCTCCTTACCGCCGAGCAGTCGTGCTTCGTTTTCATTCGGCACTGCCACATCGACGAGCGAGAGCAGCTCGGCATTCAAGGACTGTGCTGGGGCTGGATTGAGCACGGTGGTGATGTTCTTGCTTCGTGCAGCCTGAAGAGTCGCCACCACCGTCGGCAACGGAATCTCGAGTTGGAGCAACACCACCGCGGCCTCAGGCAACTCGACGGGCGTCACCTCCGCATTGGCACCAGACACCACGACGATGGCGTTTTCACCCTGTTGGTCGACATTGATGAATGCTCGGCCTGTAGGTGATTCGACGTTGCGCAAGAGCGAGGTGTCGATGCCTTCTCGTTCAAGCACTTCACGCAGGTAATTGCCTGCGTCATCTCGGCCCACACAGCCCACGAATGCGGTCCGCGCACCCATCCGCGCGCAGGCCACGGCCTGATTCAGTCCTTTGCCGCCCGCGTGTTCCGCGTAGTCGAGTGCGAGGATCGTCTCCCCCGGTGTTGGCAAATGTTCGAGTGTCGCCACCAAATCGAGATTGGCACTGCCCACCACCACGACATCGAACTTCTTCACTCCTCAACTTTGTCACATGACCACTAGATTCGGCGAGGTGCCAAAAGGACCAAAAATGATCGTGGACTGCGATCCGGGACACGACGACGCGGTGGCGTTGATCGTGGCTGCCCGTCACGCCGAATTACTCGGCGTGACCACCGTCGCCGGTAATGCTCCGATCACGGCCACCACCCGCAACGCACGCATCATCCTTGACTTGATCGGCAGCGCCGTGCCGCTCCATCAAGGCGCGGAGCGACCTCTCGTCGCTCCGCCGCGACATGCAGAGTACGTGCATGGCGAAAGTGGCCTCGACGGAGCCGAGCTCCCCGAACCCTCCCGACCAGCCGATTCGACGAACGCCGTCGAATTCATCATCGAGACGTGCCGAGCCGATGAAGGAGTTTGGCTGGTTCCGACCGGACCGCTCACCAACATCGCGCTCGCCCTCCGTGCCGCACCCGACCTCAGCAATCGAATTGCTGGCATTTCGCTGATGGGCGGTGGCACGTTCGGCAATCGGTCAGCCGCCGCGGAGTTCAACATCTGGGCCGACCCGGACGCGGCCGCCATGGTGTTCGACTACGGCGGTCCGCTGAAGATGTGCGGGCTCGACGTCACACACCGCCTGCAGGCGACTCCCGAGCGCATCGCCAAGGTGCGCAGCCTCCCGGGCCACATGGCAGCAGTACTCGCCGATCTCTTCGACTTCTTCAGCAAGGTGTACGTATCACGACACGACAACATGCTGGGCGGTGCCGTGCACGACCCGTGCGCGGTGATGGTGTTGACCCATCCCGAACTGTTTACGGCAAAACCACATCACGTGATGGTGGAGACGCACGGCGCACTCACCACTGGCATGACGCTCATCGACATGCGCGGCTTGATCGAGCGACTGGCCCCCAACTGTGACGTCACCTGGGACGTGGACGCCGAGGCAGCGTTCGACGTGATCGTGGAGTCGATAGGCGCCTTTTCCCGCTAACGCGAGGCGATGAAACGCTCCACCGGAGCGAAATCGAACGGTGCACCGGTCATCAGGATCAAGTGATCCGCACCCGCCTCGGCATACTCGTCTGCTCGCTCCAGTTCCTTGGGCTCGATCGCAATCGTGCGCTCGATCTCCTTGGGGTTTCGTCCGATCTTTGCGCACCATTCATCGAGCACCTTGTTCTTGTGTCGCACGGTGGCAGGGTCGCCGAAGGTGTTCAGTTGATCGGCATGCTCGGCCACCAAGCGGAAGGTGAACTTCTCACCGCTTCCGCCGATCATCAGCGGAATCTTGCCCCGTACCGGCTGCGGATTCAGTTTCGACAACCGCTCCTTGATCACCGGCAGACCGGCCTCCAGAGCCTTCAATCGGGAGATCTTGTCGCCAAATTCGTAGCCGTACTCGATGTAGTCGCGCTCAAACCACCCCGAACCAAGTCCCAATACGAACCGCCCATTACTGATGTGGTCGATCGTGCGGGCCATGTCCGCCAAGAGGTGCGGGTTGCGATACGTGAAACAGGTGACCAGCATGCCCACTTGGGCGTGACAAGTGTCCGCTGCCATCGCTGAGAGCAGCGTGTAGCCCTCGAAGTGCGTCGCATCGGGGTCGCCGTACAACGGATAGAAGTGGTCCCAGGTCCAGATGCTGTCCACGCCCATGGCATCGGCCGCCCGCCATGCGGCTCTCAACTCGGTTACTGACGTCGCTTGAGGTTGGAGTTGTACACCGATTTTCATGTCGGAAGTTTAGTTCCTTGCGCCATCGCCGATACGCCATCACCATCGTGATAACAATTCACTAAACGATCGGAGCATGTCGTGAGTGATTCAAGGCCAGCTCTACTTGTCAGTCGCAGCTGGATGAACGAGAACGACGACACGTGTTCTTTGTTGGAAGGATTTTTTTCGATCCAAAGTTTCAATCTTTTGGACCCCAACCAATCCATTCAGTCGCTCTTGGGTGTCACCATCACCGTGGCATTGGTGCGGTTGGAGCTGCTCGACGTGCTGGCGCCGTTCGTTCGTCAACTTGAGAAGAAGGGCTTCTCGATCGAACATGTCGTCGCCATCAACGCAAGAAGTTCAGAGAAGTTCATCAATCAACTCGGGCTCTGTGATTGTCTCGAGGTGAATGCTGACGACACGACAATTCTCGACACGCTCTCGGGCTGTGCGAGGCAGTGTCTACATCACCCTACGACGCCTCCATTTTCCGAACGTCGAGACCTAATGCTTTCTGCCATCCGTGCCGGAACAGTCGACGAGACCGACATGATGATTCTTGGCATGTTGGTGAACGGCGATCCAGACGAAGAGATTGCGCAGACATTGCACTTCTCCAATCAAACGATTCGCAACCGAGTAAGCGACCTGCTCCACAACGTAAAAGTCGCCAATCGAACTCAGCTTGCGAATGCATGGCGGAACTTCTGCTACCAACGTGAGTTCACATGAGTATCGGTGTCCTGCGTAGGCCCGCAAACATCGATTGGTTGATCCCATGCACTACCGTGAAGGCATGAACCGCCCGGTGCAGCATCTTTCGATCTCCCGGGAACCCACATGCTGAAGTTGTTCGTCGGCGAATCAGTTTCGGGAGAGTTCGCGCCTCTTCTCCATGTGGCTGAGGAGCGCCGGGATGTGGAGATCGTGGGAGTCGGAGGCACAGGCAGAGAAATTGCCCATGCGATCAGGTCGCAGGAAGTCAACGCTCTAGTCGTGTCGCAGGCATGGGCAGAATTGGGACGGGCGCTTCGTATCTCTTTGGGTTCGACGCCAGGGAGCAAGCCGTCCTACATCCTCGGCTTCGGGGAGTTTTCGCCGGCACTGGTGGTAAAAGTTGCCCTGTACGGATTCGATGCCGCAGTTCCCGTACTGAAGGATCCGAATTCGGCGATAGACGAGATCTTCGAAGTCACCAGCAATGCCCAAAAGAAATTCAACGAGCCCTTTCTTGAACAACTAGGGCTTCAACCTGGAATCCTGGCAACACCGCTCAAGTTGGTTGATGCTTCCGATACGGACATTGCAGACCTCGTCGGCGCCGGGCTCCCCGACACTGACATCGCAAGAGTCACCGGCAAGTCGGTCCAAGAGGTTCGCAACGTGATCGAAGGTCTTCTCCGTGTGAACGGACTCACCTATCGCACCCAGTTGGCCGTACTCCGAGCTGCGAGCTGGCAGGTTCCAGATTTCTTGTGAACGCTCGATCTGAACGCCTCGTCATTTGCTGAACGATGATGCCTTCCGTATCCTCCCTGAAGGTACGAACGTCGATGATTTTGTCGACAATGGTGTCTTCACTGACGTCACCGAAGATGGCGAGGTGTACACCCTCTATCGAATCGTTCGGATCACCCACGAAGCGATAGGTCCCAGCATCCATTGGACTCACCGGGCGAACGTGACTGCTGTTCGTAGCGACCAATTTGGAGTGGCACTCCTACGAGTACGCAACCGCGTCATCGAAGACTCCCAGGTGACAAGAACCCAAAACCACGAATAGCGGCCAAGGCCCTCAGAAAAACCATGTGAGCCAACGATGGGGTATCCCCCACTTTTTCTGTGGTTTGACTAAACATCTGTTCATTGACATCACAGGGGGGGGGCAATGTCCTCACAGAGATTCGTTGTGTTGATCGGAAAGATGTGGACCGATGCGCACCCCGAAGAGACGCTGCAACTCGAACAGTTTTTTGACCTACGACGATTCGACATCCTCAATGCGGCGCAGTCAATTCGCGAACTTGATGGCGTCGTCGTTCACGCGACCGTGATCAGGCTCGAGTGGCTCGACTCGATCAGCCCCTACATTCGAGCCCTCGAATACAACGGGACTCCCATTCTTCATGTCATTGTGAGTGAACAGAAGAAGAGTGACTTTCCCATCGAACGACTGAACGAGATAGGCGTATGTGGCATCATCACAGAGACCGACGACGTCCATCATGTCGCCACCGATGTAACTCGTATCATCGAAACCTGTTCCTGCAAACCTGGCGATTCGGCGTTCTCCAAGAAGTCGGCCAGCTTGGCAGCGGCATTCAAACGAGTGGATACGGATGAGGTTGACAAGCGGATCATCACTCTCGTAGCCGAGGGTTTCAGCAATGAGGACATCGCCCAAGCAATTCATTTCTCCGCCAAGACGGTAAGAAACCGTCTCAGCGAAATCATGAAGATCACCGGAACACACAACAGGACTGAACTCGCCCTGGCATGGCGAAGATTCTCCGTCGACAAAGACCTACGAGCCACTAGGTATTGATTGGAGCGGACGACGAGATTCGAACTCGCGACCCTCACCTTGGCAAGGTGATGCTCTACCAACTGAGCCACGTCCGCGTATTGCGATCTTCAATTTAGCCGCAAAACAGGGCTTCTCAACTCGTCGGGGAACGCTCCCCGTACCGAACGACTCCCGCCAAAGACAGCAGGACCACGGCGGCACCCAGCAACTGCACTGCCGCCACACCCTGCCCGAAGAACCACCATGCGAAGACCATGCTCAGCACTGGTCCGAGGAGCGACAACAAGGAAATCGTTCCCGCAGTCACGAACCGCTGTGTCCACACCATCAGGCCGTGACCGATCGTGCCGGGCAGCAAGACCATCGCCATCACCACTGCGATGTCACGCAGCGACGGGTTCCACAGGTCATTCGCTGTGACGAGCACCCAGGGCATCACCACCACCAGCTGGTTGATACTCACGCCGAACAGGAACGACCAGGTGTTGACACCGTCGAGTCGTGCTTGTTTGCCGGTCATGAAATAGCCAGTCCAAAGGAAAGCGTTGATGAGAGCCAACGTGTCCCCCCACAAAGTCGCGCCACCCGTGCCACCACTGCCGAAGACCACTGCCGCCACACCGACGAAACTGGACACGGCAAAACCGACTTGAACGATCGTCGTGCGCTCCCCCAGCATCCGCGGCGCGAGAAAAAGAGCGAGTGCTGCGGACACGTTTCCGATCACCGTGGCATTCGCGATGGACGTCTCGTGAAAGGCGAGAAATCCCGTGATCGTGGAGAAACCGAAGAACAGACCCGGCACGAAGGATGCCTTGATCCCCTCGACTTGCACGGGTACCTTCCGAATCAACATCACCGTCAACAACACGGGTGGCCAAAACAGGGTGCGATAGAAGATCACTGCGTTGATCGAGAAATCAGTGGCAAGCGTGAGTACCGGGCCGATCCCCCACGAGAAAATCGCTATGAGAAGCGCTGCCAAATGAATCGGGGCGAGCCGACGCTCAGCAGCAACTACTTCGTTCACGCTGCGCTTCGCGAAGCGTTGATACTGACGAAGGCGAGCGAGAGGATCACGATCCCAGCACCGAGCATCTGAACCACGGTGATCGACTGGTCGTAGATGATCCACGCTCCGATCACGGAAAACACGGGTGCGCCGAGGTTGATCAACGAGGACACCGTTGCATCCAAGTGACGCAACGACCACGCATGCAGCCCATGGGCAAGCGTTCCTTGCACCACCACCATGGTGAGCAGGAGCGTCCAGTCGACTCCACCGAGATCGGCCAACGAAAAACTGCCGAAGATGGCCCACGGGATGCCATAGATGGCCGACCAAGCGAAGTTACCCGCCAGATACGCCCACGCATTTTCGTTACGGACACGAACTCGCTTCACCATCACCACGTAAGTCGTCCAAAGCAGCATCGAGATCGCCGACAAGGCATCGCCAAAGAGTGACCCCGACTGCGTCTCTCCTCCACCGAACACGACGATGCCGATCCCCACAAAACCAAGGATCGCGAGCAACACCTGCGAGAACGTGACGCGTTCACCAAGAAGCCGAGGAGCGATGAATAGAAGTACTGCAGGCGACAACGCTCCGATCAGCGTCTGATTGGCGATCGACGTGTGGCGGATTGCTTCGAACGCCAGCGCCATGCTCGAGAAGAAGAACACTCCGGGCAACGCCGTGTCGCGCATCACCTTGAGGTTCAGCCGTCCACCCGTGCGCCACGCCCAGAAGGCCATCACCGGTACCGACAGGGCGAGTCGCATCACGGTGATCGTGGATGTGGAAGCGCTGATGCCACGGATGATCAGTGGTCCCGCACCCCACGAGCACATCGACACGAATCCCGCTGCAAGCGGCAATTTGCTCGAGGTGCGTTCGACCTCGAGCGCGGTCACGGAGAGGGTCGCAGATCGATGCGCAGGGTGAGGACTCCGTCCTCAAGTGACGCCTTGGCATCGCCAATCATGGCGAAGTCCTGAAAATCTTCTTGAGCCTGGGCGATGAAGAGTTGTCGCTCCTCGCCCGCCACTGGAGGCAATGGACGACGCTTGACTGCCGCCGCGCGCTCCTTGAAACGATCGATCATCTGTTGCGGGTCGAATGCAGCCACGACCGAAAAGTTAGTTGCCCCGCCGCCCCAACAGCGGGTCAATCACGGTCATCGGACCCTGGTCGTCGACCACAGCGTCCTCGAATGGCTCATCGGCAAGCGGCTCGTCCCAGATGTCCTCAGCAGGCTTTTTGACGGTTCGATTGGCGCCTGGCTCGAAGGCAACACGAGATGTTTGCGCCAATCCACGAAACTCCTCCAACAGGCGACCTCTCTGGTCTTCCGAGGCCTTCTTGAATCGGCGCTCGCCCATCACCTCGAGCGGAGCCAAGACAGGCGATTCGAGACGAGAGTTGCGCCAAAACCACAGCGTGAGAACGCCGAGACCGGCAGAAGCCACCAGACACGTCATTGCCACGAGGGCCACGCGGAGATCGATGAACGCGAGCATTGCCGCGAACGAGGTTACTTGGCGCTGCTCTCGAGCGACTCGAGAAACGCCTTGATTGGCGCACCCACTTGGTCGAGGTTGATCAAGAACGCGTCATGTCCATGGGGAGAATCCACCTCGACATAGGAACTCCGCGTCCCCTGTTTCTGCAGAAGTTCATGGATCTGCTTCTGCTGGTACGTGGGGTACAGGATGTCGCTCGAAATGCCGATGGTCAGGGCAGGCATCGTGACTCGCGACATGGCTCTTTCGAGACTCACACGGCCTCGACCTACATCGTGTAGATCCATTGCTTTGCCGATGATCAAGTAGCTGTTCGTATCGAAACGTCGAATCAAACGATCACCGTGATGATCGAGATAACTCTCCACCACGAACCGATCCCACAATCCAAGCCCGTTGTGATCGACATCGCTGTCCATCAACTCGCGTCCGAAACGCTCGGTGAAGACGTTGTCGCT
>CAZWKD010000005.1:29099-30999 GCA_964633985.1 uncultured Acidimicrobium sp. | reverse complement strand
CGGTGATGACCGGGAAACGGGAGCCGTACGGTTTTCCATCGTCGGGGTGTGGCGACGCCGGTCCCGTCGAACCCTGACATCCGCCGAGCACGTTCGAACAGACCACGAACCATTCGTTGGTATCGATGGTCAGACCAGGCCCGACGATTCCCTCCCACCATCCTGGTGTCGGGTGACCTTCTTCAGCAGGACCGGCAACATGGCTGTCACCTGTCCACGCATGACAGAGCAACACCGCATTCGAGCGGTCGGCATTCAACGTGCCCCAGGTTTCGTAGGCCAACGTGACATCACGCAGATACGAGCCACCGTCCAACGCGAATCCACGATCACTAGGAAAGTGCACGAATTTGCGGCTCCCCGAAGGCATGCCCGGTTGCCATGCACCGGTAGCGGGATAGTCGTGTTGGGGCATGAAGTTCCTGTCTTCGCCCAACTGCTCCGGCCCGTTGCTCCGATTTCTCGGAACCACATCCCCGTCTTTCGACGGAAGGCACCGTGGGCATTGCCCGGTTGCCGGACCAGTTGGATTGCTTTGGTCTCTCGTGATGTAACTGCACCGCCCGAGGGCGACGCATTCAGACTACAAGCCGCTAGCGTTCCCTGCACCACAGCGGGCGGAGTTGGGGCTGTGCCTTCATGTTGTCATTGAAGTGGGTGCTGGTCTTGGAGAACTACCGCACACCGAGTGCCGAGTGGCGTGACCTGGGATCGAAAGGCTTTGGCAGCTTTGCCATCGAGAAGATCCCTGCAGGCTCAGTCATCGCCACGTTTGGCGGTACAGCCAGCACCTTCGACGGATTGCGACGCTTCCCCACCGAGCGCATCTCGCGATCGATCCAGGTGGAGAACGATCTGTTCTTCGTCGGCCCTGTCGAACGCGAACCTGGAGACAGCATCAACCATTCCTGCGACCCCAATTGCGGGATGCGTAACGCCACTCAAGTAGTAGCCATGCGTGACATTTCAGTCGGCGAGGAGTTGACGTTCGATTACGCGATGAGTGACATGGCACCGTACGACGAGTTCGATTGCGAATGTGGCAGTCCACATTGTCGCACGCGAGTCACCGGCCTCGACTGGCGTCTCCCCGCTTTACAGGAGCGATACGCGGGATACTTCTCCCCGTACATCCAGCGGGAGATCGTCGCCGCGCGTCTCGCACGCTCACTGAAGAAGCATGAGGTCGAGTCACTGATGGGGCTCTATGACAGGAACCCAATCGATGCCCTCTCTGATGCATTACGAGTCGTCACCGGTCATCACTCGGCAACATGGGAACACCTCGTGACGCTGCTCGGTCAACACTTGCGTGATGGCCTGCTCGCCGCCGATACCGCAACCCTGGATCTAGTCGCGGCAGAACTGAACGAGACGCGAACGGTTTCGCGCCACTGATTGATACACGAGAGCAGCAAGCGGGCGTACGAGAACGAAGTCGATGAGCGATCCGATCACTCGCCACTGCAGCGAACTTGCGCGTAACACGGCAGCGATTGCTCGAGCACCTGAACGCCGAACATCGCCACTCACCCACTGCACTGCTTCGGAACACTGCGCGGTCGTCAACGAAAGCGACCCCAGATCGGCTCGCTGATAAGCGACCACTGATGCATCGGGTCGAACTCGCCGCTCGAGGAACCGAGCGCTGCAGCGACAGAACCCGCAGTCGCCGTCGTAAACGAGTGTTCCACCCACGATCGGCAGAGTATTGCGCGAAGGGGTAGTTTGCTCGTCGCATGTTCCGAGTGATTTCGAAGCCACGCATGATCGCCCTGACGTTGGCGTGCATCGTCGGTATCGGCGTCATGGCCAACCTCGCCCGTTGGCAGTGGCACCGCCACCAGGAGCGTCAGGATTTCAACGCCACCCTCACTGCCCGCTTCGACCAGACTCCCCT
>CAZWKD010000005.1:0-28999 GCA_964633985.1 uncultured Acidimicrobium sp. | reverse complement strand
AGCGAAGGCGAACTTCGCGAGGTGCAGCGCATCGACATCGATCGAATCGCCCAACAACTCGATGGTGAAGTAGTGCCGGTGTATCTCGAGATGCTCACGAGTGAGCCCGCAGACGATCCCTCCCTTTCACGTATCGCCGATCCCGAGTTCACCTTCGGACCACACCTCAGCTACATGGTGCAGTGGATCGTGTTTTCGCTCTTCGTCGTGATGGGCTGGATCTTCGTCCTGCGGCGAGAGATGCGCAGGAGTTCAACGAACGAGTAGCAGCGGATTCGCAGTCATCACTTTGACACGGATTCGCCACGGCATCCGAGCGAAGAACTTCGTCATGACTCTGGCGATGGTCGACGGCGGAGTGTCGATTCGCAAATAGGCCGACCAGTCTGAGGTCCGTAGTGAGAAGAACGTGTCGAAAAACTCCTTCACGTCGGATCCATCGAACCGAGCCAGCGAGACAAGTCCGTATTGGTGTAGTGCTCGGGTGCGCCGCAAGTTTGCGGGCCACACCGCGTCCCACACGTGACGAACGCGTTCTTCGACAGCTACATCCATGGAAATCGATCGTTGAATCGCTTCTGCGACCCGATCACTTGCCCGCAGAGAAGCGGCCACCGAGTATCCCGTCACTGGATGTACGTACCCGGCTGCCGCACCGAAACCCACCACCATGTGCGACAACGAAGGCAGGCCCCAGCCCATCGGGATCTCCACGTGCTCGACATCCTCACGTGGCACGTCGCCCACGCGCTCGATCAATCGCCGTTCCAGCACCCGAGGATCGAGCGGAGTCTTGCGAAAGAGCGACGTCTCCTCCAGCAACACGGAGCCATCCCCAAAGTCGACGGTGTAAAGAAACGTCGGATCCCGATGTTCCACCGACCAATCCATCAGAGTGAAGCAGTTGCGATACTGGCTAGGCGCCGAGCGCGTCACCACACCGTATGCGCTCTGAACTCCTCCGTCACGGTGACGATGCCGCGCCAACAACGACGAACGCGAGCCGCCAGAGTCCACCACCAATCGCGTCCAAATGCGTGTGGAGTCCGCACAACGGATGACGAAGCCGTTCGACTCGCGGTCGCGCACCACCTCCTCCACAGTGGATGGATGAACTGGCACCACTTGCAGGTGGGTGCGCAGCTTTTCGTTGTCGAAGAACCCGTATGCGCGCTCCAACAGACGTTCGCTGGCCCCGACCACCCTCACCTGTGGCCATGCCACGCGTAACGCCTTCTTCAGCTGATCAGAGTCACTACGACCATCGAGATCGTCAACCCACGTGCCGTACGTACTCGACCACGCCTTGCTCCCACGTGGGTCGACGACGACCACGTCCAGGCCAAGTGCATGGCAGCTATTCGCCAATGCAGAACCTGCAGGCCCAGCCCCCACGACTACAACGTCGCACTGTCTCTCGGTCATGCGATCAATGAGTGTGTGCGTCTTCGATCGCCGCCATTCGACGAAACTGTTCGATCACATCGGGGCTCTGATACTGCGCGTCACGTGATCGATACACCGTGTCGACGTTCACACTGATCCTCCCGAACTCCTGCCAGTCACTGAAAGCCGATCCACCCAGGATCGACTTGGCGATCTCCTTTGCCGCGTCGAACGCATCGACACCCGCAGCCTGACGACCCTCCGCCTCGCGCAAGACGAACGACAGATAGTCACGTACTTGAGCAACGCCCGTCTTGTCCGTCACCGGCCCATGACCCGGCACCACCGTCTCGACATCGAGTGACGCGATCAGGTCACACGCAGCAATCCAATTCTCGAGTGGGCCTGCCCACACGATCGGAGCACCGCCGATGAACAAGATGTCTCCCGTATAGACCGTCTTCGCATCGGGCACGAAGGCGATGGTGTCTCCCTTCGTATGGGCCGGGCCGACCTCGATCAACTCCACCGCACGTCCCCCCACGTCGAGGTCGAGGCGACCGCTGAACGTGCGCGTCGGTGGAACGAGTTCGATCCCGTCGAAGTGAAAGTCGCCGAAAAAACGTCGAAAGAGATCGCCCACTTCACCGGGCGCTTTGTTCAACGCAGCCATCATCGCCGGCGGAACCTCGCTCATCTCGTGAGCAGTGGCCGCAGAAGCGACGATCTCTGCGTCGCGCACGAGTTGATTTCCGTAACAGTGGTCGCCATTGGCGTGCGTGTTCACCAACTGGTCGATTGGAGCAGACTTCGTCATGGGCGCCATCGCCTGGAGCATCGCCTCGGTCAATCGAAGATCGAACAAGGTGTCGACCAGCAGAGATGACCCGTCACCCACCACGAGTCCAGCATTCGAGTAACCCCAGCCGCCATCGGGCTGCAGATAGGCATACGTCCCTTCACCCGTCTCATGCAGACCAAGGGTGAAGGGCGTCGTCACGGCTTCAACTTTGTCAGACCCTGCTTCAGGTTGCGAATGGCCTGATGAATCCGCTGTTCATTCTCGATCAGGGCAAACCGCACGAAACCCTCTCCGCCCGGGCCGAAGCCCGACCCGGGAGAAAGTGCAACGTTGCACTCCTTGACGAGCATCGAGCAGAACTCGACCGCATTCATGTCCCGATAGGCCTCGGGGATCGGCGCCCACACGAACATCGAGCCACGCGACTTGGGAATGTGCCAACCGATCCGAGCCAAACCATCGATCAACGTGTTCATTCGGCTCTCGTAGATCGCCGAGATCTCCTTCGGAAAATCCTGTGCTTCGTTGAGCGTCACCGTCGCCGCGATCTGGATGGGTTGGAACGTCCCGTAATCGAGGTAACTCTTCATCTTCACGAGTGCTTGCACCACCTCGGTGTTGCCTACAAGGAAGGCGCAACGCCATCCGGCCATTTGGAAGCTCTTCGTCATCGAGTACAACTCCACGGCACACTCCATCGCGCCTTCCGCCTGGAGGATGGACGGAGGCTTGTAACCGTCGAAGCCGACGTCGGCATAGGCGAAGTCGTGCACGACCACCATGCCGCGTTCGCGGCAGAAGTCGACCACCCGCTGCATGAACGGCAAGTCCACGGTCACACCCGTCGGGTTGTGCGGGTACGACACCACGAGCACACGAGGACGCGGCCAACCAACGTTGTAGGCGGACGTCAGGTTCTGGAAGAACTCGTCCGCATACTGCTGGTCGTCGATGATCTGCTGGCTGCGCATCGGCACTTCGCGCACGTCGGCGCCGGCAAACAAGGGCCCGAAGATGTGGATCGGGTAACTGGGGCTCGGCACGATCGCTGCATCTCCGCGATCGAGCAACACCCACATCAGGTGACTGAACCCTTCCTTGGACCCGATGGTGTTGGTGATCTGCGTCTCGGGATCGAGCGTGACACCCCAGTTGCGCTGATACATGTCGGCAACGGCCTCGCGGAGCTTCGGCAATCCACGCGACAACGAATACTTGTGATTGCGCGAGTTTTGAGCAGCCTCGACGAGTTTGTCTACCGCGATTTGCGGCGAAGGAAGGTCAGGATTGCCGAATCCGAGATCGACGACGTCTTCACCGGCATGACGCGCCTGGATCTTCAGATTGTTGATGATCGTGAAGACGTATGGCGGAAGATTGGTGATGCGACGGAATTCCACGCGATCAAGTTAGTCGTGGGCGAGCAAAGCGGCACCGATTGCCCCGCTGCGATGTCCGAACGACGTCGCGCGAATCGACGGAACTCGCCGTTCGTCTGGCGCATACAAGTGGCACCTCAGCGCCGCCTCCACGTCATCGAGGAACAGGTCGCGCTCCTCGATCACACCACCGCCCAAAACGATCACCTCAGGGTCGGTGGCATTGGCGAGTGCTGCCAGGCCGACACCAATCCAGTCCACCCACTCGGCCAGTGCAGTCGATGCCGCAGCGTCGCCCGCCCGTGCCGCGCGAACGACGTCATGAGTGCTCTTCAACCCGGAATGCTCTCCGAGCGCTGCACCAGATGCGTAACGCTCCCAACATCCAGCACGACCGCACGGACACTCGATGCCATTCGGCATCACCCTCATGTGACCGACTTCTCCTGCAAAGCCCTGCGCACCACGTCGCACCTCGCCATCGGCAAGAAGTGCTCCACCGATTCCCGTCCCCAATGTCACCAACCACGCATCCCGCACTCCGCGAAGCACACCAATACGTGACTCGGCCACCAAAGCGCACGTAGCGTCATTTTCGACTGCGACTTCAACGCCGAGACGTCGACCAAGCGGCCCAGCAACCTCTAGGTGATGAGCACCCGGCAAATTGGGCGAGGAGTGAATGATTCCACTCCGTCCAATCAGGCCCGGAACACCGATTCCGATCGATGCATGGCCGCCAAGATCATCGACGAGCCGCGCCAGTACATCGACCAAGTCACTCACCTGAGGAGTGGGAACGACCTTCTCCGAGATCAACGTTCCAGCAGGATCGATGCAGACACCCTGGCACTTGGTGCCACCGACGTCGATTCCAATCAGTCGAGTCAAGACTCGATGCGCGCCTTGAGTTCCTTCAACGTGCTGAGGATGCGCTTCTCCGCGCGACGCTTGACGAAACCGGGAAGTGGCAGCACCAACTCGATCTCGAGGCCGTAGTCGATCCGTGTGGTCGCTCCGCTCTCAGTGAATTGATAGGAGCCGACGATCGTACGCATGATGTCGCCGTCCACCATCTGCCAACTCAGCCGTGCCGGCAACTGGGAGTAGTCGTAACGCAGCGTGAAGTGCGTGCTTCGTCCGAGCGCCGATGCCCGGTACTCCACCATCGTTGCTCGACTCTCACTGTCGCGTTCGAGGACGATCGCCTCTTTCACGTCCTTCGCCCATTCCGGGTATCTGGCGAAATCTGTGGCAACTGCGATGCAGCGAGCCGCAGCGGCATTGACGACTATCGAGTCAGAACCTGAATCCACCATGCGTCCATCATTGCCGATCAGGCTGCTGCAGGGGAACCACGATCCGGGAAGCGTCCGTATCGAGCAGCCCACCATCCATTCAGACCAAGCCCGAGCATTCCCACCAACACGCCGAAGGCAAGGGTGCTGCCAGGTCTGCCGTCGGTCGTCCCTCGAGCGATTGCCCCCGCGATGCCCACCACCACTTGCACCGTCAGACATCCGTTCATCCACCAGACGACCTTCTTCTCGGCAGTCCCGCCGAGCAACAAGAACAACGTCGAGACGCTGATCTCCTCGGTGCGACTGCGCTGAACCGCAGAGAAAAATCCGAGCAGGAACGTGACGACGCCGATCGCAAACAACACGAGGTCGACCACCACGATCGCCGTGCGCCAAGCAGGCGAGAAGATCCAGGCTGCGAAGAAGGTGGCCAGAGCGAAGACGACCGTCGCCACGATGTTGAACTTCACCACTCGGTTCATTGGCTGACTCCCAACACGGCTGCCAACCGACGAGACAACACTCCGTAATCGAACTCGTCCACGGCGCGTCGACGCGACGCTTCCGCCATGGACAATCGCAGCGAGTGATCATCGAGGATCCGATACAACGCATCGGCAACGGCAACCTCGTCACGCGGCTCATCCACGACGATTCCCGTGACGCCATCAGCCACAGCTTCAGCAGCGCCTCCACTTTCCCCTGCAACCTGGGGAATGCCACACGACGCCGCCTCGCTGAACACGATGCCGAATCCTTCCTGCTCGAGACCCAACCAGCGAGTTCGGCAGATCATCGCCGACACGTCGGCGCAGCCGTACAGCGACGGCAAGTCTTCGTCCGCCACACGCCCCACCAATCGCACGGGTGCACTGGTCTGATCGATCAATTTCTGCAAGCGCTTGGCATCGCGTCCACTTCCTGCGATCAACACTTGAAGAAGTGGACGCGTTCGCGCAAGCAACGCCGAAGATCGAATGAGTACATCGAAGCCCTTCCTCGGCACGAGCCTGCTCACTCCCACCACCACTTCGGCATCGTCAGCAACACCGAAGTGTGCTCGTGCGGAACGACGTGCATTCACCGATAGTGGGAGAAAACGTTCGGTGTCGACGCCTGGCGGAATCACGGTCACGTCGAGGGTGCTACGTGCTGCGCGTCGAGCTTCGGCTGCGGGATAACCACCAGCGGCAATCACGTGACGCGCCCCACCCAACACACGCGACAAGAGTGGACGCGAGATCGGTAGTCGCCCTGGCACGGTGATCTCTGCACCGTGCACCACCACCATGTAGGGCACGTTCAAGTGCGGGCCAATCAAACCGAGCGGCAATGCAGGGTCGAGCACCACGAAGTCTGCACCAAACTCATCGACCATCCGATTGACCCTGCGCACCAAACCCGGGTGGGGTAACAACACTGGTTCGCGCGTCCGCCTTACGAGGAAGGGTTGCTCGGCATCGAACGCCGCGGAGCGCGGATGAGGCGTGGTGAGCACCGCAAAGGAGTCGCTCGGCAGTCTGCGCCACCACTCCCATAAGACGTTCTGAATACCCCCCACCTTCGGCGGAAAGTCGTTGGTGACGAGGAGGTGCTTCATCGGCGCCAACAATCCTTACAGGTGCACGCGACGAAGTTCACTCATCACAATCTCACTGGAGTCGATCTCGGGAAGCAGATCGAGGATGCCGAGCCGAGCCGCTGCCCATACGGCGTGAGCGCGTAGAACTTCGTCGTCATGGCGAAGATAACGAGCAATCGTGTCTCGCACCTGTGCGGTGGGCTCACCGACATTGCCGAGCACGATCAACGCATTACGACGAACCACGTTCATGTCGCGACCAGGCACGTACCACCGACCAACTCGCCGCTCAAGCGCGCGATCGTCCTCGCCCAATACATCGAGGACTGGCACCCACGTCTCACTCGACGATGCCAGTCGCTTCGTGGGCAACAGTCGGACGTTTTCTGGGCACGTCTCCTGACAGTCGTCGCAGCCGTACAGACGATTTCCCAGCGCAACTCGGAACTCGACAGGAAACACACCCGGTTTCTGCAAGAGCCAGGACAGGCAACGCCTCGCGTCAAGCACCCCATCACCAACGATCGCTCGGGTCGGACATGCGTCGATACAGACACGACACGCGCCGCACCCGTCAGGTTCGATGTCGCGCCAAACCTTGAGCGGTGCCGTCGTCACCACCGAGCCGAGTACGAACATGCTCCCCGCTCCACGAATCAGCAGGTTGGCGTTCTTGCCAAACCAACCGAGTCCACCCAACCACGAGATCTCGCGATCGACCATTGAATTGTCATCGACAAAGTCGAGCGCCTTGAAGCCATCTGCGCGCAACTTGTCGCGCATCACATTCAATGCTTCAGACAACCGTCCGTAGTAGTCCTGGCGCGCATACTGCGCCACTACCCCGTGCGGGCCGTTCGGCGAGGCCGGCGTGTCGGTGCCATACGACATCGCGGCCACGATCACCGCTCGTGCGCCGGACACCGCGCGACCTGGATCAGTGGATCGCTCCGGATTACGAAACGTGAACTCCATCGTGTCGCTGAGTCCAGTCGACTTACGGTCGATGAGTGCCTCGCGTGCGCGCTCCATGACACTGGGAGGCGCTACCGAGACGAACTGAGCGCCTGCCTCACGGCCGAGACGCGTTATCGAGTCGGTGTACCGCTGAAGATCGGAGACGTCAGCTGACTGCACGGTGCCGAATGGTAGGCACCAACCCGGCATTTGCGAGCAACCGGATAGCTCGCTGCTCCTCGAGATCGAACACCACTGCTGGCTCCTCACGGCCACCACACAAGGCAGTGACCAGGCAGTCGTTGCAGGCATCGGTTTCCTGCATGACACAGGTGTCGCAGGAAATGATGAGCGGGTTCTGCTTGCTGAGGTGATTCGTTGGGCTGAGATGGTTCATTGGTCCTCCTTGGATCTGGCGTGATGCGCTGGTTGCTGTATTGATGAGACGTGTGTGCGCCATCTCGGCGACATGTCCAGCGTCACCCAAGGGTGTTGCAATGTTTCTAAGGGCTAAGAAATCTCGAGAATCCGCGCCCCGAGGGCGTCGATCTCCAGCTGGTGCACCCTGCCGTCGCTGGGGAGGGCATCTGCCACACGCTGGGCATCGGCACGCGAGCACATCACAGCCACCGTCGGACCAGAGCCAGAAAGCCAAGCGCACCACGCAGACGTCTGTAGGGCCGCTTCGAGCGCCGCTTTGCTGCGCGGAACGTTGGCCAATCGACGGTCCTGGTGCAACCGATCAGTCGTGGCCTGCCGCAATACATCCACCTCGCCAGCGGCAAGTGCCGCCATGAGGAGTGCCGTGTGCCCGATGTTGTAGATCACGTCGGGCAACGGAATCTCCGCAGGAATCGCCGTTCGTGACTTCTCCGTGGAGGTTTGTGTGTCGGGCACCCACACCACGATCATCGGGTCGAGGGCCATCGGCAGGCGCACCACCTTGTCCCCCGCGCTCGCCGTTACCCCACCCATGATCGAGGCTCCGACGTTGTCGGGATGTCCCTCGAGTTCCGTAGCGGGTCCGAGCAGACGCACTCGATCATCGACAAAGTTCGCTGCGCCTTCTCGCTGCACCATCGCCAATGCGAGGCCAGCAACGCGGGCTGCACCCGAGAATCCCAGTCCACGGCCCATCGGAATCGCGGAGCGCACCCATAGGTCACCCTCGCCGCCGAGTTTGGCAAAGGCTGTGATGGCTGGATGCCGAGGATCGATTGGAGAGGCACCGTCTGGCAGAGCTCCGTTCACGACACCGAGGTCGAGATACAGCCCAAGGGCCATGCCCAGAGTGTCGAAGCCCGGTCCCAAGTTGGCGGAGCTGGCCGGCACGCGAACGGCGATTGCGCTACTCATCGGTTCAATCGTCGCATACGGCGTCGCCATTGCTCGCCTCCACGAATTGGCTCAGTGCGTTCAGTGCTGCGCCCGAGTCGATGCTTCGTCGCGCCAGTTCGATCCCCTCCGCCAAATCCTGAGCCGCACCCGCGACCACCAGTGCAGATGCCGAATTGAACACCACGACGTTGCGCACGGCACCGTCATCACCGGCAAACACGCGCCGAACGACGGCGGCATTGAACTCGGGATCACCACCGCGCAGGTCGTCCACGCTGGCGCGTGGAATGCCGAACTCGAATGCGTCGACGACCATTCGCGACACCTCACCTGCGCGCACTTCCCACACTTCGTTGGCGCCGCTCAGTGACATCTCATCCAAACCGCCGTGACCGTGAACGACCCAGGCACGACTCACACCGCTGTCCCGCAAGGCAAGTGCCATTCGTTCGACGAATGCAGGATTACCTACGCCGACGAGCATGTGTCGAACACGCGCGGGATTGGCCAGTGGACCGAGCAGGTTGAACACCGTCGGCACGCCCAGCTCCCGACGAATCGGCCCGACATGTCGAAACGCTGGGTGATAGGTCGGTGCAAAGCAGAAACCGAAATTGGATCGTCGGATACAGGACACCACCTGATCGGGCATCAGTTCGATCTGCGCACCGAGGGCCTCCAGCACGTCGGCGGTTCCACACTTCGACGACGCAGCACGGTTGCCGTGCTTGCAAACCGGAACGCCGGCGCCCGCCACCACGAACGACGACATCGTGGACACATTGACCGAGTGTGAGTTGTCGCCACCGGTTCCCACGATGTCAATTGCTTGAACATGCATCGTCTCGTCGAGATCTACGAACGTCGACATCTCGCGGACGGCACGCAGCATGCCTGCGATCTCCTCCGACGTCTCACCCTTCGCCTTGAGCGCCAACAAGACATCCGCAACGTCCGTGCGAGTCACTTCTCCGGCGAGCATGGCGCTCATCAGTGCATGACCCTCGTGTGCGGTCAGATCCCGACCGTTGCGGAGGCGTGCGACGATCGTCGACCATTCCATGCCCGACTCGCTCACGAGTGGTTGCGCTTACGCGCTGCGACGACGTTGACGCAGCAGGCGCCGGCGTTCCTTGGCAGTGGCTCCGCCCCACACACCCTGGTGTTCACGGTTGTCGAGAGCATGGTTGAGACACGCTAGGCGTACTTGGCATTCGTCGCATATGGCCTTGGCGACGTCCGCATACTCGTCGTTGTCCGGATAGAAGATCTCCGGGTCCAAGCCTTGGCATGCACCCTTCGATCGCCAAACTGTGTCGCTCATCCCCACGAGCGCCCCCCTTACATTCCCCACGGCGGAGAATACGACGGGGTCGTGCCGCCATGCCAATTTCCTCTGAGCCGCCTCTTACTGGGGCTATCTAGTCACGCGCCAAGCCGTATGCGCGTGCCACGAGCTCAATGGGGTGCGCTACCTCACCATCCAGCGCAGGATCCAAAACCGACTCGCGACAACCTTGGCCACCACAGCACCCATCGGCCGACGAGACGGCGATTCCGGCAAGTCGCAGAACTGCCCCTGCAGCATCGGCCTCGCCGGTGTTCCGCGCCGAGCACGATGGCCGATACTCCACCAGTTCGGGACGCACGCCCGAGAAATGCACGTCGAGCGACTGTCGATCGTGCAATCCAACGAGAAACTCAGCTGGGCCAAACAGATGGCCGATCACCTTGTTCGTTTCGGGACCGCCGACGAACTCGGGATATCGGTTACGGATCACCTCGAGACATCGAGTCGACATGACCACGATGTCATTGCCGGCATCGATCAATTTGACGAGCTCTCGCACCATCCGACTTCCAACGCGAGTGAAACCTCCGATGTCACCGATACGCAAGAGTTCTTCGCCACAACCATGTTTCGGAGTCGCCAGCGAACAGGACAGCCCGTTGTGCTCGAGGACCTTCACCAGATCACGTCCAAGGTGTGCGTGCTCTGATTGCGGATCACAGGAAGGGACGACCACCACGTTTCCTTGCGACTTCTCGATACGAATTCGTGGGCGGCCGTGAAACCACTCCACGAACTCACCTTGTGCATTCTGTGGCATGCGCGGGACTCGTTGGGCGACTCGACGCAGCGAGTGGCTTCGGGTGCGGACCAGTTCGGTCACCTTGCGGCGCAGACCGTAGAGGCCGTTCTCGCGAGCCATCGCTCGGTGACGCAGCATCAAGGCAGGAATGTTCACCCCGTCACTCGACGAATGTGGGCAGCCCTGCAGACACCTGCCACAGTCGAAACACAGGTCGGCGATCTGGTCCTGCACGTGAGGCGTCATTCGGTCCGCCTCGTTCCCAACGAACTGCAGTGCCCTGAACATGTCCCCGAACGACGGGCAAAAGTCGATACACCGACGGCAGTTCGAACACACTTGGAACGACCTGGCCATTTCCAGGCGAACTTGTGACTCGTCGAGGTACTCCACGACGTTGGGGTCGTACGTTCCGGTCATCGGTCACCATTATCCAATGCCAGTGACCCGCGTGTGGCCACTCGACACGACCAATTGCCGTCCAGAGATTTAGGCTCGTGCGGTGCCCGAATCCCGACCCGACATAACGCACGCCCAAGGTCGCCATTTCGACATCGTCGTGGTGGGCGGTGGCGTGACGGGACTCGGTGTCGCGGTGGATGCAGCCACACGAGGGTTGACTTGCCTCCTTTTGGAGAAAGACGATCTCGGCTCGGGAACTTCGTCGAAGAGCAGCAAGTTGATCCATGGTGGGTTGCGTTACCTCCAACAGGGCGAGGTGGGCCTCGTCTACGAAGCCCTGCATGAGCGCCAGCGCCTCCTGCGCAATGCACCGCACTTGGTGCAGATCCTTCCGTTTGCCATCCCGATCCTCACTCGAGATGGCGTCGTGTCGCGCAAAATAGCGCGCGCTCTCGGATCGGCGTTGTGGATGTACGACCTCACCGGCGGTTGGCGCGTAGGCAAGTTGCACCGCCGTTTACGTGCCGAGGAAGCTCACCAACACATGCCCACCATGCCCCGCGAACGCCTGGCCTCGGCATACCTCTACTACGACGCCGCCGCAGATGACTCACGCTTGTGCGTCGCACTTGCACGTACTGCCGCCGACCACGGCGCACTCATCATCAACCACTGTGCCGTCCACGAGATCACCCACTCGGCCGATGGTCGTGCAAACGGCCTGCGCGCAACGACGAGTGACGGACAATCGCTCCAAGTCAGCGCCTCGGTAGTAGTCAATGCAGCAGGCGTCTGGGCGGACTCGGTTCGGCGCGCAGATGAGGGAGTCGATCCGCAGTCGATTCGTCCCGCCAAAGGAATCCACATCACCATTCCGTGGGAGTTGGTGCAGAACGACATCGCATTCGTCATTCCCGTGAAACGTGACAAGCGAAGCCTGTTCGTGGTGCCGTGGATCCAACGCGAAGACGGCACCTACCTGTACACGTACGTCGGCACCACCGATACGGACTATGCAGGAGGCGTGGACGAATCGCAATGCAGTGAGGAGGACATCGATTACGTCCTCGAGGCGCTGAATACAGCCATCACCACACGAGTGACTCGCGACCACGTGACGGGTGTCTGGTCAGGCTTGCGTCCGCTCGTGCGCACCGACGGTTCAGACAAGACGAAGGACCTCTCGCGACGCCATCGTGTTTCGATTTCGAAGTCTGGCGTCATCTCGATCATCGGCGGCAAGCTCACCACGTACCGCAAAATGGCCGAAGACACCGTCGACGAGGCACTGAAGACGATCGGTCGTTCGGCGCGATGCAAGACGAAACGATTGCGACTTCGTGGTGCTGCCGATGCGCGAGGCACGTCCTCCCACCATCTGTTCACCCGTTACGGCTCAGACTGGACCGAAGTGCAACGCCTGATCGACGCGGACGCTTCCCTCGCTCAGCCCCTCATTCCCGGCATGCCCTACTTGCGAGCTGAGGCAGTCCATGCGGTTCGGTACGAATGGGCACGAAACGTGGACGACGTGTTGTCCCGCCGCACCCGCGCACTGTTGCTGGATCGTCGTGCGGCACTGGCTGCCGCACCTGATGTGGCACGACTGCTTGCCGGCGAATTGGGTTGGGACGACGCGCGCGTCGAGTTGGAGGTGCAACGCTTCGCCGAGGTGTGCACCAAAGAAGAACGGGCGGCCCGGATGAGCGAAGCGGAGTATCTTTCCTCTCGATGAACTCGCCGCGCGATCCAATCGAGTTCGCTGACGGCCCGATAACACCCCGACTGGATGTCGAGGTTCTCGACGCGGACATCGTTGGCGAACTTGTGGCCGGATGCCCTACCTCTACGTCGTCCGAAGATCGCGCTGCACACTCCCGCGACTGGTGGCCACTGGCCATGCATTGGGCGCTCAACGGCGAAACTTGGTCGATTCCCGGCGCGGTGTGCATGCCGACCACCGTCGAGCAAGTGAGACACGTCGTACGCGTGTGCTCCCGAAATCGGGTTCCGATCACGCCCATGGCCGGTCGATCCTCAGTGACAGGAGCCGCCACTCCTGCGCGAGGCGGTATTGCACTCGACATGACAGGGATGAACAAGATCCTGGACGTCGACGCGACCTCAGGAATCGTGTGCGTGGAGCCCGGCATGTTCGGTCCTGCATTCGAAGACGAGTTGCAGACGAAACATCGCCTTACCGTCGGACACTTCCCGCAGTCATTCGACATCTCCACCGTCGGAGGGTGGGTGGCGTCAAGAGGCGCCGGCCAATACTCGACGCGGTACGGCAAGATCGAAGACATCGTCGTCGGCCTCGAGGTGATCCTCGCCGACTCGCGAGTTGTCCGGCTCGGACCGCACGCGGCTGCTGCACAGGGCCCAGAACTGCTCCAGTTGTTCATCGGGTCGGAGGGAACACTCGGAGTGATCACGAAGGTATGGCTGCGCGCACACCCTCTCCCCGACCATCGCCGCCTCGCCGCCTACTCATTCACTTCACTTGACCTCGGCATCGCCGCTGTTCGTGACTCGGTGCGTCATGGCGCAACACCCGCCGTGCTCCGTCTATACGACGACATCGAGTCAGCGCGCAGCCATGCCGCGGCCGACTCTCGCTGCACACTGCTCGTACTCGACGAAGGTGCCGATGAGATCGTCGACGCGACGATGCGTGTCGTCGAACGATACGCAGTGCAGCACGGTGGACGTGTCGAGTCATCGACTCTCGTCGAGCGCTGGCTCGAGCACCGCAACGACGTGAGCGCACTCGCCGCACTGACCCAGAAGGGATTCGTCATCGACACGATGGAAGTGACGTCCCCGTGGTCGCGAACCGTCTCGATCGTCGAATCGGTGAAGCGCGCCGCACTCGGTATCGAGGGAGTGCGCAACGCCTCGGTGCACTTGTCACACAGCTATCTGGACGGGGCCTGCTTGTACTTCACTTTTGCCGCAAAGGGCGATGACCCGAACGCCACCTACGTCGCGTTGTGGGACGCTGTCCAGCACGCTGCCCTCGAGTCGGGCTCGACGTTGTCGCACCACCACGGTGTGGGAATGAGCCGCGCTCGCTTCATGCCTGCTGCGCTCGGTGAATCGTTGTCGGTATTGCGCGACGTGAAGCGCACACTCGATCCTCACGGAATCTTCAACCCGGGCAAACTCGCACTCGACGAGGACTACTGGCCGTGAGCGTCCTCGTTCTCGACATCGGGACCACTGGCGTGCGTGCCGCCGTGGTCACGGAGGGCGGCACGGTCAAGGGTCTGCACTACGAAAAATTCCCACCCACGTCACCAGCTCCGGGGCTTGTCGAATTCGATGCCGACCGTCTTGGTGAACTCTGTCTCCGACTCGCCGGGCTCGCCCTCGACGATGCAGGGCCAGTGGCCTGTGTGGGAATCACCAATCAACGTGCGAGCACCATCGCATGGGATGCACGTACGGGAAGACCAGTCGCTCCGGCACTCGGGTGGCAGGACCTCCGCACGGTGGGTCAATGCATCGATGCACGTGTGAAGCACGGAGTCGCTGTTGCACCAAACCAAACAGCGACCAAGGCGCAATGGCTGGTCCAACAAGTCGACGCGGACTCACGCCAGCACGTTCGATTTTCCAGCGTGGAGTCATGGGTGGCTCGCGTGTTGTCCGGGGATTCGCTCCATGTCACCGACCACACGAACGCCGCAGTAACGGGTCTGTACGACCTTCACACCAATGACTGGTCCGAGAAGTGGTGCCGAGTGTTCGACGTCGACCCTGCCGCAATGCCGACCATCGTCCCCTCGATTGGCGTGGTTGGCACCGCGTCACGACTCCCCGGTTCACCCGCAATCTCCGGACTCATCGGCGATCAACAAGCCTCCCTCATGGGACAAGGTTGCACTCGTGCCGGCGACGCCAAGATCACCTTTGGAACAGGCGGGATGCTCGACCAATTTCGCGGATCTCTTCCACCCACGCAGAACTCGCGCGCTGCACACGGGACATTTCCGATCGTTGCTTACTCCACCACATCATCGATCGAATGGGGTGCGGAGGCGATCATGTTGTCGGCAGGCACGAATGTCGAGTGGTTGTGCGAAGACCTCGGTCTCGTCGATGACCCTGCCGACACCGATCGAGTCGCTGCTAAGGCCGGCGACTCAGGGGGCGCGGTGTACGTTCCTGCTCTTCTTGGCCTTGGTACGCCGCATTGGGACTACGGCGCGCGTGGCACTTTGCTCGGCCTTACCCGCGGAACTTCGCGAGAGAACATCGTCCACGCAGTGCTGGAAGGAATCGCTCAACGTGGGGCCGACCTCCTCGAGGCAACGGAAGCCGACTCGGGCTTGAGGATCGAGCGCATGCGGATGGACGGCGGCATGAGCCGCAATGAGACCTTTGTGCAGTTGTTCGCCAACGCCATCAACCGACCCGTTGACATCAGTCCCGTGACGGAGGCCACGACACTCGGGGCAGCGTTTGCCGCCGGAGTAGGCGCAGGAGTGTGGTCGACATTGGACGAGGCCACGAGCACCGTCGCGCCTCTGCGCACGGTTGAACCCACGCAGCCCCTCGACCGCACTGCCTGGTCCGAGGCGTTGAGCCGTGCCAAGGCGTGGATTCCAGCGCTATCGGCACTCGATTTCTAGATTCGAGGCACCTGAATCGGCAAGAATGGAGCGTCCCGTGAAAGGAAACCCATAGTGCCCTCCCTATCCACGCGCCCAAGCGGCAAGAGCAGTGCGGTACCCACCGCCGACAAGGCGCTCTTGATCGCCGCCCAATCCGCCGAATTGGCGGTGCACGACCTGTACGTCAATGCGATCGCCAAGGCTGGTTTCTCGGGTGACGAGCTCGCGACGATGCAACTGTTCGCCGAGCACCACCTCGCCTACGTTCAGGCCATCGCTGGTTTGCTCGGTGCAGATGCACCATTCGAGCGAGACGACGCCATCTATCAACAGTTCCTTGGCGCCACCACCAGTAGCGCAACTGCCGCACGCACGTTGCAGGCGCTCGAGAACACGCTCGCAGCCACGCACACCGACATTCTCTCGCGGCTCGAGGGGACGAATGGTGCCGAGCTCGTTGCGTCGATCATCACCGTCGAGGCACGACACGCCGCAGTCTTCGGCACCCTGCCCACACTCTCGTTGTCGAGTGCGCTCGACAATCCTGCAGTGTCGTTGTTGCCGCCAGCTTCTCCATCCGCGAGTAACACGACCGAAACCACGACTGAAACGACGGTGGCACCGTGAACGAACTGAACCTTTCCCGCCGTCAGTTGCTGCGTCTCAGTGGTGCATCGATTGCTGGATCGCTCTTCCTTGCATCCTGCGGCAAGCAGTCCAATGTCGAAGAGTCCTCGAACATCGCAAGTGCGGGAACCGTGCCGCCGACGACCGCGCTTCCCGCGGCCGAAGTCAACGACATCGTGTTGCTGCGAACGGCAGCCTCACTCGAGTACAACGCGATCGACACCTATGAGCTGGCACTCGATGCGGGACTCCTCACTGGTGACTACGCCAAGTACGCAGATGCCGTGAAGCGCTTCCGCGATGACCATCGTGAGCACGCCGACGCCGTGAATGGCCTGATCGTCGCGCTCGGTGGCAAGGCGCACACTTGCGCAAATACCCGTATCAAGAGCACGTATCTCGACCCAGCGGTTGCCCTCATCACCGAAGATGGCAATCCCGACGCCGCGGTAGACACCATCGCCCTGGCGCATGCACTCGAGAACATCGCCGCGCAGACTTACCAGGGCGTCGTCGGTTCGCTCTCGTCGCCGAAGTTGCGTGCAGACGCCATGCGCATCGGCCAAGACGAAGCCCGTCATGCCGTCGTGCTCGCCCAAGTGCTGAACCCCGGTCATGCATCGGTTCCGCAAACCGTGGATGCGACAACTGGACGTAACAACATCGCCTCGGTGCCCACTGCGTTCGGTTCGCTGGCCAACGTTCAGCTCACCATCGGCAAGCCGAGCGAGGATGGCGTGAAGACCAACCTCATCCTCAGCACACCGAGCCTCAACTCGTTCGTTTACGACTACGTCTCCTGCTGATTGACGTTTCGTGTCGAATGACACGGGACATCCGCCTCACGGCTCGGTACATAGACCTAGTTCGTGGCGTGCACGACCACCTTTAGACTCGTCTCAGACGGTGAGTCAGTCGGATGACCGCGGGTTCGCCTCACGGCGAATCTGAGGAAAGTCGGGGCTTCACAGGACAGAGTGCCGGCGAGAGCCGGGTCGGGGTGACCTGACGAAAGAAGCAACAGAGAACAGACCGCCGATGGATCTCTCGCAAGGGAGATCACAGGCAAGGTTGAAACGGTGCGGTAAGAGCGCACCAGCGCGTTGGGCAACCGACGTGGCTCGGCTTCCCCACTCGAAGCAAGACCAAGCAGAGGGCATGGGCGGTCCGTCCGTTCGGCAACGAACAACCCTCGGGTAGGTTGCATAGAGGGATGGTCATCGGCGAGGAAGGGAAACCAGCCTCGCTACAGAACCCCGCTTACAGACCGACTCACCGTCACCTCACTTGACGCGCGACGGCCAAGCGCCGCAGGAACCACAGCAAGAGCCCCGCGCCAACCACCTCAAGCAAGAGGTTCACCGCCAGCGGACGATCGAACGTGGGCAGACGAGCCGCATCGACATCCAAGCCACCAAGTGGCCACCAGAAGAGCCGCGTCTCGGCGAAGACGAAGTCGGCAACCAGGTGCATGAACAATCCGAACGCGAGGGCGAGAGCCTTCTTGCGCACCGGCCGTCGGCCAATCGTCAACAGCATCACGAGGGTGAGATACGCCACCACACTGACGATGCTGTGTAGCGGCGCCACAGCACCCGGAACGAGCCCGATCACGTCCGGCAGGATCGCGCCAATTGCCACCCAGAGAAACGGGAAGTACGCATCGCGAAACACGAACCACACCATGGCGAGCGCGGCGCCAATGAACCACAAGATCATTGGCTACAACACCAACATGCAGCCACAGTGTGGGCACTCTGGAATCTCGTCATCCAGGAGGCGACGGAGTTGGTCGCGCTCTGCTTGCGACAGATCCAAATGACAACCCCCGCATGCCGCACCCATCAGTTCCGCGATCGCCACCCGTGAAGACTGCTTGCGCCGCGCCTCGTACCGCGCGAGCAACGAAGCAGGTGCATCGGCAGCCTTGGTGGCCCGACGCGATGCCAGTTGATTGATCTCCGTCTGAATCACTTCTTGTGCCACACGCAAGTCATTCACTGCCAACTCGAGAGCGCTCCGACTTGATGCCAGCTCCGCCACCTTGCGTTCGCGCTCCGCGTTCGCCTTCTCAGCCGTCTCGAGCGCAGCCAAACCACGGTCGTCGCACTTTCCACGCTCCCCGTTCAAGGTGGCGATCTCGTGCTGCAAGGCTTCGGCCTCACGAGGGGCGATCACGGTCTTCAATTGCGACTCCAACCGACGGATCTTGCCGTCGATCTCAGCTGCCTCACGCTCGCTCGAAGTCAACACATCCGCCGCCTCTCTAGAGCGACGGTCCAACTCCGCGATCTCGCGCTCCAGTGTGTTCACGGTGTCCATGCACTCACGTCGCCGATCTATCTCCGGCAAGTGAGTGAGTCGATGATTGGCCTGCTCGATTGCGGTGTCGAGTCCCTGCACTGCGAGGACTTCGGCGAGGCCGCTAATCATCGTTTTGACACTACTGGCCCACTACTTGCACAGAAGCAGGGAACGGCTTGTTGCACTCGTAGATCCAGTACTCCCCGACTCCCACGGTGTTGACGGGTGAGTACGGATTGGTGTCCGTGGGTGCGATGGTGGTTCCTGGATCGACGACGCTCACCGTCACCGTCTCACCGGTGACAGCAGGATCCACGGGTCGATTCTTGTCTGGTTGCGGAGGAATCGTCCCTGCTACCACTCGAGCCAAACACTCTGTTCCCGGCAGATAGATCCGCTTTGGCGTTACGTCGGGTCGAATTGCCGTCGACACCGCTTCTGGTGGAGCGTCCCAATCGAGATTGGGCTTGCCTGCATGGATCGAATCCATCGCCGACTTCCAGATGCGCGCCGGATACATCGAGCCTTGCACGCGCACGATGCCGTCCTTGTTCACGAACTCGGGAATGTTGACCATCGGCGTGTAGCCCTTCGGGTCACCCACCCACACCGCCGTCGACACCTGGCGCGTAAAACCGACGAACCATGCATTCGTGTTCTCATCCTGCGTTCCCGTCTTTCCTGCTGCCGGGCGCTCACCGTCGAGAGGGGTGCGCCGAGCCGTTCCTCGAATGAGCACACCCTTCAACGTGTCGACCGCGCGCAATGCGACGTCGGGAGTGAGTACCTGCTGCGACTCCACTTCGTGGCGATACAACTCGCCGTTGGCGTCTTCGATGCGCTCAACCAGATACGGGCGCATGTGGACGCCCAAATTTGCGATCGCCTGGGCACTCGTTGCCATGTCGAGCGGACTCATTTCGTTGGCACCGGTGGTCAGCGACGCGAAGGGCTGAATGGACATGGTTTCCGGATTGCTCCACTCGCTGTCGACCATCTTGTACATCAGCGACACGGTGCGTTCCAACCCGACCACCTGTGACAACTTGGCGTAGGCACAGTTGATCGACAATTCCGTCATCGACCGAAGCGTCGCCACACCCCGGGAGACTCCCTGCGTGATCTCGAATGGTTCCTCAGGCTTGCCGGGGTTGGGCAACGTGCACGGCAGCGTTCCATCGATCAGGTCGTCGGGCAGCACGCCCGCCTGAAGGGCTGCTGCAAGGATGAACATCTTCACGCTCGATCCCGTCTGGCGACGACGCAATGCAACGTTCACTTCATTGGTACCCGGCACGAACCCGTCTCCACCCACCATCGCGAGCACGCCACCCGTCTGGTTGTCGATGCTCACGACCGCAGCAGTGATCCCTGTCTTGTTGCGTGGTAACTGTGCCTCTACTGCCACCTCTGCTGCGAGCTGAGCCTGCCGATCGAGTGTGGTGTAGATCTTCAATCCACCTCGGAACAACTGGTTGTATCGATCCTGATAGGTGGCACCAAGAATATTCGTGCGATTCAACAGGTAGTCCTTCACCGCCTCGGTGAAGTAGGTGCGGTTGACGTCTTCTTGCGGGATGCTGTTCACCTCTTCGGGAATCGGGCAATCCGCATCCACCACCGTGCGCAGCCGCGGCGTTTCCCAGCCTTTGCAGGCCGTACTTGCCGCGTCACCAGTGATCACATTCGTATCCACCAAGCGACCAAGCACCGTCTTGAACCGAATACGTGACGAGTCAGGTCGCCGGATCGGGTCGTAGGTGGATGGCGCTTGCACCAGTCCAGCCAAGAATGCGCCCTGCACTGCGGTCAGCTGTGTGACTGGAACCCCGAAGTACACCTCGGCCGCCGCACGTAAGCCATAAGCGTTGTTACCGAAGAACACAGTGTTCAGGTAGCGCTCGAGAATGTCGCGCTTGGGTACCTGTTTTTCGAGCATCGCGGCATAGCGAGCTTGCAAGATCTTGTATCGACCATCCCTACTCAGACCAGCGAGAAACTCGTTCTTCACCACCTGCTGAGTGATGGTCGACGCACCTTGCCTCGACGAAGAGGCTTGGTAGTTGGACAACAGCGCACGAACCGTGGCACGCAGGTTGACGCCTTTGTGGCTGAAGAAAGTCGTGTCCTCCACGGCGAGGAACGCGGCGATCACGGGTTCAGGAACGCTGTCCACGGGAGTGCGTTGAGCGTTTTCCAGTTGGAAAACACCAATCTGCTGACCGTTGACGTCGTAGACGACGCTGCGCTGTGAAAGTCCAGTGAACTGCGAGAGGTTGACAGGGATCACCGAGTGACCGTTCAACACGCCCCAAGCCGCCGGAGCCATGGCCGTTACTACGGCTGTGAGAAACAGTGCTCCGGCAAGAACGGTGACCGAGAGCCGAATACCGAGTCGGACGT
The DNA here is from genome assembly GCA_964633985.1 of uncultured Acidimicrobium sp. GTDB lineage: Bacteria > Actinomycetota > Acidimicrobiia > Acidimicrobiales > Ilumatobacteraceae > UBA3006. The sequence continues at coordinate 7,806 of CAZWKD010000005.1, read as the reverse complement.
GGGGGCTCACTACGTCTCAAACGCTACTCTGCCCCCATGACGACCGTTCGGCAAGCCCCCATCAAGCCCTTTCGCTTCGGCGTACAAGTGTCCACTGCGCCGGATGCGGCGTCATGGGTGTCTCTTGCACGAAAGATCGAGGATCTCGGATTCGCCACGTTGACGATGCCCGATCACTTCACCGATCAACTTGCCCCGATGCCCGCACTCATGGCTGCCGCGCAAGCGACCACCAACCTGCGGGTCGGTGCACTCGTGTGGGACAACGACTACAAGCACCCAGTGGTGTTCGCCAAAGAGATCGCCACGCTCGACGTGCTTTCGAACGGACGTGTCGAACTGGGCATCGGTGCAGGCTGGATGAAGACTGACTACGACCAGTCGGGAATCCCCTACGACACACCGGGAGTGCGCATCGATCGCATGATCGAGGGCATCCAGGTGATCCGCGGCGCATTCGGAGGTGGCCCGTTTTCATTCAGCGGCAAGCACTACCAAATCTCCAACTACGAAGGTCTGCCAAAGCCAGTGCAACAACCGTGTCCACCGTTACTGATCGGCGCTGGCGGTAAGCGCATGCTCACCTTCGCTGCTCGCGAAGCCGACATTGTCGGCATCAATCCGATACTCACCGCAGGCGCCGTTGGTCCTGAAGCGATTGCGAGCATGGCAGCCGACGTCGTGGACGACAAGGTGCGACTCGTCAATGAGGCCGCTGGCTCACGTCTCAACGACATTGAGTTCAATGTGCGCGCCTACCTCGTCAACGTCACCGATGACCGCCGACGCACGATCGATGGGTTGTCCGCCGGCATGGGCGTCACGGCAGATTTGATCGAAAACTCACCCTTTGCCCTGATTGGTTCTCCGGCCTCGTTGGTGGAGGACTTGCTCGCCCGTCGGGAACGGTGGGGCTTTTCCTATGTGATCGTTGGAGCAGAAGACGTGGACACCTTTGCCCCCGTGGTCGCCCAGCTCGCTGGAAAATGATCAAAAGGTAGGCAAATACCTTGGTGGATCCCGATCGGCGACATAGCCTTGGGGACGAGTCGCCACAAGGGTGACTCAGTTTGAGAAAAGAGAAAGCAAATGCGCGGTACCGTCAAGTTTTTCAACGCAGAGAAGGGCTACGGCTTCATCTCTCGTGAAGGTGGAAGTGATGTCTTCGTTCACTTCTCCAACATCAAGGCTGAGGGATACCGATCCCTTCAAGAGGGACAGACCGTCGAGTTCGACATTGCTCCCGGTCGCAAGGGCGACGAAGCCCAAAACGTCGTAGTCGTCTGACGACTCACCACGCCGGATTTACCGGCGTGACAATCGCACACTCTCGCTCAACCTGTTCGGCAATCGCCATGCACCGCAAGTCGGTGTAGCGAGCGCCAACGATTTGAACTCCTGCAGGTAGTCCGTCTGCCATTCCCGCAGACACGACAGCTGCAGGTAATCCGAGCAGGTTGGGCGGCAGTACTGCTCGCATCAACTCCACCGTCGCGAGAGCCCCGGCCATGTCGGCGATGTCTGAGTCGTAGACGAACGGTGGCTGTGTCCATACGGGACACAACAACACGTCAAACTCTTCGAACCACATCGACCATCTGCGAGCGATCCCGTTGCGTACGGTCTGAGCGAGTGCCCACTCTGCGAGTCCAACCGGTGGATTGGCGTCCTTGGTGAGGTGGAGGAACTTGCGACCGCCCTCACCCATCACCGCATCCAACAAGTCGATCTGCAGAGTCAGTTCTCCCGAGAGTTGTTGCGACCACACGCGACATGCATCCTCGAAACTCGGCGGCTCGGCCTCTGTCACCGTGTGTCCCTGACGGCGGAGCGCTTCACCTGCGTTACGCACCACCTCGGCAATAGCTGGGTGCGTGCTGCCACCAGGAGGTGTTGGCATCATTGCCACTCGCAACTTCTCCCCTGGCGCGAGATCGCGCAACTGTACGGGAGCGCTCACCGGATCACGGGGGCTTGGCCCCGCAACGGTGAGAAAGCCCTCGCGCACATCGGCCATACGTCGTGCCATCACACCCTGGTTCAGCATGAGCTGGGAACTCAAACCGAAGTCCTCGATGGGATAGGTCTGCGTATCGGGGATCACTCCGGTTGACGGCTTGATCGAGGCGATGCCACAACAATGTGCGGGGTTACGCAATGAGCCGCCGATGTCGTTACCGAGACCAATCGGTGACATGCCAGTGGCGAGTGCCGCTCCCTCCCCTCCACTCGAACCGCCGACGGTCCGATCCGGGTTCCAGGGATTCTTCGTACGACCGAAGAGGGACGAATCGGTGTGGATGCGTAACCCGAGGTCGGGCAAGTTGGTGCGGGCAATGGTGATCGCCCCTGCGGCGTTCATTCGCTCCACTACGGGCGACGTGTTGGTAGGCACGGCTTCTGCGAGCGCGGGGATGCCTTGAGTAGTCGGCAGACCAGCGATGTCGATGTTGTCCTTCACCGTGTAGGGGACGCCATGGAACGAACCCGTGAACTCGCCTTTCATCGTCTGATCGTCGCGCACTTTGGCCATCGCCAGTGCCGACTCGGCGAGCACTCGCACGACGGCGTTGACCTTGGGGTTCACCTCCTCGATACGAGTGAGATGCGCCTCCACCAGTTCGCGGCTGGAAACCTGCTTGGAACGGACGAGTGCGGCCATTTCGAGAGCCGTCTTGGACCACCACGGTGTTGTCATGTACGCGACCATACAGGCAAGACTTGACCCGATGGAGAAAGCCGAAGGTCGCCAGCTATTCGTGCATATCGGCACCCACAAGACTGGGACCACCTCGTTCCAGCATTGGCTGCTCCGCCACGAGGCCGACCTGCGAGAGCGTTTCGGCCTCGGGGTGTACCACGGTGCGTTTCCCAACGCTCGCGAAGTGGGCCTGGCCTGCGCTTCTCCCGATCGCTCCCTACCCACCCGGGGAATCCCCCAATGGGTGGATTCGGAGTGGCGCCGTCACGTCGGCGAATTGGTTGCCACGCAACTCGGGCGGGACGAAGACCTGATTCTGTCGACGGAGGCGCTGAGCTTCCTGCGATCCACGGCCGAAGTGGAACGGTTCGCACGGATGGTGAGCAGTCGCAATGTGCAGATCCTCGCGGTACTGCGTAATCGAACAGACTTCTTGCGCTCCTGGTCTGAACACTTACGAAGGGACCGCTACCGATTGTCGAAGGACCGAAATTCATTCGCCTATGTCGAGCCTGATTCGTGGCTGGCCGACTATGACACGCTCCTTGGCGTCTACCGAGAAGTATTCGGCTCCGACAATGTTCACGTCGTCGACTACGACGCCGCAACCGAACAGCACGGATCAGTGATCCCCGCGCTGATGCGTGAAGTAGTCGGGGATGCGACCATTCCTGAATGGCTTTCGTCGCGCAAGAACGTCGGCAATGATGTGGCCCGCTCGCGAGACGAGGCCCGTGAGCACCTCACGAGGCGAATGGTGCGCTTCTTCAGACAGCCAGTTGCCACCATTCGGCGGGTCCGGGCTCGTCGACGACTCGAATCCAGATACTGATACCCCCTTGGGTATGCTTCGTTCATGACGAAGCGCAGTGCAGCGAAACCGAGCAACGCATCCGAATCGCAAGACTTGATCAACAGACTGCGGCGGATCGAAGGCCAAATTGGGGGTCTCATCAACATGGTCGAAACTGACCGCGATTGCCTCGACGTCATCATGCAGATTTCTGCCACCAAGAAGGCACTCGAACGCGCTGGCATGATCATGCTGGCCAACGCGCTAACGCAGTGTGCTGGCGACACCAAGAAGACGGGTGAAGAGCGACGTGACCAGTTGCAGCGAGCTTTCCTCTCGCTCGCCTGAGAGGTCAGCCGCCGAGAAGTTCGACGAGGATCGCGTGGCCGTCCACGGCTACCGCCTCGGCTTCGGCGCCCCCACAACCCGCAAGCCTCGAAAGACCGCCCACCTCCACCGGGCGCATCAACGTGATGATCAAGTCACTCGAGGGAAAACCCATCGCTACTTGGCCACACGCGCCAGAAGCCCAGAACATGTCAGCAGGAGCACCTGGTTGCAGTGACTCCCCAGAGTCCGTCCCCGAACCATCAGCGCGCACGATTCGACCCGGTTCGTTCAGCCACCAAAGGAATCCGTAACCGTCGTTCAGCTCGCTGGAAGGACGCAGCGCCTCTTCGATGAATGCCGAGGAGACGACCTGACGGTCACCGACGCTCCCATTGTCCATGTACAACCGCACGAATTTCGTCAAGTCGTCACAATTGGTCTGCATACCGGCAAAGAGTCCCTGATTGCCGAAAGCGTCCGTGGAGAGTCTTGACGTCATTCCCACTGGCTCGAAGAGTCGAGTGCGTGCGAACTCCTCGACGGACACATTGGTTGCCCGCTCCAGCACTACCTCAAGTGTCTGCACGGCGGCATTGTTGTACACCCACGTCTCACCTGGCGGGCTCGACTGCCCTAGTGAAATTGCGTATCCAGACTTGTCTTGCTCGAGAAACGCGAGCCGGGCATAGTCGGAAAGGACGTCGAAGTAACGCCCGGAGGTATTCGAGAGCAACTGGCGAATAGTGACGCTCTCACTGTCGGTACCCACCCACTCCGTAATGAAGCGAGAAGCCGGATCATCGATCGACAAGTGGCCCTCATCCTGGGCGATCCCGACCAAGGTCGCCGCCAAGGACTTCGTCGTCGAAAAACCTTCCTGCAAGGCACCTTCAGCAAAATCGTCGCTGCGCCATTCGGCCAACACCTCCCCACCTCGCTCGACCACGAGACAGTTGGCGCCTTCCGCTTTTGCGGCTTCGATGACCCCGCTCAGTGCCTCATCGAGTGGTGACGACTGGCCGCCGCAGGCGGAGAGGACCACGAGCACCGAGGAGGCGAGCAACATGCGCACGAATCCACCCTGCCACGACCTCAGCCGAAGGCACGAATCATGCGCACACGAAACGGCCGGTTCGGCGGCTGCTTGTTGGCCGCAAGCGTCTGCACCCGATCGAACTGCTGACCGTCCGTGAAGTACTGGGTCCATGCCGTCACATTGTTGTAGTCGGTCGACGTCCAGTAATAGCCCTTGTCAAAGTCTCCGAGCGGCACATCACGCGCACGCACCACGTTGTAGACGAGATCCAGTTCGTCCTTGGATGGCAAGAACCAATCGGATTGGCCGTTACAGGTTGACTCGTCGGCGAATCGTGCGGCGTACATCACGCGCTGCTTGAATCGCTGGACGATCAGAGCCGTGTTTGACGCACCCATGCCCACATCTTTTGCCAACAATCGCTGGACCTTGGGCGATGGCTGATTGGCCAGAAACGGATAGATCACACCGCGTTGCGTAGGCGGCCGAAATGAGAGCCCAACGCCTTCACACGAACCTGGCGCCACCTCCAAGAATCGCCCCCATGACTGCCGCACCCCGGCGTCGTAGAACACGATGCCGCCTCCCGGGCCGGTATCTCCGATGCGACACAGACCACCGGCGGCACATGGCATACCGTTCGAAAACTCGTCACTTGGCGGTTGCGACGGACCATTGGAGAAGGCACGCATTGCGTACAAATGGAACGGCGTGGGCGCAAAGTTGGAACCGACATGTGCACGCGAGGACGTATCGCCCTTGTTTCCCTTCAAACCACGAATGATCCCGTTGGCATCGGTGAACTGTGTGCCATCCTGAAACAACTGATACCACGCGAACGTGTCGCTCGCCTCAGTCGACGTCCATACAGCCACATTGAGACGAGCCAGTGAGGTACGCCCAATGTGCAGATGCCGATAAATGAGATCCAGTTCGTCTTTCGATGGAAGGAACCAATCGGACTGGCCGCCTCCACGGAAGTTTGCTGCGATCGAGGCTGCATAGCTGCCGTCCCCATAGGTAGCCCTGATTCCCGCAGTGTTCAAGCGCCCGAAACCGACGCCCTTTGCTCGGATGCGCTGGCGGAGCAACGACAACTCTCCTACTTGATACACCGGCCTTACGGCAGCATTTTCATCTGGCGCCCAGGGGATTCCGACAGCGCTCGGCACCACGCGAGCCTCGAGGTATCGGCCCCACCATGTTGACGATCCTGCGTCGTACACCACCACGCCACCGCCCGGACCACGATCGCCCACCCTGCATGGTCCACCTTCGCGACAACCAAGCGAAATTCGCTCAGCCGAAGCAACGCTCGTATGAATGTGGGTTGGCACGAAGAACAGCGACACAAGAAGCGCGATCGCAAGACGCCGAACCATGCGATCAACGGTAGTGAACGAAGACGAGAACTACAGTCGTGCAGTGACCAACAAGTCATCCATCACTGGAATCGGTTTCGTCGTCCTCTCCAGTTGCTTCTTCGGTCTTGCACCTACCTTCTCGAAATTCGCACAGGACGATGGTTCGACAGCCACCGGGACATTGATCGCGCGTTTCACTATCGCCGCAACAATCGCCGTCCTTGGACGGAGTTTCTTGATGCGCCGCGAGGCATGGCCGGCGAAGAGAACCGTCGTCGAGCTGTTACTTCTTGGTGGAGTTGGCTACTTCCTCGGCGCTCTGTTCTATTTCACGGCCCTCGAAAACATCGACAGCAGCCTCGCCATCGTCCTGTTCAACTGTTATCCACTCTTCGTCGTCTTCTTCGGCTGGGTTCTGTTTCGCCATGCGCCCACCTGGCGAGTGCTCCTTACGCTCGTCATCACTCTGACTGGGGTGGGAATTTCGGCGGGAGAGGTGGGCACTGGAAATGGATGGAGCATTGCGCTGTGCGTGGGATCAGCGCTTTTGTATACGGCCTACTCATTGGGAAGTTCACGCACATTGATGCGGATCGACGTGATTACGGGTACCTCACTCGTACTCGTTGGTGGTGCAGCTTCCTTCTGGCTTTACTGGCTGATCGGGGGAAGGTGGATCGACGTCTCATTCCCCGACTCGCTCACCGGCTGGTCACACATCGTCTTGATGGGCACCATGTCGACCATCGGGGGAACCATGCTGTTCTTTGCGGGCATGACTCGTATCGGTGCAGCAAAGGCGTCTATTGCCACCACCGCCGAACCAGTGATGGTGATCGTTGCTGGCGTAACGATCCTCGGCGAGTCACTCAATCTGGTGCGCACGATCGGTGCATTACTGGTGCTCGTCGGACTTCTCTCCCTGACGATGGCTGAAAGAAGATCGATACCTACTCCAATACCTCAATGACCAGCGATCACTTGGTGAGTTCGGCTCGCCGAATCGTGTTGATGTACGCATCAGCTTCGCGTTCGAAATCCTCGAACTTGGTGCCAAATGACTCCTCGAACCATTGAGCAAAAGAGATGTCCCCAGAGGTCTTTTTGAAGCCTTCTACGATCACATCGAGTCCTCCGTATCGCGCAGTGAGTAGTTGCATGGCCAAAGCGCCCAAGTGGTACTCACATGTAGTTCCCTTGTCGACCCGATAGGAAGACAACGGGCCCGGACATCTTCGTGCCCAATCGAAGAAATCACGGTTGCGAGTAACATGGAATCGCGTCAATGCGTTGGGGTAAGGAAACTCCCTGACCATCGCCATTCCCGACCAGAATTCGGCAAAGCCTTCGGAGAACCACAAGGGCTCGTCTGGGGCAACACGCCAGTTGAGTGCTGCTGCGCGGAAGTAGTGCAACCACTCATGTGTCAGCGCCGATGAATTTCGCACAGCGATGCGAAAACTTGTTTGCTGGAGCGCCGGCTCTCGACGCTGCTCCATGGCAGGCGTCACTAGCTGACCTAGTCGAGTCAGGAAGAGATAGCCCGTGAGATTGGAGACGATGACCCTCCGATTACACAACA
>CAZWKD010000004.1:39963-51724 GCA_964633985.1 uncultured Acidimicrobium sp. | reverse complement strand
ATGGCGATGATGCCCATTCAGTTGCCTGTGGAAGAGTTCATCAAGCAGGCGGAGGCAGTCAGCGAACATGCGCTTCGCGTCGCGCGGGATTCGGGCGCATCGGATGTCAAGAGCGTCGTCGCGCGAGGCTCAGCAGCAGAACATCTGATCACCGCTTCCAAATCGGCCCTCATGGTGGTGGTGGGTTCCCGCGGGCACGGTGGATTCGTTGGTCTTCTGCTTGGTTCAGTGGCGCAACAGGTGGCCACTCATGCTTCATGCCCGGTGGTGGTGGTCCCTCACCGCAAGTAATCAGCGGCCGACGAGGCCACCGATTCGACGTTTCAAGCCGATGACGGTGACTAGCAGCATCGATTCGGAGATGACCTTCCAGTTCATCTTGGATTGTCCGAGCTCACGATCCTTGAAGGTGATTGGGTGCTCCATGATGCCGAGCCGTGCCTTGCCTGCGCGATAGATGATCTGCGAGAGAAACACATAACCATCACCAGGGACATTCTCGGTTTCGATCGCATCGAGTGCCGAGGCGCGATAGGCGCGGTAACCCGATGTGCAATCCGAAACGCGCACGCCGAGCATCGCCCGGGTGTATCGATTGGCCCACTTCGACAAGGCTCTCCGATGCCACGGCCAATCGGCGATCTTCCCGCCGGGGCAGTAGCGAGATCCGACGACGACATCTGCACCTGATTCCACGAGTCGAATCAGGTGGGGAATCTCCATGGGATCGTGTGAGAAGTCGGCATCCATGGTCACGACTACGTCGTACGGTTCGCCATGCACCATGCGGAACCCCGTGCGATATGCGCTGCCGAGACCGCGCTCATGGTGGCGATGGATCACCCGGACCTCTGGGTGAGCCGCATTGAGCGAGTCGGCGATTGCTCCCGTTCCGTCAGGACTGTCGTCATCGATCACGAGGACGTGGATTCCAGGTGCCGACTGAAGCACTGACTCGATGAATCGCTGCAGGTTCTCGGCTTCGTTGTAGGTGGGAAGGACCAGGATCGAACGAGTCATCGGCATGAGCACTCTATTGTTGCGATGTGTCCCAGCGGGTGAATGTCGGACGGTCCCGAGACTCCTTGCTGTGGGCCTCAATCTTTTTTCTGCACCTCGTATGGGCCCTGTCCATGCCACTGTTTTCGAGCCCCGATGAACCGGCCAACTTCATCAAGGCGTCAGCCGTCGTGCGCGGGGAGCTGGTCGGCGAAAACTTTCCGGCAAACCTGCAGGTTTCCTACTGGATGACCGTGGTCGACATCGATCCGCGTTTCGCCAACGCTCATTCAGTGCCGACATGTTTTGCCTTCAAAAGTGATCAACCGGCCTGTTCGTCACCTTTGGAGGAGTTCGGCCCAGCAGAAGGAAAACCAGCAACGAACGTGGGTCGCTACCCACCACTCGCACCTGCAATTGCGGGGGTGGGGACCGTGTTTGGGGTCCGTGATGCCTCGGTGATCGGAGCCCGCGTCGTCCTCGGGGCGACTTGCTCCTCCTTGATCACGCTCGGGATCGTTGCACTTCGCCGACGGGCCGTCTCGGGTAGTGCGGTGTTGTTTGCGCTGTTTCCAGGGACGATCTTCTTTGGATCAACGATGAGTCCGAGCGGATTGGAGATTGCAGGAGCCATAGCGCTTTGGTGTGGACTGCTGTGTCAAGGCGTAGGCACGAAGGATCGGGTCGTCTCGTGGGCAGTGTTGTTCGGTGGAATCGCAGTCATTGGTTCCCGCCCGATCGGGTTCGTCGTCTACGGGATCATCGTGGTGATCGCAGCGCTGGCGAATGGTCGGCCATGGGCGATATTGAAGAACCACCACCGTTCATTCGCGGCGCACACTGTTGCCATCTTCGCGATGATCGTGTGGTACTTCGTGGTGTACGACGCTCAGTCATCCTCCTCGCTCGTTGCGGGGACAGATGGAATGTCGCTGTCACGGCAGATCACGCACGGGATCGAGTCCATTCCGCGAATGATCGACGAGTCATTCGGCAACTTCGGCTGGCTCGATACCCCGATGCCTCGGCTGGCCCTCTATCTCCTCGTCGGCCTGGTTGCTGCGGGAATGTCGATGGGTCTACGGGGTGCGAACTCCCGAACGCTAGGTGCGATCGCACTCGCACTTGTCACCGTTGGAGCGATGGTCGTCGTGATCGATGTCAACTACTACGGGTTGTTTCGTGTGTTCGGAGTACAGGGTCGCCACGTGGCACCGATCATGGTGGGAGCCATCTTGATCGCCACGTCGCGTCTCTCATCTCACACTCCACGAGATCGGGTGTTCGCCGTCAGTTGGGCCTTGCTCGTTGGGTGGTCGTCGTGGGGTGCGTTGCGCAGGTACACGGTGGGGATCCGTCCGGACAACGTCTTCGACATGTTTTCCATACCTCAGTGGACGCCGATGCTTGGTTTGTGGCCTTCGCTCGTTCTCCTGATGACGGCGCCGCTGGTCGTGGCGTTCGTCGTGACGATGAAACGAGGTGGAGTTAGTTGAAATCGCGTACGAACCTGTGGTCGGGGATTTCGCTGTTCGCCGTCATGCTGGTCTGGTCACTTTCCATGCCATTGTTTTCTGGACCAGATGAACCGGCCAATTTCGTGAAGTCGGCCGCTGTCGTGCGGGGTGAATTCGTCGGAAAGAACTTCCCGGCCACCCTGCAGGCGTCGTACTGGACTACCTATGTCGACATTGATCCCAAGTTCGGGGCTGCGAACGGGATCCCTTGGTGTTTCGCGCCGATGCGGGAGAAGTCAGCTTGCGACCTTGCAGTCGAGGACGCGCCAGTGGTCGACGATCCGCCATTCACGAACATGGGCCGTTACCCGCCACTCGCATTCGCCATTTCAGGCTTCGGAACGGTGTTTGGACCGACCGACCTCTCGGTGCGTGCTTCCAGGTTCGCGCTGGCGGCAGCATGTGCGGTTCTCATCGCCTTGGCGATGACGCTCTTGCGTCGTAGGGGCAGGCCCATGGTGACGCTCCTCGTTGCCATGGTTCCAGCAACGATCTTCCTGTCGTCCACGATGAGTCCGAGTGGACTCGAGACGAGCGCTGCGCTCCTGTTGTGGGTCGCCAGTTTGTCGGTGTTCTCGACTGATGTGGATCGACTGGCGCAGATCTCGTTTGCGTTGGCAGGGATTTTCGTAATTGCCACTCGTCCCATTGGTGCCTTGATCTACGTGCTCATCCTCGTCATTTCATCTGTGGCCGTTGGTCGAGCGGGTGCCGTTCGTGATGCAGTATCGAGGATGTGGATTGCCCTTACAGTCCATTTAGGTGTGATGGGAGCGATGCTCGCGTGGTATCTGACCGTCTACGACGTGCAGTCATCCAACTCGTTGGTGGCCGATCAGGTTCGGGCACCTTTGATCAGCCGCATCGCTCATGGTTTGGCTTCGGTGCCCCGGATGTTCGACGAGGGTTTCGGCGATTTTGGCTGGCTCGATACGCCGATGCCGCGACTGCCGTTTTACATCCTGCTGGCCGCCTTTTTTTCGCTCGTGGCGCAAGGTCTCTTCGTTGCAACTCGAAGATTGGTTCTCGCGTCTGGTCTGGTTGTTTGCGCGGTCGTCGCCATGGTCGTGGTGATCGATCTGAACTACTACGAATTGTTTCGTCTCTACGGTGTGCAAGGAAGACACGTGATGCCAGTCTTGCTAGGACTACCGCTCGTGGCAGGTTGGCGCTTGAGCAAGTCACGTCGGCGGGATGTCGCAGTCGCTTCTTTGTGGGCGCTCGTGATGGTGTGGGCGTTTTCTGGTGCATTGCGGCGGTACGCAGTGGGGATCGAGCCGGACAATGCGTTCGACACGATTTTTTCGCCGGAGTGGACGCCTGTTATCGGCGTGTTGCCGAGTCTCTCCCTAATCGTGATCGCGAGCAGTGCGTTCGCGTACTTCGCCCTTCGAGATTGAGCCTCGGAGCTTCTGCCAACTACCGAACTGCTCGAGTGCCGCGATGGTCTGTCCCATGACGTCGGGGGAGACGGGATGGCTGATCAAAAAGCCTTGCGCCTTGGCGCAACGCAATTCGGCGAGGGTCTGCAGTTGGCGAACACTCTCTACGCCTTCCGCAACCATGTCCAATCCGAGTGACTCTCCCATGGCGATGATCGTGCGGACCAATGAGCGTGCGCCGAGTTCGTCGGCAACACCACTGATGAAGGAGCGGTCGATCTTGATGCGCTGGATGGGGAAGCGTTGCAACAGCGAGAGCGAGGAGTAGCCCGTGCCGAAGTCGTCGATGGCCACTCGCACGCCCATGTCGCACAACTGACGCAAGATACCGAGAGCCTGTTCGGGTTCACTGATCATCACGCTTTCTGTCACTTCCAGCCACAGCTGGTCGGCAGGAACGTGTGCACGCATCAGCGCTTCAGATACGACGGCAGTGAAGTTGGGATCGTGCAATTGACGCGGCGAGACGTTGACCGACATGGTCGCGTCTTGCCGGCAGAGTCCTTGGTTGATCCAGTCGCGCAAGTGCGTGAGGGCCTCGAGGAGTGCCCACGATCCGATGGGGACGATGGTGCCCGTCTCTTCGGCGATGGGGATGAACTCCGCAGGGGAAACCATGCTTCCGTCTTCGCGTTCCCAACGCATCAGTGCTTCAAAACCCACTACTTCGCCAAGATCGATGTCGACGATCGGCTGGTGCACGAGGCGCAGTTCTCGACGTTCGAGAGCGCGATACAAGGCGGTCTCGATGGCCAGTCTTTGCGTCGCACGCTCCAGCATCGACTCATCGAACACTGCGATGCAGTTGCGACCCGCATCCTTGGCCCGATACATCGCCGTATCGGCTTGGCGTAGGAGGTCTTCAGCGTTCGGTTGATTGCCGTGCTGATGGGTTGCGACACCGACACTGGCTGAGACGAATACGTCTCCTTGACGGACGTTCAGTGGCTCCTTGAAGCACTCGAGGATGCGCTCGGCCAATACGAGGGCCTCGGTGGAGTTGCGATTGTCGGGGTCGAGCACGACGAATTCATCGCCGGAGATTCGTCCCACCACACAGCGATCAGGAAGCGCGTTACGCAGTCGTGTAGCGACTGCCACAAGGACGTCGTCACCTGCCTGATGACCGAGCGAGTCGTTGATGTTCTTGAAGCGATCCACATCCACGAAGAACACCGCGGGCTGAGTGGACCTCGACCAGGCGACGCGGAGTGAATTCTCCACGTGGGTGACCATGAGGGAGCGATTCGGGAGGTTGGTCAAGGCGTCGGTCTGTGCGGCATGAATCAACTGCCGTTGCGTCGCCGCATTACGCCGAACCGCCTGCACCACTCGACCCGTGACGGCAACGGCGAGAACGAAGATCGAAACTGCACGAACGATTCGGTCGGCATCATCGACCGGATCGGTGAGGGCGAGTACGACGACCGGGACTGTCAACGCACTCGTCGTGACGATCAGACGACCAAGCAAGGGGCGTTCGGGCAGTGTCGGCCCAACATCGGTGAGCGTCGTGATGCTGGGGTGGATGAATGCGGCCGCCGCCATAAACATTCCGATGATGAACGGAGTTAGACCGTGCACATCGGACCAACCAAGACGTCCCGACTCGATGGATGCGTAGGTGAAATCGCCCGCAAGGGTGAAGGTGATCGCCCCCGCTATGAACCACACCGCGGGAGTACGAGAGGAATCGCCAAAGAGGAGAGAGGCCAAAGTGAAAAGCACGATGACGCTGACAGCGAGCGTGATGCCGATGATGGCGGTGAGTGCCACGCTGCGGTCTTCCCGGTCTATGGCTGGCTGGACGACGAGCATCCAGAGCAGGAACCAGGAACCCGATGCAACGATCAACCCGTCGGCGAGAACACTTAGTGGATCGCTTCCGAGCCGACGCGAAATGATGTACAGGAGGCCGAAAGCCAGCAAGACCTGAACCGCGAGAAAAAACGACTCGGCAACGATCTGCATGTCTGCGCGATCTGGGAACGCCGAGTCGAATATCTGCCCCGCCACAGAACATGCAGCAATGCTGAGAAGACCAGTGAGCACCCATTTGTCGGGTTTGTTGACGATCGCTGCGACAAGAAGGGAGCTGACAAGACAGATGGTGGAACCGAGATAGAGGAGGTCAGCCGAGGCAGAATCGGCGAGCAGCGAATTCGTGGCGGCGAGCGCGATTCCCACCAGGACGAGTCCTCCGGAGGCTCTCGTGAGAACGCTCTTCTTCACCTCGCAAACCGTACAAGATCCCCATTTGGCGCCTGCGGATGGAGTATTTTTGGATGCAGGCGGAGTGCCCCGGGTTGGTTGCATGCGAGCGAGTTCGCGTTCGACCAACTCAATGTCGGTTGTTGCACTCAGGAGTCGCCCATGTTCGTCACACGTCACTCACCGGTGACCGATCCCGCATTGCGGGAACAGCTGTGGCAGCTGTACGCGCGTGCCTATGAACGCACCGCGGAATCATCGGTAACCCACGAGATGCTCGATCGTCTGGAGTTCAACGACCAGATTGGAGATGCCGCCAATCGGACGTGGGTCGTGTGGGATGACACGACGCCGATCGCGATGACGCTCGTTTCGACCGACGTGCGCCGAACTCGTTGGCTGAGTGAGCACTACTTCAGGCGGAATTTCCCCGAGCACTTTCGTGCTGGGCGGGTGCACTATGTCGTCTGGGCGGTGATCGATCCCGCCTACACCACGAAGGGGGCCTCGATGTTCTTGGCTCGACAAGCCATGGCGGTCGAAGCGCGCGAGGGGGCTCTACTCGTCTTTGACATGCCCGAGGAGAATCAGCCGAGAGCTGAGGGTGGCGCTGCTGAATTGATGTACCGGATGGCCAAGACCGTGGGTGGTGCATCATTGATGCCTCTCACGGTGCAGCGCTATTACGCGCTTGATTTCTCGCGCAATGAGCAGTTCACCGAGATGTCGGGTCAGGACGAGAATCGCGGGGCCGTCACTCGGTAGGATTTGGGCACATGCACGCAACCAGTGCTCGCCCCGCCGCAGAATGACCGTTTCTTCCACGTCAGTGGTCTTCGTCGTGCCTGGTGCGCACCTCATGTCGGGTTTGCTCGGCGAACGTGACGCTCACCTCCGTCTCATCGAACGCTCCTTTGCGGAGTCTCGTGTGAGTGTCCGCGGCAATGAGATTTCGATTGCTGGGCCCGACTCCGAGGTGCTTGGTCGTTTGTTCGAGGAGTTGACGAATCTTCTGCAGAGAGGCGAGACGCTCACCAATGATGTGATTGTGCGGAGTATCGCAATGGTTCGCCAGCACGAACGACCCAGTGTCTTGTTGACGGAGGAAATCCTGAAGACAGGCGTGGGTCGAAGCGTGAAAGCGAAGACATCGGGACAGCGGCGCTACGTGGATGCGATTCGCGACAATGTGATCACCTTCTGTCTCGGTCCAGCCGGAACGGGCAAGAGCTGGCTGGCCGTGGCGATGGCAGTGCAGGCGCTCCAGAACAAGCGAGTTCAGCGGATCATCCTCACGCGTCCCGCTGTCGAAGCAGGCGAGCGGCTCGGATTCCTTCCTGGTGACTTGACGGCGAAGATCGATCCGTACTTGCGACCGCTGTACGACGCGCTGCACGACATGGTCGGTGCCGACCACGCGCGAACGTTGCTCGAACGTCAAGTGGTCGAGGTTGCGCCACTCGCCTTCATGCGCGGAAGAACGTTGAACAACAGCTTCGTCATCCTGGACGAAGCGCAGAATACGACTCCCGAGCAGATGAAGATGTTCTTGACGCGAATTGGATTTGGTTCGAAGGTGGTGGTGACGGGCGATACGACACAGGTCGACCTTGCAGGCGGGCGGAGCGGCCTCACTGGTTTGGAATCGATGCTCGAAGGAATAGATGATCTGGCCTTCGTCCATCTTGATGGCAGCGACGTGGTGCGCCATCGCATCGTCGCTGACATCGTTGCCGCATATGAGCGGCGGGTTCAGGCGTGATCGACCCGCGGGTGGGACGCCTGCGACCGCGGAGATCGGGTGGCGATGGCGAGCCAGAAGTGTTCGTCGCTGACGAACAGACCGATCACACAATCGACCTCGCCCGTTGGCAGCAGCTCGCGCTCCATGTCTTGCGAGACGAAGGGGTCTCGGGGGCAGCTGAGATGACGGTGATTTACGTGGATCGGGAGACGATGTCTAACTTGAATGTCCAGTACATGGGCAAGTCGGGCCCGACCGACGTTCTTGCCTTTCCTCTCGACATGATCGAAGCAACTCGAACGCCCGGACCAGGCGCGCAGAGCAAGAGCCCAGACAAGTCACCTCCTCATCTTGGCGATCTGCCCTTGCTGTTGGGTGACGTGGTGATCTGTCCGTCGGTCGCATTCGAGCAGGCGCCGCGACACGCCGGCACGTTCGATGACGAGTTGGCCTTGCTGCTCGTGCACGGAATGCTGCACGTCCTTGGCGAGGATCACGACAACGCAGTGAATGAGCAGCGCATGCACTCTCGGGAACGCGCTCATTTGGAACGTCACCACTGGCAAGGTGCCGCTCCTGCCTCGTTCCGTCATGTTCCGGAGCAGGTGTCATGATCGGCACAACCTTCACCACGGTCGACTTGTGGATGTTGATCGCCATCTTTGTGCTCTTGTTGGTGTTGATCGTCCTTGCACTGGCGGAGATGAGCTTGTCGCAGATGACTCGTCCGCGTGCCAATGCGCTTGCCGAAGGAGGATCAAAGTCGGGCAAGGCCCTGGCTCGGTTGGCATCAGAGCCGACGCGGTGGGTCAATCCGTTGTTGTTGACGGTCAACATTTGCCAAACGGTGCAGGCCACCCTGACCGGAATCGTGGCAGGGCGTTTGTTCGGCGCGCCCGGCGTGGCAATCGGTGTCGTGCTCAATGTGATCGTGTTTTTCGTGCTTGCCGAAGCGGTACCAAAGACCTATGCGGTGTTGAATCCCGTCCGAGGGGCGATGTTCACGGGTCGGTTGGTGGAAGGCCTCGTGTCCTTTTGGCCACTCCGTGTTTCGTCCAATTTGTTGATCAGGTTGACGAACGTGATCGTCAAAGGCGAAGGCCTCAAGGAAGGGCCGTTCATCGGGGAGCAGGAGTTCCTCGGCATCGTTGAGGCCGCAGCTGAGGACAGCGTGATCGAACACGAAGAGCGTGAATTGATCAAGTCGGTGATCGAGTTCGGTGACACGGTGGTCCGGGAAATCATGGTTCCTGCGCCGGATGTGGTGGATCTCGAAGTGACGATGACCGTAAGCGCGGCATTGGACCGCGCCGTCAGTGAGGGTTTCAGTCGCCTTCCCGTGACGCGTCATGTCGACGACGGCCCGGACGTGGTCGGCATGGTCAATGTGAAGGATCTCGTGGTTGCCGAGCGGTCGGGCAAGGGTGCGACAACGCTCGAGTCCCTCGTACGTCCCGTCGAGTTCGTTCCCGAGACGAAGCTTGTCGCGGACTTGATGCGTTCGATGCAGGCGAACAAGTACCACCTGGCCGTGGTGGCGGACGAGTACGGGGTGATTTCTGGCATCGTGACCCTTGAGGACTGTCTCGAGGAGCTCGTCGGTGAGATCGTCGACGAACACGATGAGGAGAGGGCGAAGATTCAACGACTGTCGCTGACCGACTACCTGCTGGACGGTTCGATCGCCATCGATCAAGCCAACGAAGAATTGGGTCTGGGAATTCCCGACGGGGACTTCGAGACCGTCGGCGGCTTCGTGTTCACCACGTTCGGTCGCGTTCCCGCGAAGGGGGAGCACGTGGTGTTCAACTCGTGGCGTTTCACGGTGATGGAACTCGATGGTCGGCGAATTCAACGCATCGCCCTTCATCGGATGAATCCCCTCGTCGGCTGAACCGTCTACGACTCGTCCACTAGCGTCGACTGCATGGACGTATCACTGCAAGGCAAAGTCGCACTCGTCACGGGAGGGTCGCGCGGAATCGGCAAAGCGATCGCCAAGACCTTCGCAGAGTCTGGTGCTCGGGTAATGATCACCTCGCGGAAGGAAGACTCGCTTCGTCAGGCTGCACAGGAGATGGACGGCGAGGTCGATGTCTTTGCCGCGAATGCAGGCGACCTTGACGGGATCAAGTCATGTGTGGATGCGACGATGAGCAGGTTCGGAGCCATCGACATCTTCGTCAACAATGCGGCGACCAACCCGTACTTTGGTCGGACTCTGGAAGTAGATCCCGCGAGATTCGACAAGACGTTCCAGGTCAACATCCGCGGGCCGTTGTTCTGGTGCCAGGCAGTGTGGGAGGCGTGGATGAAGGAACATCCGGGGGTGATGATCAACATCGCCTCGGTCGGCGGTTTACGTGCGGAGATCGGCCTTGGTGTCTACAACATCACCAAGGCGGCGATCATTCACATGACCAAGCAGTTGGCGAGCGAACTCGGGCCGTCGCGTGTGCTCGGCATTGCTCCGGGACTCGTACAGACCGATTTCGCCAAGGTGTTGGTCGACAACTTCGGCACGCAACTAGCGTCGCGTCTTCCGACCAAGCGATTGGGCGACCCGCAGGACATTGCGAATCTGGTGACTTTTCTCGCATCCGAGAAGGCCTCGTGGATCACGGGCGAGACGTTCGTAATCGATGGAGGTGCGGGCGTCAGTTCGGAACGGATGTAGGCGTCAACGCCAAGCCGCTGCAAGTAACGCTGGCTGATCAACCTTCCCGAGTGCCGTGCGCGGCACCTCGCCGATCAGGCGAAGCTCCTTTGGGGCGTGCATCGGACTGAGGCGTGTACGCACCCACTCGCGCAGTTCGTCGAGTGATGGATCGACGGTCGTCGGAACGATCCACGCGACCACACGTGCACCCCATTCCTCGTCGGGTAGTCCGCGCACCACACACTCCTGAACCGCAGGGTGCTCGAGCAGGACTTGCTCCACCGATAGTGGCCACACCTTTTCGCCACCTGTGACGATCAGATCGCCTCGGCGGCCTTCTACGACGAGCCGACCGTCTGGTGTGACATGTCCCATGTCCCCCGTGTTGAACCACGTCGGCGTCTCGGGGCCTCCGCGATAGCAGCGCATCGTCATCGGTGTATTCAATTGGATTTCGCCATCGACGATCCTGACCTGCACTCCATCGAGCGGTCGTCCGTCATAGACGACGCCACCCATGGTTTCGGTGAGTCCGTATGTGGTGACGACATTGATCGGTAATTGATCGGGCATGGCTGAGCCACCGAGAAGGATCAGTTTGAACAGCGAGTCATCAACACGGCGAAGAGCGGTGAGGACGAGTGAGACGTGGGTGACACCATGCCGGGCCGCATCCATCGCACGTTCTGCATCGAACGACTCGTGAATGGTCAGGCGGATCGAATTGTGGTGGCAGCGAGTGAAGACGGACATGCCGCCGACATGGCTCGGGGGTAGGCAGAGCAGCCAATGGTCGTCGCCTGTCGTACCGAGACGCTCGTTGGAAGCGGCGGCTGAGGCGGCGATGGTTTGGTGGGTGTGGACGACGGCTCGAGGTTCGCCCGTGCTGCCACTGGTCATCACGACGAGTGCGTCTCCTGGTTCCACCTCGAAGCCGAATTGCAGAGAACGTTCACCTGATTGATCGATGATCTGCGTTGCGCCTGCTGCTTCGAGATGTCGTCGTTTGAGGTCATCGGAGAGTCGTTGGTCGAGAATCATCACTGCGTTTCCGCGATCCCATTGGTCGACAACCAGTTCGAACAGCCGTGGCGACGTGGGGAGGTCCAACGCGACGAGCTCGAGCACGACTTCATCGTATGGTGACGACATAGAGGTGGCCCTGCGGTGCCCTGTGGCAACATTGCCG
>CAZWKD010000004.1:37152-39863 GCA_964633985.1 uncultured Acidimicrobium sp. | reverse complement strand
CCTCGGTCGGTCAAGCTTGCTGCATTCTCGGCCTTCGGTGTCGCGGCCCTGGCGGGACTGGTCATTGCCGCCAACACGTCGTGGTGGTTGATCGTCGTCGGCGTGGCGAGTATCGCTGCTGCATGGTTCTACACGGGTGGCCCCCGTCCATACGGGTATACGGGGTTCGGCGAACTCTTCGTGTTCGTTTTCTTCGGAGTGGTGGCAGTCGTCGGTACGACGTTTGCTGCGACGTCGAAATTCGACGCATGGACCCTGCTCCCTGGTGCGGCGGTCGGAATTCTGGCGATGCAGTTGCTCGTCGTCAACAACTTGCGTGACATCCCAACAGATGGACCGGCTGGAAAGCACACCCTTGCAGTGCGCTTGGGCGATGCCGCAACACGACGCTTCTACGTGTTGCTCAATGGTGTGTTCGTGGGTCTCGTCGTCCTGTGCGGGATTACCGAAAAATGGGCTCTCCTTGCGCTACTTGCAGTAGTCGTTGCATGGAGGCCCAACCGAGACGTGTTGCGTGGAGTCGTTGGACGTGACCTCGTGCGAGTGCTCGGAGGAACGGCGCGCGTTCAGCTCGTAGCCGGTTCGTTACTCGCCTTGGGCATCGCCATTTCGTAGGTCCCGGATCCAAGCTTCGATCGTCTCGCGCGTCTCGACTGGCTTTTCCAGATGGCACGCATGTCCAGCGTCTGGGATCGTGGCAATGGTGGCGCGGGGGAGTATCGACTGCATGCGCTTGGCGAGGGCGAGAAACTTGTCATCGTGCTCACCGACCACGAGCAGGGTCGGCACATCGAGCCTTTCCAACTCGGCGTCGAGTACTCGTTGACGACCGGTGCCCATCGTCCGTAGTGCATAGGCGAGTCCCTCTGGAGTGTTGGTGAGTCGATCCTGATGATCGAGATTGCGTACGGCGGTGAACATCGGTTGGGCAAGCCATTCAGCAAGGAACTCGCGAACCCCGATGACTTCGATCCTTCGTGCAAGAGAGTCATCAGTCTCGATGCGACCCATTCGTTCGGACTCGTCAACGATTCCTGGGTGTGCTCCAATGAGCACGAGTCCGGTCAACTCAGAACTCGGGTGAAGTGCAGCGTGCAATGCCACTCGGGCTCCCATGCTGTAGCCGACCAAGACCGATCGACCGCACGCCTGGGCGACGAGTCTGCCCGCCTCGTCGAGCGACTGCGGTCGTGCAGACGTTGCGCCATGTCCGGGGAGGTCGATGAGCGTGATGCGATGGCGTGCAGCCAGGCTCCTGCCGATCGTCAGCCATGAAGCACGCGTCTGAGTGAAACCATGAAGAAGAACGAGGTGCGGTTCTCCTGCACCGAGAGACTCGTAGGCGAGTTCGCTCATACGTCGGCGATTTTGTTGAACACGCGAAGGAAAAACTCGGGGTCCTGTGCGCCTGGTACGGCCCACTGATCTGCAAAGACGAAGGTGGGCACGGCGGTCACGCCAATGTCTTGGGCAGTGCGGATATAGGCATCGAATTCTTCGTCCATGAGATCACCGTCCAACACCGCGTCGACCATTCCTCGGTTCATGCCGGATTGGTTGGCGATCACGCGGAGCGTGGAATGATCGGAGATGTCCTTTCCTTCCACGAAATACGCGCGGTACAGCGCATCGAGCAAAGTCGGGGAAATTTCTGACGGGCAAGCGAGGAGGAGTCGATGGGCGACTCGGGTGTTGGCCCGCTTGGCAATGTCCATGTTCATTTCGAGTCCTGCTTGACCGGCCGCATCCGTCACCCGTTGCAGGATTTCCTTCGCCTTCTCCGGTCCACCGAATTTCGCTGCATAGGCCTCCACCACGGGGCGGGGATCTTTGGTGGGTGCCGTGGGGTCCAATTGATACGGGCCAAACGTGATGTCGACCTGCAGGTTCGGGCGTTCCTGACGGAGGATCGACAATGCATCGTCAAATCGTGACTTGCCGATGTAGCACCACGGACAAACGATGTCCTGGAAGATTTTTACCCGCACAGATGCCACGATAGAGGCAATGCAGGCGACTCCTTCTGCCGCGGTGACGATGTGTCGCACCCTCTTGGACGAATGGTTTGCCCTTGGCGTAGAGCATGCGGTCGTGGCTCCGGGTTCGCGTTCGACGCCCATGGCTCTCGCACTCCTCGACGATGGCCGGTTTCATTTGCACGTTTTTCACGACGAACGAAGTGCGGCCTTTGCTGCACTCGGAATAGGTCTTTCGACCAGACGGCCAGCTTTGCTGTTGTGCACATCGGGTACCGCTGCTGCTGAGTTCTTTCCCGCAGTGGCTGAGTCCTCCCAAGCATGTGTCCCGATGCTGGTGTGTACTGCCGATCGGCCACCTGAGTTGCAGGGTGTCGGTGCGCCGCAGACGATGAACCAACTGCACCTCTACGGCGAGTATGTCCGCGCGTTTCGCAACGTCGAACCACAAGAGATGGAGTCGAGTCCGTCGTGGCGGAGGATCGCGGAGGAGGCATTCACGTCGAGCATGGCCACACCGTGTGGCCCCGTCCACTTGAACCTGCAGTTCCGTGAGCCATTGGTGGGTGCGGCAGCGGATCTACCACCTCGTGTGTCGCCACCGGCAGGGCATCTGCCGCGTATCGACACAGACCTCACGCCGATCACTGAGCTGGGTGACTGTGAGTCCGGCGTGATCGTTGCCGGTGCGGGAGTGGATGATCCTGAGGGTCTCGTACGCCTGGGCGATCGATT
>CAZWKD010000004.1:11418-37052 GCA_964633985.1 uncultured Acidimicrobium sp. | reverse complement strand
TTGCCGGTGCGGGAGTGGATGATCCTGAGGGTCTCGTACGCCTGGGCGATCGATTGGGGTGGGCCGTGTTGGCTGATCCCCGTAGTGGATGTCGCTCGGTCGCCGGTCAGGTCGTCACCCATGCCGATTCGATCCTGCGCCACGAGTCGACAGCGAAACGACTCACGCCTGAAGTGGTGCTTCGTGTTGGTGAGCCGCCTGCATCGAAGGTGGTCAACCAATGGATCGCGCGATGCGGGGCACGTGTCGTTGCGGTGACACCCAATGGGCGGCACATCGACCCCGATGGTGTGGTGACGGCACACGTCGCCGGTGGAGTCGCTGAGGTCGTCGCGGCGCTGGCTTCTGCAGGGTCCACACCCGAGTATTCAGCTGCTTGGTGGGAGGCTGAGACGAGAGCGCGTGTGGCGATTGCGAATGGAATCGACGAGGAGTCACCCATCACCGAACCATGGGTCGCTCGTGCAGTGGGTGCCGAACTGGGGGATGATGAAATCCTTTTGCTTTCGTCGTCCATGCCCGTGCGGGATGTCGAGTGGTTCGCCAGTGATTGTCCGCCGTGGGTCTTTTCCAATCGTGGAGTGAACGGCATCGATGGTGTGATGTCCACCGGTATTGGTTTGGCACTCGGCTCCGGAAGCCCCGTGACGGTGTTGATTGGCGACGTGGCCTTCCTCCACGACAGCAACGCCTTGATCAACCTGACTCGCCGAAATGTTTCACTGCGAGTCGTCGTCGTCGACAATCGAGGTGGTGGAATCTTCTCCTTCCTCGATCAGGCGAAGGCGCTCGGGAAAGACCAGTTCGAGACTCTGTACGGAACCCCCCATGACAGCGACATCGTGGCTCTGGCTGTCGCTCATGGAGTGGAGGCTTGTGAAGCAAAGACGAGGCAGGAATTCACTCAACGACTCGCCGGAATGAAGAGGGGCATCATCGTCGTGCGAACACAGCGGGACGAGAACGTCCTCGAGCATCAGCGCCTCAATGATCTGGTGGCAACCGAACTGGACGAAATCACTCCTCGGTAAGTGCGCGGGTCATTGCCTGCAGTTTGGCTTCAGTTTCTGCGAGCTCTGCATGGGGCTCGCTGTCGGCAACGATGCCGCCACCAGCAAAGAGATGGGCCGTTCGTCGGTCGACGCTCAATTCGGCGCATCGGATGGTGACGGCAAACGTTCCGTTGCCATCGCGATCGAACCAGCCAATCGCACCCCCGTAACGACCTCGATCGAATCCCTCCACCCGTTTGATGAGGTCGATCGCTTCGCCGCGCGGATGGCCACCAAGGGCAGGCGTTGGCGCGAGCGCATACGCGGCATCCAGGACGTGCAGTGGGGGGTCGCTCAAATGACCGATGAGACGCGTGCCCAGATGTTGCACGTTGCCTACCGCGATGACGTCGGGCTCCGGCTCCCAATCGAGGAACGAGCAATACGGCAGAAGAGTGTCGTGAACCATGTCGATCACGACCCGATGTTCGATCTGGTTCTTGCTGCTCTGCCTCAGTTCGGTCGCGAGCCTCCCGTCAACCTTGGGATCCCCGGTGCGGGCGGTGGTGCCAGCCAGCGGATGACTGCTGATTTCGTGGTCCATTCTCGAGACGAGGAGTTCAGGTGACGCACCAATGAGCCCATCTAGACAGAATCGATAACTCTGCGGATAGCGATGCCGAAGACGACGAAGCACGGTCTGAAGGTCGATCGGAGTCGAGCTTTCAAGAAACACATCCCGTGCAATGACGACCTTGGTCAGGTTTCCTGCTCGCACTTCATCGCGACCTTGGGCCACGGCCGCGAGGTAGTGGTCAATCGCTACTCCATGGCGAGAGGTGAAAGTCGAGGTCTCGATGCTCGTTGGGTGTGAGTCGCCGGAAGACATCGGCCGTCCATCGAGACTGGTGTACCAGCAGTCGCCGGTTGCCGTTCTCACGAGCAACTCCTGCGGCAGGAGGAAATCGTGGGGTTCATTTGAGTCGAAAGGAATCGCTCCGATGAGTAATGGTCCAGATCCGATGGCAGACACCTCGTCATCGATCGAGAGTGACGTCAAAAAGTCCTTGGCGTCAGCGCGCGAAATGCGTGCAGCAACACCCCGCGTGGCAATGGCGAAATCTCCACCGACGAACAGCGCTCCGTCCGAGCCAGCGAATGCTTCGGGCCCAATGTCCGTGGAGAGTCGTCGAGTGACGAAATGCATCAGCGATTACGTGTGGCAACGAACAATTGGGTGAGACCGCCACTTAACTGGTGGTGTCGGGCGTCAGCGAACCCATTCGTACGCAGGATGTCGAGTATCTCGTGGCTCGGTGGCAGGTAGGCGACACTCTTCGGGAGATAGCGGTAGGCGGCGCCATCGGAAAGCAAGCGTCCGATCAACGGCACCACCTTGCCGAAATGGATGGCATTACCCGCGCGAATGAGTGGATTCGTCGGTCGACCAACATCAAGCAACGAAATCCGACCGCCAGGCCGTACTACTCGTGCCAGTTCCGCGAAGAAGTCGGGAAGATCGAGCAAGTTGCGCAAAGCGAACCCGCAAATCGCTCCATCCACCGAGTGATCGCCAAGTGGTAGGCGAAGGATGTCGGACTGTGTGCGCGGCGATCCACTGCGATCCTGTTGGAGCATGCCGAGGGAAAGATCGAACGACAGAGGTCGATGACCTCGCTTGCGCAACTCGATGCACAGATCGCCCGTGCCGCTGGCAAGATCGATGACCAGCGAGCCGGGAGGTAGCGCAAGGTCACGCACGGCTCGTCGACGCCAAATGACGTCCAGTCCGAAAGTCATCAGCCTGTTCACGAGGTCATAACGGGGAGCGATCGCGTCGAACATCTGGCGAACCGCCACGACCTTGTCTCGACCCGCAGGAAGCCGCTCAGTGTCCCAGCTGGGGCGGTGCTCGTGCGGCGAGTTCATGGCGCAAGGCTACGGGACGGTGTTTGATCAAGGTTTGTCCTGCATGAACTTGGTGAGATGTGCACTCCGCCGCAACACTGGAGCCGTGGCGGTTCTCCATGATTGACTTCAGCTTTCCGGCAGAGGTCGAGGCCGTGCGTTTGAAGGTTCGTCAGTTCATGACGGACGTGGTGCGACCCGCATGGGAGGCAACAGAGCAAGACGATCGTTCGAAGGTGGTGGCAACGATCGTCGAACTTCGTCGTCAGGCTCGCTCAGAGTGGAACTTGTGGCTCCCGCACATGCCCGCTGAGTGGGGCGGCATGGGCCTCGGGCCGACTGCCATGGCCGCCGTGTCGGCAGAAGCAGCGCGCGTGCCCATCGGGCCGTACGTACTGAATGCTCAGGCACCTGACGAAGGCAACCAGCACACTCTTTTGCATTGGGCGACCGATGAGCAAAAGGAGAAGTATCTACGTCCGTTGTGCGAGGGCACTGCACGCTCGTGTTTTGCGATGACGGAGCCAGAGGTTGCCGGAAGTGATCCAACCTTGATTCGCACGCATGCCTACCGCGATGGGGATGAGTGGGTGATCAATGGTCACAAGTGGTTCATCTCAGGCGCACGGGGGGCGAAGTTCGCACTGTTGATCGCGCGAACGGAAGAGGACCCCGACATACCCCAGGCAGCCAATTCCTGCTTCATCGTCGAGTTGCCGAGTCCTGGTTGGACGGTGGTCCGCGACGTCGAAACGATGGCCGGTGGTCACAACCACTGCGAGATCCTGATCGAAGACCTGCGAGTTCCACAGGCCAACATGCTCGGCGGACGTGGGCAGGGTCACCTACTCGGGCAGTATCGGCTCGGACCTGCTCGTCTCGCGCACTGCATGCGGTGGATCGGCCAGGCGGAGACGGCCCTCGACATGATGGTGGATCGGGCCTTGAATCGCTTCTCACACGGGTCCGTACTCGCAGAGAAGCAAGGCATTCAGTGGTTGATCGCCGACTCGGCGATGGAGTTGTACCAAGGCAAGTTGATGGTTCTGCATGCCGCTTACAAGATCGAGCACGGTATGGACTTCGTCTCCGAGGTGTCGATGGCGAAGCACTTCGTGGCCAACAGTCTGTGGCGTATCGTCGACCGCGCTATTCAGGTGCATGGTGCGCTGGGATACTCCACCGACACGCCGCTCGCACACATGTTGCAGCAAGCGCGTTGGAGCAGGTTTGCCGACGGGGCTGACGAGATCCATCAGATGCGAATTGCTCAGCGCACGATCGCCGCATACAAGGACCATGGCTCGACCAACAAGGCCACGGGGGAGTTGCCGCTGTGAGTACGCCTCCAGTCTTTGGTGTCTTCATTCCGCAAGGTTGGAAGATGGAGTACGCGGGTTACGGCACACCGGCCGAACAATGGCAACGGAGTGTGCAGATCGCGCAGCTAGCGGAACGCACAGGCCTCGACTCGGTGTGGGTGTACGACCACTTCCACAACGTTCCAAAACCGGCACACGAATCGGTATTCGAGTGCTGGACGATGCTCGCCGCGATCAGTCAAATCACCTCCACCATTCGTTTGGGGCAGATGGTGGGCTGCAACCTTTATCGACCGCCGACCCTGTTGGCCAAGATCACGAGCACCTTGGATGTGATCTCGGGGGGTCGCCTCGACTGGGGGATTGGTGCGGGTTGGTACGAAAACGAGTGCCGCGGCTACGGCTATGCATTTCCGACACCGAAGGAACGGATCGGGATGTTGCGAGAAGCCGTAGAGATCGTGAAATCAATGTGGACGGAGAAAGAGACCACGTATTCAGGGATCTATTACCAAGCTCATCGGGCGAACTGTGACCCGAAACCAATGCAACATCCACGTCCGCCAATTTGGATCGGTGGTGGCGGCGAGCAACTCACCCTCCGTGTGGTGGCCCAGCACGCCGACTGGTCGAACTTTGGGGGAAAGCCTGACGAGTTCATGCACAAGCGAGACGTGCTCAAGCAGCATTGCGAAAAGGTCGGCCGTGATGAATCGACGATTCGCAAGTCGTGGTCGCCCGAGATCGCGATTCGAGAGTCCGAGGACGAATTACGTGCCTTGCAACGCACCAGTGTTCGGCGTGAAAGTTATGAGGACTGGAAGGCCGGCAACTTGATCGGGTCACGTGCTGAGGTGACCGACAAGATCGGTGTCTACATGGAGATGGGGTGTACCGGGTTCATTCCTTGGTGTGTCGATTATCCCGAATCGACGTCACTGGAGACGTTCGCCGAAATCGCGGCGACGTTTCGCTGACCGCCGTTACGAGGTCAGCCGTAGTAGCGGAAGATGACTTCGGCTACGCAAGCAGGCTTGGTTGCACCTTCAACTTCGAACGTAACTTCGAGGGTCACCTGGTAGCCACCTTCGATCTTGTCCGCCGCGAGCATCTTTGCTCCACAACGCAAAGAGGATCCGACGGGAACAGGTGACATGAAACGGACCTTGTTCAGACCGTAGTTGACACCCATTTTGACGCCTTCAACCTTCCACACCTTCGGCATCATTCCGGCGACGAGTGACAACGTCAGATAGCCATGGGCGATGGTGACGCCGAATGGTCCTGATTTGGCGCGCTCGGTGTCGAGGTGAATCCACTGGTGGTCATCAGTGGCGTCGGCGAAGGTCTGCACTCGCTCTTGCGTGACGACCATGTACGGGCTGTACCCGAGGTGCTGGCCGACATAGGTGGGAAGCTGATCGAGGCCTTGGACGGTGGTGCTCATCTCTTCAGTGTGCCAGAGCCGTGCGGTCTGAGCAGACTCAGTGGAACCAGATGCGTTGGTGTTCGCGGCTCTGTTGGTGCAGGAGCAAGGCGACGAGGGCGACGTTGAAAATGAGGCCGATGGTTCCGCCCCCGAAGATGCGACCCGTGATGTGGTCGTAGATGCCAACGGGCGAGCCGAATCCGAACGTTGACAACGCGCTGCGCGTGCCCAGAACGTTCAGGATGAACGGCGAGAAGCTTGCTGCCACTGCAAGCCGCCAGCCGAGGCGTAAGTCATTTGCCATCAAGAGACCACCCAATGCGTACAAGGCAACGACCGCAAGGACGATGACGATGCCGAAGTTGTAGCGCCGGATGAGGTAGCCCTCGACGCCTGCGCGATCGATGACGGCGAGCAGTGTGAACACCCCATCCAGATAGAGGAGCCACGTGGCGATTTGCAACGTTTGCGGTTGCATGCGATCGAACCACTTGCGAAAGTCGATGTTCACCGCTGACAAGTTTGGCAGAAGTAGCCTGCGTGCATGCGTATGGGCTTCGTCGTGTTGGCGGGTCGCCCCAACGTAGGAAAGTCCACCCTGCTCAATGCATTGTGTGGCAAGAAACTGAGCATTGTTTCTGACAAGCCTCAGACGACACGACACCGTGTTCGCGGAATCCTCAATAGGCAAGACGCGCAGATCGTCTTCGTGGACTCGCCTGGTATCCACAAACCGAAGACCGCTCTCGGGGAACGGGTCAATGAGCAGGCGTACGAAGCGATTGCGGACACCGATGTGAACTGCTTGCTGGTTCCTGCGGATGAGCCATTCGGCACTGGCGACCAGTGGGTGGCTGATCGACTCGACATGAGTCGGACGATCGTCGTCGTGAACAAGATCGACAAGGTTCCGCGTGACCGTGTGTTGACACAGCTGGCCCGCGTGTCCGAACTTAATGCGGTGGCCTACTTTCCGGTTTCTGCTCGGACCGGCGAAGGGGTGGAGGCGCTAATCAATGAGTTGACAAAGATGCTTCCTGAGGGCCAACCGATGTATCCGCTCGAGATGTCGACGGAGACGACGACCGATGCATGGGTTGCAGAGTTGGTGCGCGAAGTGTTGCTTGATTTGACTCATGACGAGTTGCCGTATTCGATCGCGACGCGTGTCGTGTCAGTCGAGAATGACGTTTTTCGTTGCGAGATTGTCGTCGAGCGCGAGAGTCAGAAAGGCATGGTGATCGGAAAGGGCGGGGCCATGTTGAAAGAGATTCGTCGTCGTGTGCGGAAGGAAATGCCGAAGGGATCGAAACTCGAGTTGGTGGTGACGACCGACAAGGACTGGCAACATCGTCCGGACCGGGTGCAGCGGCTGGGCTACTAGCCGCCGATGATCAACATCGCGTAATCATCGAACGTGACCGGAGTGCCACCAGGCACCACGTCACCTCGACCGCGCGGCACGGGTATGGGGCTTCCGTCGACAAGAAAGGTCACCTGACCGATACCCGGTCGCGATGTGAGCGTGGCGACGATCTGGGCGATCGCAAGGCGCTGATCGTTGGGCGCAAGCGATCGCAGGAACGACTGAGGCACCGTGACGTTGGCTACACCTCGTGTTACATCAACCTGTGAATCCAGCAATTGGGGAATGGCGGTGCGCAATCCGACGTAACTGGGGTCGTTCAGAGGACCTGAGCCAAGGAGCGTCATCGCTTGTTCCGGGGACGCAGGACTCACGACACTCGTTTGCACCTTGAGGAGTCGAGTTCCGAGTATGAAGTACAGATCGACGAGTTCGTTGAGCGTCTCACCAACGTCGGTGCTTGCCTCGATCGTGGTCGTCGTGGTGGGCGGAACGGTGGTGGTGGCTTGCGACAGGCTGAGCGGTATCTCTGAATTGTCGATTGGTGAAAAGGAACCGCTTCCAGCCACGGCGCAACTTGGCAGGGCTGCGACGGCGATCAATGCGATGCGGCGCCACGTCATGATGAGCCTCGCGGAAATCTCAGGATGAATCGGGCACCTCCGTCCGCACCGTTCTCCACCCAGATGCGTCCAGACAAGGCTCGTGCATGCTCCTGCACGATCGCCAAGCCCAAACCACTCCCTGCGCTGGTGCGCCCTGCCGTTCCACGTGCGAAACGTTCGAAGATTCGCTCCCGTTCGCTGGCCGCCACTCCTGGTCCTGCGTCCACGACGACCAGCTCCATGTCGTCGTTGCGGTGGGCAAGAGTCACCTGCGTGGCACCACCTGCGTGGTCAAGCGCATTCTGCAGGAGGTTGGTGAGGATTCGTTCGATCCGTCTGCGATCAGCCTGAATGACCCAGTCCTCGCCAATGGCATCCACTGGGATGTGCTGGAAGCCATACCGTGCCATTACACGTCGCACCGTGTCCAGCAGATCGATCTCTTCCACATGGCTCGCCGATGATCCAGCGTCCAGCCTGGCAAGTTCGAGCAGGTCGAGGACCGTGCGGTCGAAACGGCGCACCTGCATTGCCAGGACTGAAATTGCTTCTTGATTCCGCTCGGAGAACTCGGCTGAGCGACGTTCGAGAACTTCTACTGCCGTGGTGAGGGCAGTGATCGGCGATCGAAGCTCGTGGCTCACGTCACTTGCAAAGCGCTCTTCGCGCTCGATCCGTGATTGCACGCTGTCTGCCATGTCATTGAACGAACGGACGAGTTGATCCAAATCTGGATCGCCTTCGCTCTCGAGTCGTGTATCAAGTCCACCCGTGGCAATGTCGTTGGCGGCGACCGACACGCGTCGCAGGGGTCGTAGCACCGAACGTGACATGGTGAAGCCGAGAAGGCCACCAAAGATCGTGATGATGATCACGCTGACGATCAAGGTGGTTTGGATCGTGGCAAGAGTCGATGTCACTTGGGTGAGTGGGAATGCCTCGAAGTAGTGAACGCCTATCGCAGGAATTGCCACTCCGACTGCCTCGTAGGGCAGTCCGTCGAACGTGAAACGCTGTCTACCGGTGTTCCCTGAAATGGTCTGGCTAACGAGTTCGCCTGGAAGGTTGGATTGCGTGAAACGCAAAGGTTCCTGCGCGTAGAAGAACTCGGAGTCGTCTTCTGTAGCTGCGATGTGCAACACGGCATAGCCGTCACGTTCGGTCCGCAAGTTAGTGACGAGACTGGCGACGTCATCGCGGCTCGTCGCCAACACGGTGCGTACGAGCTGAGCATTGTTGAAGGCCTGCCGCTTGGCTACGTCAATGCGTTGATCCAACAGGTATGCCCGCGTGCTCAGGTAGGTCGCCAAACCCAGGGTGACGGCTGCAGCGAAGGCAGCCAAGCCAAAGAAGATGGCCATTCGCAAGCGAATTCCCAACCGCAATCGCGTGGAGGGGTTCGTCATGGCACCACTATCCCAGATTGGTCGAGGGGTGGAAGAGGGGGTGTGCGGTCGGGGCCCAAGGGGGAGCATGGACCCCGACCGGTTCCCGCTCGTTCATCTTGGCCACCTCGTGTAACTAGGCGGCTCCCGTCTTGTGCGATTTGTGTAACGAAATCGGGGCAGACTGACCCCATGAACCGGCTCCTCGTCATCGAAGACGATGCGTCGATTCGGACGATCCTTCGCCAAGCTCTCGAGGACGAGGGTTATCAGGTCGCCGAAGCATCTTGTGGAGCGGATGGTCTGCAGGCAGTCCAGTCGGGCGGTCTGGATCTGGTGTTGCTCGACCTGCGTCTACCGGACATTTCGGGATTCGACGTTTGCCGCCAGATTCGGACGATGAGTTTTGTCCCGATCATCATGGTGACTGCACAAACTGACACGCATGACATGGTTGCCGGTCTAGAAGCGGGCGCAGATGACTACGTCACCAAGCCCGTCGTCGTGAAGGAATTGGCCGCACGTATTCGGGCGACGCTGAGACGAAGCACGTATACGGGTGTATCTGGGGATGATCGCGCGGAGAAGTTCGGTGCAATCGAGTTGCTTCGAGAACAAGGCATCGTGCGGAGAGCAGGACAAGAAATCCCGCTCACGAAGACCGAATTCTTCCTGCTGTGCGAATTCGCCGATCATCCGAACATCGTGCTGTCTCGAGACCAGCTCCTTGAGCGCGTATGGGGCTATGAGTTTCTCGGAGATAGCCGGTTGGTGGACGCGCATGTGCGTCGGTTGCGTGTGAAGATCGAAGAGGTACCGGATGATCCGCAGTTGATCGTGACGGTTCGCGGATTGGGCTATCGACTGATCACTTGAGAGATTGGGTCAGGAAGTCACTGACTTCCTCGAAGCGTTTCGTTCGCCTGAACGGCGGCAGCGTGGCAACGAGCTCGGATCCGTACGGTTTGTTGGCGAGGCGGGGGTCGAGGATTGCAACCACACCGCGATCTTGATTGGATCGAATGAGACGGCCTGCTGCCTGAGCGAGCATGGTGGCCGCTCGCGGAAGGTCGATTTCGCCGAACGCTCCCTTGCCGAGTGTCTCTCGTCGTGCCTCGAGGAGTGGATCGTCGGGTCGGGGAAAGGGAATCTTGTCGATCACGACGAGGCTGAGCGTCCTGCCGGGAATGTCGATTCCTTGGAAAAAGCTCGACGTGGCAAAGAGGCAGGAGGTCTCGTCGCTTTCGAAGGCTTCGATCAGCGCGGCGCGTGGCATGTCGTCTTGAACGAGCACCCGAAAGGGAAGTCTCTTCGCGATGACGGTCGCGTGATGTCTCATCAGTCGGACGGTGGTGAATAGCGCGAGAGTGCGACCACCTGAAGCCGCAATGAGACGTTCCAATTCGTCGGCAACTGCTCCATCCCGTCGCTCGCTGCGTGGATCGGCGATGGTGACCGGGCAGTACAAAAGACCCTGCTCCTCGTATGCAAACGGACTGCCCACATCGAGCATCGTGACCTCCGAGTCATCGAGTCCGATGCGCTTGGTGAGGTTGCGGGGAATAGTGGCGCTCGTCAAGATTGCGGTCTGTCGACTCCACAGGGTTGCTTTCAGGAGATGATCCACCTGTAGCGGAGACAGAGTCAGGCTCGGTCTATCGACGGCTCCCTCTGCAAAAAGCACGACGCCACGGCCTCCACTCAGGAAGCGGTCGACGATGTCGACGAAACGCGTGGTTTCGATCGTGGCACGGAGCAACTTCTGGCGAATCGTCTCGTCGGCGATGGATCGTCCTTGCTCGACTCGACCGAGCGCGGCGAGTGCGTCGGTGCCAACCGCACGGGCAGCGTTGAGGACGGCGACCAGGTCTGGCTCATTCTCGATCGAGATTCTCTTGTCCAGTTTTGGAACGATCGCTGTCGAAAGGTCCTCTGCGACGCGAATGAACGTCGCACGAAGGGGTTCATCGCTCACCACTGCACCAATGGTTCCTGCGAGATTCTGGATACGGCGTGGAGACAAGGATGCAGAGGCGATGTCACTGATGACGTCTTCAAGTTGATGGGCCTCGTCGATCACCACCAGGTCATGCTCAGGCAAGAGTTGCCCGTCCGACATCAGGTGGAGCCCGTAAAGATGGGTATTGACGACGATGATCTCTGCTTCCGAGGCTCGTTTCCGTGCGCGCTCGGCGAAACAGTCCTGTCCTCGTGGACACTTGCTCGCCCCAGGGCATTCGTCGGCCGTAACCGTGATGCGTCGCCGTGTCGTCACCGCAAGCGTGCCCGGGTATCTGTCAAGGTCACCGTCCGTATTGGATTCGCTCCACTTGGAAACCTCCTCAAGGATCCGAGCGTCACGTTCGCTCGAGCGTTTGTCCGCCAGACCTAGTTCGGGCTGTGCTCGTTCCTCGTCGAGCCGTTGCAAACAGAGGTAGTTGCTTCGGCCCTTGAGGACGGCCCACGACGGCTCTCGACCCAACTCATTTGCGAGTGCCGTGCATGCGTGTGGAAGGTCCTTGGTGGCCAGCTGATCCTGCAGCGCTTTGGTAACCGTTGCGATGACGGCTCTTTTCCCCGATGCAAGGATGGGAACGAGATAGGCGAGTGTCTTGCCCGTACCCGTTCCTGCTTGCACGACCAAATGTTTTCCGCTGTCGATGGCCGCGGCGACCGACTCGGCCATCGACTCTTGTCCGTGTCTCCGTTCGGTTCCTGCAAGATCGGCTGTGGCAATCTCGAGCAAGAACGTCGTGTCACCCACTTCGTCGTGTCCGCGTGCCCGGGCTACTCGTCAAGAAGCGCAAGCGCCGCGTCGAGTTCGGTGGCGTCAAGGTCGGGCCAGGGACGTTCCGTGAGGAACAGGTGGGCGCCTTGGATCTGCCACAGCAAGAAGTTGGAGATGCGCGACTCGCCGGACGTTCTGATGACGAGATCGACGTCGGGGAGTAGAGGGTCGTAGAGATGAGAGGAGACGTCGCTCGTAGAGACGTGCCTCTGGTCGTGTCGGGACTGTCGTGCTGCCCTCACGAGTTCGGCACGACTGCCATAGTCGAACGCAACGGTGAGCACCATCCCAGTGTTGTGTGCCGTGTCCTCGATCGCCTGGCGAATCGCCCGTTGAACGTAGGCGGGCGTACGTGACCCAGGCTCATCGAAGGGCCGACCAATCCAATTGATACGGACGTTGTTTTCGTTGAGTTCTTCAACGCGCCCAAAAAGTCGCTTGTGCAGGGAAAGGATGTGACGAACTTCTGCTGGTGGACGAACCCAGTTCTCCGTGGAAAAGCCGAAGACGGTGAGCCACCCGACTTCACGCTTGGCAGCGAGTCGAACGATCTCGGCCAAGTTCTCCTCGCCAGCCGTGTGCCCCATGGTTCGCGGGAGGCCGCGACGTCTCGCCCAGCGCCCATTTCCGTCCATGATGCAGGCGACGTGGGGAGCGCGGGACGAACTCATGACGTTCTCAAACTAACGGACGGGACAGTGCGACAATAGGGACATGGCTCTGCGTGCAAATTCGTCCCGGAACAAGGCGGGTAGTGCTTCGCTCGGTCATGTCGTCGTGTGCGGCGGTACGACCCATGAGTGGTTCGAGTGTTCGGCAAATGAGTGGCAGCGTCAACTCAATGTGATCGTGCAGTCTCTCGAAGGTTCGGGAGTGCAGTGGCTGACACTGTGCCCGTGGGGCGGCCAGTTCGAAGAAGACCAGGGCGAGAAGGTGATGGAGAAGGTCGTGTCCATCACCGGCGGGACAAAGAAAGGTAATCGTGTTTCTTTCATCGGCCACGGCGGCGTCGTGTGCATCGTGGATGTCTGCTCCGATGGTCGGACCAGGTTCGTCGACGCAGTGAATTCGTTGGCCCACGGTGCGGACATCGATGAGGGTGTTCTTGAATCTGCACTGTTCTCTCCAGCGCTTGCAGATCCAGACCTCGTCCTGGTGTTCGGTCCGCCCACACAATTGCCCCCTTCGCTGATGTGGGAGCTGGCGTACAGCGAGTTGGTGTTTCTCGACACGCCATGGTCGCAATGCAATGCAGAACATGTACACATGGCGATCGACGATTTCCAGCGACGAGATCGACGCTTTGGTGGAATCGATACGTGACCACGTACCGCGATCGAGGTGTGGTGTTGCGCACCTACAAACTTGGTGAGTCTGACCGGATAGTCGTGGTGATGACGAGGGAGCACGGCAAGATCCGTGCCGTTGCCAAGGGGGTGCGCAAGACGAAGTCGAAGATCGGTGCCCGACTCGAGCCAATGTCGCACGTCGATGTGTTGTTGAACCGCGGGCGCGAACTCGACGTAGTGAATCAAGTCGAGGTAGTCGACGCGTCGCCCGGCTTGCACGGGGATCTCGAGCGCATGTCGCAAGCGATTTCGATGTGTGAAGCCATCGATCTGGTCTCGCAGGATCGAGAGCCGGTTGCGCACTTGTACGAGATGTTGGTGGGTGCGTTGCGAACGCTGGAAGAACGACCGGCGCCGCTCCTGCTCGCAGGGTTCTTCTTGAAGCTTCTTGCCGCAGAAGGGGTCGGGCCACAGGTCTTTCAATGCGTGAAATGTGGAGCACAGGAGCGCTTGGAGCATTTCGATCTTCATGCCGGTGGCGTGCAATGTCGAGCATGTGCCACGGGTGTCCGCGTCGAGGAGGGTGTGGTGGAAGCAATGCAGGACATTCTCGGGGGGCGACTTCGTTCGGCTCTCGATCGTCCAGAGTCTCCCGCGACGTACGCAACGACGGCGCTCGCTACTCGGCTGATGGAGCATCACCTGGAGCGTCGACTCAAGTCGTCGCTGATGTTCGGTTCGTCATAGCCCGCCGCCAGAACACGACTCTTGTAACCTGAACGCGTGCCTGCGACGGATCTGGACCAAATAGTCAACCTCTGCAAACGACGAGGTTTCGTCTATCCGAGCGCCGAGATTTATGGCGGGTTCCGGTCGTCCTACGACTACGGTCCGCTCGGGTCGTTGATGCTGCGCAACGTGAAGAACGCTTGGGTGCGCACGATGGTGCAGGAACGTGACGACACTGTGTTGATCGATGCGGCGATCCTCGGCCCACCACAGGTGTTCGAAGCAAGCGGTCATTTGGCCAATTTCAGCGACCCGCTAGTCGACTGTGTCGTGTGCAAGCGGCGATTTCGTGAGGATCAATTGGATGATCGCGACTGCCCGCAAGGCAAGAAGGGTTGTGACTTCACCTCGGCACGAGCATTCAATCTGATGTTCAAGACGCACGCTGGTCCAGTAGAGGGTGCTGGCGCCGAGGTGTACATGCGCCCGGAGACCGCCCAAGGAATGTTCGTCAACTTCGCCAACGTGCTGCAAACTTCGAGGAAGAAGCCACCATTCGGCATCGCGCAGGTGGGCAAGAGTTTCCGCAACGAAATCACGCCGGGCAACTTCATCTTCCGCACTCGCGAATTCGAGCAGATGGAGATGGAGTTCTTCGTTCCTCCAGCAGAGAGCGCCAAATGGTTCGACTACTGGTGCGAGGCGCGTCTGCGTTGGTACCTCGACCTCGGGATCCCCGAATCGATGTTGCGCATCCGAAAGCACGACGCAGACGAGTTGTCGCACTATTCGACAGGCACCAGTGACATCGAATTCCTTTTTCCTTGGGGTTGGGGAGAGTTAGAAGGAATTGCGCAACGCACTGACTATGACCTGAAGCAGCATGCGGAACACTCCAAGCAAAAGCTGGACTTCTTCGATCAGGCGACGAACGAACGCTACGTCCCGTATGTCGTTGAGCCGGCGGCGGGTGTGAACCGCGCGATGGCCGCGTTCCTCCTCGCTGCCTATGACGAAGACGTCGTCAATGACGAGACGAGAACGGTGCTTCGGCTCCATCCCCGAATCGCGCCCTATCAGGTAGCCGTACTTCCATTGTCGAAGAAGGATGAACTCAGTGGCCTTGCGCGTCAGGTGCATCGTGATGTTGCGCGGCGGTACATGACAGACTTCGATGAAACACAGGCGATCGGGCGCCGATATCGGCGTCAGGACGAGATCGGCACCCCGTACTGCGTCACGGTCGACTTTGATTCGCTCGAAGACAAGGCTGTTACCGTCCGTGAGCGAGACACAACCACTCAAGAGCGTGTTTCGCTCGATCGACTCGTCGGGTACCTCGAAGAGCGAATCGGCTCCTGAGCCGGCGATGTATCTCGACAAGATTCTCGAACATCACCGCGCGATGGCGGCAAACGACGACCGGGATCTCGATCAATTGGTCGAGGCTGCATCCCGGCTCCCGCGGTGTCGAGGATTCATTCGACAACTCGAGTCGGACTCCGTTGCGCATCTCGCGGTGATCGCAGAGATCAAGCGGCGTTCGCCCTCGAAAGGCGATCTCTTCACTGATCTCGACGCCCGCCAACTGGCGGATACGTATGCGCGAGGTGGAGCCTCGTGTATCTCGGTGTTGACCGACGAGGAATTCTTTGGTGGCAGCAGGGATGATCTCGTTGCTGCAAGGTCAGCCATTGAACTTCCTGTCTTGCGCAAGGACTTCACGGTGTCGCTGCGCGATGTGTGCGATGCCCGTCTGATGGGGGCCGATTGTGTGCTCCTGATCGCAGCGGCGTTGACACGGCGAGAGTTGGCTGAGATGCATCGTCTAGGTGTCGACCTTGGACTCGACGTCTTGGTGGAGGTGCATGACGAGTCCGAGTTGGATATGGCGCAAGAGTGTGGTGCGCAGTTGATCGGCGTGAATCAACGAGATTTGAAAACCTTCGAGGTGGATCGTGAGCGAGCAGTGAGGATGGCTTCGCAAATGCGCGACGACGTGATCCGCGTCGCGGAGTCTGGCGTGGTGGATGCTCGCGATGCTCGAGAACTTCGCGATGCGGGATATCACGCGGTACTCGTAGGTGAGACGCTGGTGCGGTCCTCGTCTCCAGCCGACACACTCCGTACATTGCTCGTCTCGTGATCCACGCTCGGATCGGTCTGAAGGATTAGTTTCAGATCGTGTTCGTCAAGATTTGCGGCATCACCACGGAAGCAGACGCGCTGTTGGCAACCGCGATGGGGGCCGATGCCCTCGGTTTCGTGTTCGCCACATCCCCTCGGCAAGTGAGTGTGCAGACGGTGCAAGACATCGTGAAGAGACTGCCGCCCGAGGTGATCACGATCGGCGTGTTTCGTAATGAACATCCCACGCGAGTGATCGACATCGTCAATGCAGCGAGGCTGCATGGCGCCCAGTTGCACGGGAGTGAGACGCCATCCATGGTGCGGGACGTCGGCGAGCAAGTGAAGTTGGTGTTCAAGGCGGTCGTTGCCGGAAGTCAGGAAGCGTTCGCCGCGTCTGATTTTGCAGCAGACGCCATCCTTCTCGACTCGCAGAATCCCGGATCCGGAGTTGCGTTCGACTGGTCTCTCGCCGATGACCTCCCGAGAGGTACACGTGTTGTGCTCTCTGGTGGATTGACGCCTGAAAACGTCGAGTCCGCAATCACGACCGTTCGGCCATGGGGGGTGGACGTGAGCACGGGCGTGGAGGAGAGTCCAGGTCGAAAGGATGCGGTGAAGGTTCGTCGGTTCATCGCCGAGGCACGTCGTGCTGGAGGGTCAGACTTAGACGACCTCGTCTGAGAAGGATCGGGAGTCGGGAGGTACAGTCAGCGCATGCTCCGAGACCCTTCCACCGACGGTCGATTCGGCGAATTCGGAGGGCGGTTCGTCCCTGAGACGCTCGTTCCCGCGTGTCTCGAACTGGAGGCGGCGTTCCAAGAGGCGTGGAACGACTCGATGTTCCGTTCCGAACTGAACGATCTCTTCGCGCATTACGCAGGCCGCCCGTCGATCATCACCGAATGCCACAACCTCGGATCTCAGCTCGGCATTCGTCTGATCCTCAAGCGTGAGGATCTCAACCACACTGGCTCGCACAAGATCAACAACGTGCTCGGTCAGGCGCTGCTTGCCAAGCGCATGGGCAAGAAGCGCATCGTGGCCGAAACCGGTGCCGGCCAGCACGGTGTCGCCTCTGCCACTGCAGCCGCGCTACTTGGTCTCGAGTGCAAGGTGTACATGGGTGAGAAGGACATCGAGCGGCAGGCACTGAACGTTTTTCGAATGAGACTCCTCGGCGCCGAAGTCGTGCCGGCCACATCGGGCAGCAAGACGTTGAAGGACGCCGTCAATGAGGCGATGCGCGATTGGGTGGCGTCGGTCGAGAGCACCTATTACGCGATCGGAAGCGTCATGGGCCCGCACCCGTATCCGTACATGGTGCGGATGTTCCAGAGCGTGATCGGTGAAGAAGCGCGTGAGCAATGTCGAGAGTTGCTTGCGGGCGCTGATCCAGACTTCGTGGTGGCGTGCGTCGGTGGCGGGTCGAATGCCATCGGCATTTTCTCCGGATTCGTCGACACGACCTCACGCCTGATCGGAGTGGAACCGAGCGGCGGCGCTGCGGTGGGACATGGTGTTCCTGGGGTTGTTCACGGAATGCGCAGTTACCTGATGCAGGACGAATACGGCCAGGTTCAGGAAGCTCACTCCATCAGTGCAGGGCTTGATTACCCGGGCGTCGGTCCCGAGCACTCTTACCTTGCCTCTATCGGTCGCGCGGAGTACCCGAGCGTTTCGGATGAAGAAGTGGTCTCCGCCTTTTCGCTGATGGCCCGCGCCGAGGGCATCATTCCCGCTCTCGAATGTGCCCATGCATTGGCCTGGATCGTGCGGTCGGCACCCGAACACCAAGGCCGCACGTTTCTTATGAACTTGTCGGGCCGTGGCGACAAAGACGTCGCGCAGATGATGGAAATCTTGTCGTGATCTCTCAGTCGCGCTGATGGTCGGTCGTCTCGAGAGCCATTTGCGGGCGCGCCGTGACGCCGGAAAGAAGTTGCTCGTTCCGTACATCACGGGCGGGCTCCCTGGATGGCAGGAAGCAATCAGAGCAGCGGTAGCCAGCGGTGCCGACGCCGTGGAGATCGGCTTGCCGTTTTCCGATCCAGTCATGGATGGTCCGATCATCCAGGCCGCGTCGGAGTCGGCCTTGCGCGCCGGTGCCACGCCGATGGGGATCCTCGACGATGTTCATCGTTTGGACGTGGATGTGCCATTGATCGTCATGTGTTATTTCAATACCTTGCACGCAATGGGGCTGGAGCGGTTTGCCGGTGCGCTCGCTGCATCAGGTGTTTCTGCCGCCATCGTGCCCGATCTCCCGCTTGAGGAAGTGGGCGAGTGGGCGAATCATGCAGATGCCCACGGCATCGAGACGGTGCTGCTTGCTGCGCCGACTGCTCCGGACGAGCGGTTGCCGCTCATCGTGAAACGGAGTCGCGGTTTCGTCTACGCAGTCGGTCTATTGGGTGTGACGGGCGAGCGTGCCGAGTTGTCGGCAACTGCGACGAGCATTGCCGAGCGGTTGAAGCGTGTGACCGACCTTCCCGTGTTGGTGGGTGTGGGTGTGAGTAACGCGGAGCAGGCGCGGGAGGCGGTTCGCGTGGCCGACGGTGTGATCCAGGGCGCGTCAGTCGTGCGACGGCTCATGGAATTTGGGCCCGATGAGGTCGGACGGTATGTCGAAGAAGTGCGCAAGGCAATCGACGATCCGGCCAAGTCGTCGCTGCGATAACTTCTGTCGATGCTCAAAACCGGATCGATTGCGCCCACTTTTACCTTGGTGGATCAACACGGCAAGAAGGTTTCGCTCGAGAGTTATTCGAAGCGGAAGGTGCTCGTCTACTTCTATCCAAAGGCTGACACTCCTGGCTGCACGCAACAGACCTGCTTGCTGCGCGACTTGGCCGACGACATCGGTCGGACTGCGATCATCGGTATCAGCCCTGACATTCCGTCGAAGCAGTTGAAGTTCGCCACGAAGTTCGACGTCAAGTTCCCTCTACTGGCAGATGAGGATCATCGGGTAGCCAAGGCCTACAAGGTGTGGAAGAAGAAGTCGATGTACGGCCGCGAGTACATGGGAATCGAGCGGTCTGCTTTCCTCATCGACAAGGGAGGTGAGATCCTGCATGCGTGGTACAAGATCTCGCCGAAGGACACCGCAGCCAAACTGCTCGAAGCGTTGGGCGAGAAATGACCAAGCCCGAAGACCTGATTCCGCATCGCGCACCATTTTTGTTCGTCGACGAGATCATCAGTCTCGAGCCGGGGAAG
Organism: uncultured Acidimicrobium sp.; assembly: GCA_964633985.1. GTDB lineage: Bacteria > Actinomycetota > Acidimicrobiia > Acidimicrobiales > Ilumatobacteraceae > UBA3006. Next base: position 17,890 of record CAZWKD010000004.1, on the reverse strand, counting down.
AGGGCCGTGGCGAAATGGAACCTGCGTGGCGATGAATGGTTCTTTGGTGGTCACTTTCCTGGTCGACCTACATTGCCGGGTGTCCTGATGTGCGAGGCGATCGCACAGACGGGAGCACTGGCCATCGTGAGCGACGAGCGGTTCACGGGAAAGCTCCCCTTGTTCGGGGGGCTCGATGAGGCACGGTTCCGACGACAAGTCGTACCCGGAGACACGCTCGAGATGACTACCGAGTTGGTGCGTCTCTCGGGCCGGGCAGGCAAGGGCCATGGCGTAGCAACGGTCAACGGCGACGTTGCCTGCGAATGTGATCTGTTGTTCGTGGTGGTCGATCAGTAGACGACCATTCGCCCAGTCAGCAGGGTGCGATGATCACGCTTCCGTTGTGGCCACCAAAACCGAAATTGTTGGAGATGGTCGGACCCGGCTCCCATGCTCGCGGCTCGTTCATCACGAGATCGATCGACATGTCCGGGTCGAGCGTGGTGGTGCCACGGGTCGGTGGTATCAACTTCTTCTCGAACGAAAGCAACACTGAGGCAGCTTCGAGCGCACCGGCTGCACCGAGTGGGTGACCCGTCACACCCTTGATCGAGACGACAGGTGGTCGGTGTTCGCCAAAAACGGTGGCGATCGCCTGCGACTCTGCAGCGTCGTTGAGCGGGGTGCTGGTGCCGTGCGCATTGATCTGCTTGATGTCGGTTGGCGCCAATCCCGCGTCGTCGATGGCGAGGCGCATGCACCGTGCGGCACCGACTCCTCCAGGTGATGGCGCGGTGATGTGGTGAGCGTCTGCGTTGCTGGCGGCTCCCAACACCTCGGCAATGATCGTCGCACCGCGTTCGACGGCCAGATCCATTCGCTCCAGAACGAATACGGCGGCGCCTTCTCCCATCACGAATCCATCGCGATCCTTGTCGAAGGGCATGCTGCGGAGTGTCGTGGAGATTGCCGTCATGTTGGCGAAACCAGCGATCGCGGTGATGGTGCCGGCAGATTCCGAGCCCCCCGTGATGACGGCGTCGCTCATGCCCCACGCCACCTGGCGGGCGGCATTGCCGATGGCGTGTGTCGCAGCAGCGCAGGCGGTGCAGATGGTTTCTGCAGGCCCTTGGAAGCCGTAGCGCATCGAGATGGACGCCCCAGCTGCATTCGCCATCATCATCGGAACGAGGAACGGGGAAACGCGTCGCTCTCCCTTCTCCACTCGCACGATGACCTGCTCTTCGAGGGTGTGCAGACCACCAATGCCCGTGCCGAAGATCGAACCGATTCGTGAGCGGTCGTAGGGGAGATCGCCGGACTGCTTCAGCGCCTCGCTCGCTGCGGCGAGGGCGTACTGCTCTACACGGTCAGCGCGACGCGCATCCTTCGGCGAGTCGAACCACGGCGATGGATCCCAATCGTTGATTTCAGTGCACTTGGTGCCAGTCAGCGCCGGACCCAGCAAACCTTTCCAGAAGGCTTCCTTGCCGATACCGCAGGGCGCAACGACTCCGTAACCGGTGATCGCGACTCGATGGCCGGATCCACGCATGTGCGGGTCAGCCAGCCTTGGCGCTGACGAGCGCGAAGGCCTTTCCCACGGTGTCCACGCCCTCGAGCTCGGACTCAGGAACCTCGATGCCGAACTCTTCCTCGAGCGCCATCACCAACTCGACCAGGTCGAGGCTGTCTGCATCGAGATCCTCGTTGAACTTGGCCTCAGGGGTGACCTTGGCCGCGTCCACGGACAAGACATCCACTGCACACTTCACGAAACGATCGAACAACTGCTGATCCATGATTCCTCCTGCGGTCGAGCCCCAACCTTAGTTGGCGGGTTGTTGTTTGTCTGACCTAGTTGTTCCGTACTCAGTGACCCATGCCGAGCCCGCCATCGACGGGGATGACCGCCCCCGTGATGTACGCACCACCAGGACCGGCGAGAAAGTGGACCACCTCAGCGATCTCTTCTGGCTGTGCCATGCGTGCGAGTGGTACGGCCTTCAACATTTCTTCCTTGCGCGCATCCGACAAGGCAGCAGTCATGTCCGTTTCGACTGGCCCTGGAGCAACGACGTTGACCGTGATCGAACGAGATCCGATTTCGCGTGCGAGTGATCGAGCCATGCCAATCAGTCCCGCTTTGGACGCTGCATAGTTCACCTGACCAGGGGAGCCAAGCATGGCGACCACGCTCGACATGAGGACGATTCGACCCTTGCGAGCACGAAGCATCCCTTGTGTCGCGCGCTTCACGACTCGAAACGTGCCGACGAGGTTGGCTTCGACGACTCGAGAAAACTGATCTTCGGACATTCGCAGGATGAGCGTGTCATCGGTGATCCCCGCATTAGCCACGAGCACCTCCACTGGTCCGAGGCGTTCTTCGATCTCGGCGAAGGCTCGCGTCACGTCATCGGGTTTCGTCACGTCGCATTGCACGCCGATGAGATCTTCGGGGGGAGGTGTCGTGTTGAACGTAACCACCACGCGATCGCCAGATTCGGCGAATCTGCGTGCACACGCAAGGCCGATACCACGTGATCCACCAGTGACGAGGACGACTCTGCCTGATTCGCTCATTGCGCCGACAAACCCTTTCCGTTCCAACGCATGATCGCACTAGCTGCGGTCATGCCTGCACCGAAACCCACCATCAACACCAGGTCGCCTTTGACCAGTCGTCCCTGGTCGGCAGCATCGAAGAGCGCGAGCGGAATGGAAGCTGACGACGTGTTGCCGGTTTCCTGAATGTTGACAGCTGTCTTGTCCATGGGGAAGCCAAGTCGGTCACACGCGGCCTCGATGATCCTGATGTTTGCTTGATGCGGCACGATGAGCGCCACATCGTCGATTCCAAGACCTGCTCGTTGCAAGCTCTTCTCCGCAGAGTCCACCATGATCCGCACGGCACGACGGAACACTTCTTTGCCGTCCATGTGAATGTGGCTGCCCACTTCGCAATACAGGAGGGGCTCAGCCGAACCATCCGCGTCGATGTCCCAAGCCAGCAAATCGCCTTGGCCATCTACTGCTTCGAGAACGGCTGCTCCTGAACCGTCAGCAAAGAGGATCGCGGTGTTCCGGTCGGTCCAGTCGACGATTCGGGAGAGTGTGTCCGTACCGATCAGCAAGACGGCACGCGCCCCGATCGCAATCAACCCGCCAGCCACGGAGAGGCCGTAAACGAAACCCGAGCAGGCGGCGTTGATGTCAAAGGCTCCACACCGGAGCCCGAGCTCGTTCTGGACGGTTGCCGAAGTCGCCGGCACCGTGCGATCGGGTGTGGTGGTGGCGAGCACCACTGCGTCGATCTTCGATGGATCGATCCCGCTCATGGCGATTGCCTTGCGAGCACTCTCCACGCTCAAACTGGCCGTGCTTCCTCCTATGTGTCGTCGAGCGATGCCTGTTCGCTCTCGAATCCACTCGTCAGACGTGTCCATCGTGGCGGCAAGGTCGTCGTTCGTCACGACTCTTTCGGGGAGGGAAGTTCCCCAGCCGGTCAGCGCAAACCCGCGCACGCTGTCACTCACGCTCGGCACGCCACGACCCTAATGGGTACGCAACCAAGCGATTGGCTGATGTGCCGTTACGCGCTCTCCTTCAACGGCGATGAACGATTGCACCACACCATCGAAAGAGGAGCGAACCTCGTAGTCGCCGACGTGGCCGATCACTTGACCGACCGTGATACGAGACCCATCGAGAACGGTCGAATTTGGTGTGAACAGTCCGGCTGCCGGTGATACCACGAGACGTTCCATCGCAAAGAGATGCTCACCTTCATGCGCAGTGATGGTTGAAGGGGTGGTGGCGGGAGCGAACTCGCCGAGCCATTCGAGGAGATGATCGAGATCCTCCGGTGTCGCCACGCTGATGGTGCGCGAATTCTCCACGGTGCGTTTCGCCATGCCCGTGAGGACACCTCCAGGTCCGAGTTCGATGAATGCGGTGATGCCTTCTTGCGCCATCGTCAGGAGCGAGTGCTTCCATCTGACGGGCGAGGAAAGTTGAGCCGAGAGCAGAGACACCCATTCGGAGGCTTCCTGGTGTGCACGAGCATCGACATTGGCGACGATGGGCACCTCCGCGTCGCGGAGTTGGGCATCGGCGATGGCGTCTCGCAAGCGATCTCGAGCTGCAGTCATGTACGGCGTGTGAAACGCTCCGGAAACCGGAAGCCCCATGACCTTCTTTGCGCCGAGCTCTTTTGCATGGGTGGTGGCGAGGGCCACTCCATCCAATGAGCCGGCGATGACCACCTGGCCGGGGGCATTGAAATTGGCCACCCACACGTCACTATCCGCCCGTCGGCAGGCGACCTCTACGTCTTCATCGTCGAGACCGAGGACCGCAGCCATGGTGCCCGGCGCGGTAGCACCGGCGTCATGCATTGCGCTTGCCCGTTCAGTCACGAGACGTAATCCGTCGTCGAAGCCGAGTGAACCGGTGGCGGCCAGCGCCGTGTACTCGCCGAGACTGTGCCCAGCGCAGATCCCTGGTTCGATACCGAGTCGTTCAACGGCGTCGAGCACCATCAGAGAAGCGACGAAGGTGGTCAGTTGAGCGTTGCGTGTGTCCTTCAATTCGTCCGCGTCGGCATCGAGGAGCAGGTGCCCCACGTCACGACCGACGATTTCGGACGCTTCACCCACCAGTTCCCAGCTTTCGTGGTCGAGCCACGGTCTACCCATGCCAGGTCGTTGCGATCCCTGCCCTGGAAAGGTGAAAGCGAGCATGCGATGCCAAGCGTAGAACTTCGTTGTGGTGGGTACGCTTCTTCACCCCCTGCGGCCTTCACGGTCGTTCGGGCCCGAGTGGCGGAATGGCAGACGCGACGGACTCAAAATCCGTTGTTCGCAAGGGCGTGTGGGTTCAAGTCCCACCTCGGGCACCAACTGATGGAAAATGACATGCTCTTCAAATCCTCATCACGTCTCGTCGAGCGTCGTCTTCGTCGTGCCTCATCCGCTCTACGTGAGAAGAATGGAGAACTTCGGATAGCTCTCGAACAATTCGAGGTCATCGAAGACGAGTTCAATGAGACGGAAGTCCGCGCAATGGTTTCCGAGACACCGCTCGCAGAGCATGAACATCGCGAAGTGCAACGCCACCGCGAAGTGATGAAGGCGCATATCGAGGCTCTGCGCCGCGAAGTCGCGGATCTGGAGCTGGAACAGGATCGCCTGCTGGACCAACTGCGCAAGTAACTTCGTGCAGGTGAAGCGCTCACGGATTGCCGAGAGGCAGAGGTGAAACTCCTCGCACTAGACGGCAACTCGCTCGCGTATCGCGCCTTCTTTGCTTTACCCACCGACATGGCGACGGCGAGTGGTCAGGTCACCAATGCCGTCTTCGGATTCGTGACGATGCTTACCAATTTGATCAAAGAGCAGAAGCCGGACGGGCTCGTCGTGGTCTTCGATCGTCGCGAAAAAACCTTCCGACACGAGGCTGCACCCGAATACAAGGCTCAGCGCGAGGCACAACCCGACATCTTGTACCAGCAATTGGAAATCATTCGAGAAGTGTTGCAGGCGCTTGGCGTCACGGTGCTCGACAAAGCCGGGTTTGAAGGTGACGATCTGATTGCAACGGTGGTGGAGCGAGCGTCGAAGATTGGCGCCGAAGTGTTGGTCGTCACCGGCGACCGCGACGCCTATCAGTTGGTGCGCGACCCGGACGTCAAGGTGTTATACAACAAGCGAGGCGTCACGGACTACGCCCTCTACGACGAAGCGGGAATCTTCGAAAAGACCGGTGTGACTCCACGGCAGTACCCCGAGTACGCGGCGATGCGCGGCGACACGAGTGACAACTTGGAAGGCATTCACGGTGTCGGAGAGAAGACCGCAGCAAAACTGATGGCCAAGTACGGATCGTTGCAGGCGATCTTGGACTCTGCCGACGAGCAGACGCCGAAGCTCGCCGCGTCGTTGAAGGACGGCCGTGAGCGCGCACTGCGGAATCTCGAACTGATGACGTTGCGTCGGGACGTGCCGATCGAAGTCGATCTGAATGCCCTTCCCCCGAAGCCGGATCTCGCCAAGGCGAAGGCGCTCTTCACAACTCTCGAGTTCAAGGCACTCACCCAGCGCGCACTCGATGTCTTTGCGAAATTCAGCAACGAGCCATTGCCCCTCGTGGAGACCGTTAAGAAGGAGAAGCCGGCGAGGCAAGTTGTGGGCGTCACGACCGTTTCCGAAGCGGTCAAGGTCTTCGAACGCGCGGAGTCACAAGAACACGTTGCAATGATCGTGCCTGACAGCGGTGGGGGTGGAGTGGCCATTGCAGATTCGACCGGAAAATCAGCGTGGATCACCGGCAGCGTGGCGAGTTCTGTCGAAGTCATCGCTGCGGCTGCCCGCATTCGCTCGATCGTTGGTCATGACTGCAAGCCTGTGCTTCGGTGGCTCCTGCGCGGCACCGACGAATTGCCGGTGGTCGCGTTCGACACGCTGGTGGCTGCGTACCTCATCGATCC